>CAYWXT010000225.1:0-9259 GCA_964462125.1 uncultured Pirellulaceae bacterium | reverse complement strand
GCGGTCGCGCATCACATAGGCGACGACCTGCCAGTCTTCGGCGGCATCGGGGGGAAGGTCCCAGAAATCGAGCCACTGGGGTACCGCTGCATCGAACGACGCGACAAGCTCGTCGGCTTGGGGGGGATCGGCCAAGTCGGTGATCAATCGAATGTGACGGCCGGCCCGCTCGGTCAAACCACTTCCGCCCAACTCACTTCCGCCCAACTCGTCCCCGGCGACGGCGCTCGGGAACGCCACGATCAGCGCCCCGATCCAGGAATATACTCGTGCAACCATCATCCTTGCAGTTTAACCCCGCCCGCCGTCGGCGAGCCGGTTCGTCCGGTGGCGTTGGCTGGTTCCTCGCCGCTGGCGTGATCGCCGTTTCCGGTTGTACCGCTCGCACAGAGGACCAAGTGGTTGTCTACGCCGCGGGGGAACAGGAAACGGTTCAGCCGATCCTGGACGCCTTCCAGCGGGAGACGAGCGGTACGGTCCGTGTGAACGGCGAGTTCAACGTTCGCTCGACGAAGGCTTCCGCGTTGGTGAGCGGCAGCCGGGGCGCCGATGAACCGCCTCGGTGTGATCTTTTCTGGGATAACGAGGTGCTGCCGACGATCCGTCTGCAGCAGCAGGGGCGCCTACAGCGACACGACTTTCCGGTTCCCTCCAACTGGCCTCGGGCGATGGTCGCTGCGGACAGCACCTGGTGCGGCTTTGCTGCCCGGGCGCGCGTGTTGCTGGTCAACCAGGAAGCGATCGAACCGGACGAGGAGTTCCCCAGCTCGGTGGCCGACCTTGCCGATGCCCGCTGGCAGGGCCGCTGCGGCATGGCGACGCCGCTGGGCGGGACCGCCGCAACCCACTGGGCAGTGCTTCGCGAGAAGAATGGAACGGAGGCGACGCTGGCGATGTTGGACCAAATCCGTGACAACGGCGTGGTCCTGGCTGAGGAGCGTCAGATTGCCCGGGCCGTTTCGGCGGGCCAACTCGCTTGGGGCCTGATAGACTCCGATCTGGCGATGATCGAGCAAGATCTGGACTACCCGGTGGAGATCATCTTTCCGGACCAATCGCCCGACCAGCCCGGGACGCTGCGAATTCCCAACACCGTCGCGATCCTCCGCGGGGCGTCCCATCCGGTCGCCGCCGGACGCTTGGTCGATTTCCTGCTGACTCCGGAAATTGAAGATCGTTTGGCGATGGGGGCGGGGAGCCACATCCCCCTCAGTCGCGAAGGAAAATTTCCTCCGGCCGTCTTGCCGGGTGAGCCGGTTCGCTGGATGCGAGTCGACTTCGAGGCGGCGGCCGACGGTTGGGACGCGTGGGTCGCCCAGTTGCAGGCGATATTCACGGAGTGAGCGATATTCGCCGGGTGAGCGGACGGCGTTGTTCGAACGTGTGGCGGATGATCGACTGAATGAGAAACTCGTCTATCGGGCGCGATCGGGCTTCCCCTAAACTCCCACCATCGCACCGGGCATTGGCACCGTCTCCACCCGCATGACGGGATTGCTGCCCGCTATCCACTTGACCCAAGCGATGGAGTCACTCGGCATGGAAGCCGCTTCTCTCTGGTATCGTGCCCGTTTGTATTTCGGGTGCGTCTCGGCCAGCCTGATCATTGGATTGGCTTGTTGTCTGACCCAGGAATCTGCTTCGGCAGCTGGTTATCGTACACAGAATTTTCTGGTTGAGGCTTCGTCCCAGCAGCTGGCTCAGAGGGTCGGTGAAGCGGCTGAGCGTTATCGCCGCGACTTGGCGGTTCACTGGCTTGGCGAGCCGCTGGGTAACTGGCCCGAGCCCTGCCCAATCCAGGTGATCGACGGCCCCAACAAGGCCGCCCAAGGGATAACCCAGTACGACCGGTCTCCGGTCCGCAACTTCGTGATGGAGGTGGTGGGTACCCAGCAGCGGATCCTTGATAGTGTGTTGCCGCACGAGGTGACGCACACGGTGCTCGCCACGCACTTCGGACGGCCGCTCCCCCGCTGGGCCGACGAGGGCATTTGCAGCACGGTGGAACACGAATCGGAGCGTGCCAAGCATGAGGCGAAGCTGCGAGAATTTCTTCGCAGCCGCCGCGGGATTGCGATGAACCAGCTGTTCCTGCTGACCGAGTACCCCAACGATGTACTGCCGATGTACGCCCAAGGCTATTCCGTATGCCAGTTCTTGATCGGGCAGCGCGGCCCCCGGCAGTTCATCGAGTTCCTCCACGACTACATGGAGCGATCCTCGTGGACCGAGAGTGTCCGCAAGCATTATGGGTACGAGTCGCTCGGGGAACTTCAGGAATACTGGCTGGCGTGGGTTTCTGAAGGCAGCGGTGCGGTGGAAAAATTTGCCAAGCTTCCCCCGCCCGACTCCGAGGATCGGGGCGAGGAAGACGATCAGCTCGCCTCGCGGTCTCAAGAGGGGAATTCACAACGGGGACCAGGGGGCTCAGCACCAAAACCAGGGCCTGCCCCGGCGCCGGCGACGAGCCTGGCGAGCCTGGAGGCGGACAGCTTCTACGCCAGGACCCGGGATGGCCGTGAGACTCCGAAGTCACCCGAATCGGATGGCAGCGACGCAGCCGAGGGCGTCGCCCAGGCGGATGCTACGGACAATCCTTCCACCGAGCGGATGCCGGTACCGAAAAGCATGATCCCCCCTTCGATCAAGAACAGCGGCCGCTACTCGGCGGCTCAGCCCCAGCCGGAACAGGGGGGGGCCACGGACCGACCGCACCGCGACCCCCTGGGCGGGACAGGGCACCCAACGCTGGCGCTAGATCCGTTGGGCTTGGCTACCCAGGGAGCGAGAAACCTGCTAGTTTTTCTGCTTCCAATCGCCGACTTCCCCCATGCGACTTCCCGAATGGACTGACATGGCCAAGCCACATCACAAGATCAAGAAAGCCAACCACGGACGCCGTCCCGCCAGCGCGAAGGCCCGCAAGGCCAAGCGGAAAAAGATCAAGACCTGATCCGTTTGGCGGGCCGTTTCCCCGGTGGCGAAAGGGATCCGATGGCGAATAGTGAATTCATCATCGACCTGGCGTTGTTGGATTTCGATCGACCGATTGCCGAGATCGAGGCAATTCGGGCGCTGAATCCTCAGCGGCACGAGATGGAACAGCTGACCGCGATCCTCCATGAGGACCTGGGCCGGAACGCGTGCGCGGCGTACAAGGAGATCACCGACGACGAGTTTTGGGTCCGCGGGCACATGCCGGGGATGCCGCTGATGCCGGGTGTGATCATGCTCGAGGCGGTCGCCCAGCTCTCCAGCTATTTCACCCAGAAGCACGACTTGCTCGGCGCCGCTATGGTCGGTTTCGGTGGCGTCGATGAAGTCCGCTTCCGTGGCGTCGTCACTCCCGGCGACCGTTTGATCGTGATGGTTGTCTTGGAGAAAGCCCGTCGCGGTCGGATGATCGTGGCCCGGTTTCAGGGAGTCGTCGACGGCAGCCTGGTGCTGGAAGGGGTCTTGCGAGGGATCCCGATCCCGATCGAAGCGGTCACCAGCCAGCTTCGCAAGATTGTCTGAATTCTCGTCTTGGGGAATTCCACCGATGTCGCCCATAATGGCTGGCTGTTAGCAGCCGCCTCGGTTCCGGGCGGCGCTTGGTTTCGGGTTGGCCTCGGGTTCAGGGAGGGAAACGCATGGAGGCGATGCTGCGCCAGCGGCTGAGCGTTGGTTTTGGGGAAGATCCCTTCAACCCCCATCCGACGCGCCCGCTGGAGATGGTTGGCGGCAAGACAAGGGCCGCGCTACGTCACCAGGTTGCCAGGACCTGCCCGCGGGTTCCGGGGGTCTATGGGATGCTCGATCGCCAGGGCGATTTGATTTACGTCGGCAAGAGTAAGTCGCTACGCTCACGGCTGCTCGGCTACTTCTCCAATAGTGCTGCTGATGACAAGGGAGGGAGGCTTGTCGAGCAGGCGCGGGCGATCCGTTGGGAGACCCAGCCGAGCGATTTCGCGGCATTGATTCGCGAGCAATACCTGATTCGCCGGCTGACCCCCCGCTTCAACGTCCAGGGGATGCCGGAGCGGCAGCGCCCGGTGTTCCTGTGCCTCGGCCGCCGTCCAGCGGCGACGTTTTACCTTGCCGGGACTCCGCCGGCGGATTGCGTCTCGGTCGAAGGACCTTTCCACGGGGCCGGCCGGATGGGGCGCGCCGTGGACGCGCTGAACAAAGTCTTCCGGCTCCGCGACTGCAGCCAGAAGCAGGTGTTTCAGTTCGCTGAACAAATGCAGCTATTTGATTTGGAGCATCGCCCGGGGTGTCTGAGACTCGAGCTCGGCACCTGTCTCGGGCCCTGTGCCGCTGCTTGTGGCCGCGAGGCGTACGAGGCGCAGGTCACCGCCGCGGCGCGCTTTTTAGAAGGGGCCAATGTCGCGCCGATCGAGGCGGTGCGGGAGCAAATGCTGGCCGCGGCGGCAAATCAGCAATACGAACTCGCCGGTCGCGCCCGAGATACCCTGCGATCCTTGGAATACGTGCAGCGGAAGCTTGACATGTTCGCCGCCGCCCGCCGCGACTATTCCTTCATCTACGCCGCTTCGGGATACGATGGTTGCGGGATCTGGTACCTGATCCGCCGCGGGGAGCTGACCGAGGTGGCGACGGCCCCGAGAAACGCCGAGGACTACACCGCCCTCAAGCCGACCCTCCGCCGCTGGGCCGCCACGCTGGACGGCACGTCGACGCGACCGGCGGGGGAAAACCCCCATACCCTCGCGCTGATCGCCGCGTGGTTTCGGAAGCATCCGGACGAGCTCGAGCGGACCTTCAGCCCTGAGCAGGAGGGACGCAAGTATCACCGAAAGTCGCTGGCGGCAATGGCGAGCTGACCGCTACTGCACCGATTCCGGGTGGATCACCAATTCGATCCGCCGGTTGGCCGCTCGGCCGGCAGCCGATTCGTTGGACTCCGTCGGATTGTTCGCGCCGTGGGCGACGGTGAAAAGCTGTTCCGGGGCAAACCCGGCGCGGCGGTTCAGCAGCTCATAGACGGCAGACGCCTGGGCCGCGGTCAATTGTTGGCTGGAGGCCACCTGCCCTCCGTACAGCGGCGCGTTGTCACTGTACGCTTCGATCGCCAACCGTTGCTTTGGAAAAACGTTGCGGATTTGCGCGGCGACCGGGTCCAGGATGGAGGCTGCCTGAGGCAACGGTTGCACCGTTCCAGGCTGAAACAGTTGGTCGGCGGAAAGCACGATGCGGATCTTTTGGCCGTCCCGACGGACAGGGATCCCTCCCAGGTTCAACTGGCTGGCCTGAGCGGAGAGGTTCGTATTCGGCTCGATCGACGCCCCCCCGCGAAGCTGCGTCGATGCCTGGAAGCTGCGGGCCTGGCTCTCGGCTTGCTTGGCGGCGACCTTGGCTTCCTCGAATTGCTTGGTTGTATCCGCCAATTGCTGACGGACGAGTTCGAGCTCATCGCGGTATACTTGCGATCGCTGTTCGCTTTGCGCCAGTTGCGTCGTCAGCTGGCGGTTGTTGTCATCCAGTAGTTGCACGCGACGGCTCAGCTCCGAGAGCTGCGCCTGCTCGGGGCCGGCTGCCACCGGTTGGCCTTGCCAGGGGGCGCCGCTGGGGCCGGCCAGGTAAGGATTCTGGGAACAACCGGACAACAGCATGATCGTCATCGCAGCGGCCACCGTCACGGCCCTGGCGGGCGTCAGTGGAATCGGTCGAGCGGTGTGCAACATTCCCTACGTTCCTACCGGGTCGGCGCAAGCGGGTCCGGCGCCGGACGGTGAACCTAGGAAGAAAAATCGACCGAAATCAAGTCCATTTCTCTCAAGTCACCTCAGCAGCGCGTCGACCACATGGCCATGCACATCGGTCAGGCGGAAGTCACGGCCTTGAAAACGGTAGGTAAGCCGCTCGTGATCCATGCCGAGCAGATGCAGGATCGTCGCTTGCAAATCGTGCACATGGACTGGGTTTTCCGCCACCGAGAACCCGAGCTCATCGGAAGCACCATACTCGAACCCGCCCCGGACACCGCCGCCGGCCATCCACATGGTGAAGGCGTCGGGATAGTGATCGCGTCCCAGAATCTGGCTCTCGGCGGTTCGGCCTTCACGGAACGGCGTGCGTCCGAACTCCCCCCCGCAGATGATTAGCGTTTCCTCGAACAAACCGCGTTGCTTGAGGTCATCGATCAGCGCCGCGACCGGGCGGTCCATCGTGGCGCACTTGTTCGTCAAGCCATCGGTGATCCCAGAATCCTTGCGCGTCCCGTGAAAGTCCCATCCCCAATCGAACAGCTGCACGAACCGCACCCCTGACTCGACCAACCGCCGGGCTAGCAAACAATTGTTGGCGAAACTCGCCCCACCGGGTTCGGCACCATACGTTTCCAAGGTCCGCTGCGACTCGCGGGAAATGTCCATCACCTCGGGAACGGAGACCTGCATCCGAAACGCCAACTCGTACTGTGCGATCCGGGTCCGGGTTTCTGGATGCCCCAACTGATCCGCCTGCAGCCGGTTCAAATCGCCGAGGGCATCGAGGCTCATTCGCCGCAACGACCGATCGACACCGGGTGGGTCCGAAACATAGAGAACAGGGTCGCCTTGCGATCGGCACTGCACCCCTTGGTACACCGACGGGAGAAACCCGCTGCCGAACGAGTTCTGCCCCCCGTTGGGCTGAACGCCGCTGGAGATCAACACCACAAATCCGGGCAGGTTCTCGTTTTCACTGCCCAACCCATAGGTCACCCACGAACCCATCGATGGGCGCCCGGAGCGTGGCGACCCGGTATAGACCATGAGTTCCGCGGGAGCATGATTGAACTGGTCCGTATGCATCGAATGAATGACACACAGGTCGTCGGCAACACGGTGCAGATTCGGGATCGCATCGGACATCCACATCCCACTCGCCCCGACCCGCTGCCATGTTCTAGGCGAGCCCATCAGCTTCGGTGTTCCGCTGGTAAAGGCGAACTCGCGTCCCTCGATGAAGGCATCGGGACAGTCCTGTCCATCTCGCTTGACCAGTTCCGGCTTGTAGTCGAACAGGTCCAAGTTCGGCGGCGAACCGGTCAGGTGAAGGTAGATCACGCGTTTGGCTTGCGGCGCGAAATGGGTCGGTTGAATTGCCAGCGGCTGATCAGCCGCGGGGGCGGCCCGGCCCTCATCGGCTAGCAAGCTCGCCAGCGCGATCCCACCGAGCCCCGCTGTCGATTCCCGCAGGAAATGACGACGCGTTTTCAATGCCAGCTGCGACTGCTGGTCCTGGGAATTCGGGTTCGATTGCATGAAAGGCCTGTCCACTTAACGTTTCAGGAACATTTCGTCGAGGTTCAAAATGACGTTGGCGACGAGCGTCCATGTCGCCCGCTCGATCGGGTCCGTCCCTTTGTCGAGCCTGTGTTCACCGACGAGTTCTTTCGCCTGGGCTGGATTCTCCGCGAATCGCTCGCGGGCCTCCTCGTACAGTTGACCGAGCCGGCTCCGTTCCTGGGAGGAAGGATCGCGGACCAGGGCGCGGCGAAATCCGGCGGCGATGCGGTCGTCGATCGTCTCCCCTTCCTCAAGCATCCGCTCGGCGAGGGCCTGGGCCGCTTCGACATAGACCGGATCGTTGAGCGTCACCAACGCCTGCAGCGGTGTATTGGTGCGGTTCCGCCGGACGGTGCAGACCTCGCGGCTGGGGGCATCGAAGGTAGCCATCGACGGGTAGGGACTCGACCGCCGCCAAGTCGTGTACAGCCCGCGCCGATAGCGGTCCCCGCCCTCGCTGGGCGTCCAGTCGGTCGCGGAGCCGAACGCGGCTTTCAAACCCATTGACGGCTGTGGCGGTTTCACCGACGGGCCATGCATCTTGCGGCTCAGCAGATCACCGGCGGCCAGCGCCTGGTCGCGCACCATCTCGGCGGAGATTCGAAACCGGGGGCCTCGCGACATGAGGCGGTTGTCGGGATCCGCACGCAGCTTTTCCGGCGTCGTGACCGAACTTTGCCGATACGCCGCCGAGAGGACGATTTGCCGAATCAGCCGCTTGAGATCCCACCCCTGCTCGCGAAGATCGACCGCTAACCAGTCAAGCAACCGCGGATGCGACGGCAGGTCTCCCTGTGCCCCGAACTCTTCGCTGCTGAGCACAATCCCGCTGCCGAACAGCTGCTCCCAGTGGCGATTGACGATCACGCGGGCGGTCAGCGGATTCGCATCGTCGACCAACCAGTGGGCCAACGCGAGCCGATTGCGCGGTAAATCTTCCCGGAGCGGGTGAAACGCGGCCGGTGTCCCTGCGGAAACCTCTTGAGCCTTCGATAAATAGTTGCCGCGCAGTTGAACATGGGTCTCGCGGCGCTGGTCTTCCGGCAGTTCGCGCATGATCGGCACCGTCGTGATCGGCCCGATCTCCGCCAGTTGCTCCTCGGCACGCGCCAACGCGTCGCGAAGCTGGTCAAGCTCCTCGCGAAGCGGATCGGGATCCTCGGCTGCCGGTTCGGCTTCCTCCGGTTCCTCGGCGTCGTCGGGGTCTTCAGCGTCTTTCGCTTTCTCCGCAGTCGGATCGTCACCGATTTGCTCGGTGAGTGCGGCGACCTGGGCTTTCAACTCTGCGACTTGGCGTTTCTGTTGTGCCTGTCGTTCCCGCTCTGCGTCCGACCATAGTTCCAGGACCGGACGTTCGTCTTTCTTGTCACTGTCCCGCGTGTTGTTGAAGAAAGCGAAGAACTGAAAGTACTCTTCTTGCGTGATCGGATCGTACTTGTGGGTGTGACACTGGGCACATGCCATCGTCGTTCCCATCCAAACCGCCATCGTTGTGTTGACGCGGTCGACCACTGCGACGTTGCGGAACTCCTCGTCGTTGGTGCCCCCTTCGCTGTTGGTCATTGTGTTGCGATGGAACGCGGTGGCGACCCGTTGTTCCTCGGTCGGTGACTCCAGGAGATCGCCTGCGATTTGTTCCCGCGTGAATTGATCGAACGGCTTGTTCTCGTTCAGCGAACGGATGACGTAGTCACGGTAGGCCCAGATCGTCCGCGACGGGTCGTCGGCATAGCCGGCGGAGTCGGCATAGCGGGCCTGGTCGAGCCACACGCGGGCCCAGCGTTCCCCGAACGCCGGATCGGCGAGCAGTCGATCGACATACCGCTCGTAGGCACCCTCGCGGGGGTCATCGGCAAAGGCTCGGGCCTGTTCCCACGTCGGTGGCAAGCCGGTCAGATCGATCGAAACTCGGCGGGCCAAGGCTAGGCGATCGGCCTCGGGAGCCGGCCGCAGCCCCTCCGCTTCGAGCCGAGCCAGCACAAAGT
>CAYWXT010000224.1:0-9369 GCA_964462125.1 uncultured Pirellulaceae bacterium | reverse complement strand
GGGCGGCCGCACTTCTAATCATGGTGCGATGGGTGTTTTCTGACAGAGCCTAGCCGGCTAGGGCCAATTTTTCTGGTGACAGGTAGATTCACACGTCGCCGCGGGTGCCGTGATTTGACCTCTACGGCTGCGCTGTCACTTCGGCGGTGGAAGCGGTCGGCTTCGATTCGTCGCTGGTCGCCGGTTCCACGAATTTCAGCGCGGCGCTGTTCATGCAGTAACGTTTGCCGGTCGGCGGGGGACCGTCATCGAACACGTGTCCCAGGTGAGCACCGCAACGTTTGCAGTGCACCTCCGTCCGGGAATAGAAGAGGTGCCGCTCCTTCTTGTAACCGACGTGCGTCTTGTCCAGAGGGGACCAGAAGCTCGGCCAACCGGTCCCCGATTTGAACTTCGTATCACTTTGGAACAGGGGCAATTCGCAGACGACGCACTCGTAGGTCCCGTCCTGCTTATTGTCCCAGTAGCGGTTGCGAAAGGCGGGTTCGGTCGCTTCCTGTTGAGTCACGTCGAACTGCATCTTGCTCAGGCGACGGCGCAAGTCCGCCTTCGACTCTGGAGTGTAGGGGGTGTCAACGTTCGTCGGCTCCGCCGCCGTCTTCGCGGACGCCTGCTCACCCACCTGAGCCTGCTCCGGCTGACCGGCGGCCCCCGCCGGGGTCAGGGAGAATACGGCAAGCAAACCGGCGGTCACTGCGATCATTGGAAATAGATGAATCGAAATCGAGGGGCTGCGCATCGCTGAGTTTCCTTCACGAGAAACGTGACCGAATCGCTGGGAGTGACAATGCACTCCCCGTTCAGTATACGCATGCTGTTGGCCGGGAGGAATCGAGCGGGCGGAGGACGCAAAAACTTGGTGATCGACACCGCTGGGGGTGAAATGGTCGATCCGCTAAAGTGCCGCCATGGAGACGCTACTTGAGCAATGGCCGCTGGCGATGATTCTCTGCGTCGGCATTTTCGTCCAGTCGGCGGCCGGGTTTGCTGCTGGCTTGCTGATCGTTCCTGCCCTGCTGTGGTTTGGCTACTTGATTCCCGAGTCCCAGACGTTGCTGTTGGTCGCGACGATCCCTCAGAACATTTGGGGGGTCTGGACATTTCGACGTTCGATATCGGTCCGCCAGGTGGCCTATCCCGGACTGCTGCGGCTTGTGTTTCTGCCGCCAGGGGTTTGGTTGCTCGGTCAATTGGAAGCTTTCCCCGTGGTCGTCTTGAGGCAATTCGTCGGGGGCGTCGTGATTGCGGTGACGCTGGCGGTTTTGCTGTTCCGGCCGACTCCCAGGAAGCGGCTTCATCCGGTCTGGAGCTGGGTAGCATTCCCCGCCTCCGGTTTCCTGCAAGGCCTGGTGGGGATGGGGGGGCCGGCGATGGTGTTTTGGGTCCAGGCGCATGACTGGGGGACGAAACAGTCGCGGGGCTTTTTGTTTGCGATGTACTTGATCAGCATCGCCCCGGCGCTGTGGATCCTGTACCTCTTCTTCGGCGATCGAGTGATCGCCCCGGCGCTTATCGCATCAGCATTGATTCCGTTGTTGTTGGTGGTGACCTACCTGGGCCTTCATTTTGGGACGTGGTTGGGGCGTCGCCGGCTGCGGCGAGTCACGCTGGTTCTGTTGTTGTTGCTCGGGGCCAGCGGACTGGCAGCGCCTTGGCTGACACCGGGCAGCTAGGCGTTGTCTCATTGCTTAGCCATCTCGTTTTTCAGCACTTGATCGCCGAGGATGCCGGGAAGGTCGATCGCATCGCCGTCGCCGCCGTGGGGGACTTCGCCCACGATCGGGACATCGGTATAGCGACGGATCTGCGCGGCATTGCTCGCCAGAGATCGCTCCTCGCCTGGGTCACGGCGGCAGAGGACGATCCCGGCGGGTTGAACGCCGCGGTGCCGAGCTGCTTCGCACGTCGCCAAGACTTGGTGCACGACGCCCAGGCGGTTGGCGGCAACGATCAGCAGGCGGGCTGGGTCGAACTGCCGCACGAGGTCAACATTCAGCAGGTCGTCGGCCAGCGGGCTGAACAAACCTCCCGCCCCTTCGACCACAAGCACCTCATAATCCCCCTGTTCCCAGACGTCTGCTCCCCCGCGCAGTCGCGCGCGGTCGACCTCGGCGCCGGCCAATCGGGCCGCTTCGGGAGGCGCCAAGGGGGGGCCGAAACATTGGGGGCAAACGTCTCGCAATGACCGCGGTTTTCCGGCCGCGAGCCACAACAAGCGGGCGTCCTCGGCGATCCAACCTTCCACCTGTCGGCGGCACCCGCTGGCCACCGGCTTGTAGACGCCGATGCGAACGCCAGAATGGAGGATCCGTCGCGCGATCAAGGCTGCACAGTAAGTCTTGCCGACATCGGTGTCGGTTCCCGAGACGAACAGGATCGTGGGGCGACGGGAGGTGGGACTGGACATCGTTCGATTCAACTCTCTCTGGAGGATCGGTTCGTGGCTCGCAATGTTCGTCTGGCGCTCGTCCAAATGCCGGATGCAGGTTCCCAGGACGCCTGCGTCGAGGCCGCCTGCGCGTGGATCGAACAGGCGGCTGACCGTGGAGCCCAAGTCGTTTGTTTACAGGAATTGTTCAACGGTCCCTATCCCTGTCAGAGTGAAGACCACCGGATGTTCGATCTGGCCCAGCCGATCCCGGGCCCGACGATCGATGCTCTGCGAGCGGTGGCGGAAAAACGTCAGGTTGTCGTCGTCGCTCCCATTTTCGAACGCCGCGCTCCGGGGATGTACCACAATTCGGCCGCAGTCATTGATGCCGACGGGGCGATCGCGGGAATCTATCGCAAGATGCATATCCCGGATGATCCGTTGTACTACGAGAAGTTTTATTTCTCGCCAGGTGACCTCGGGTTCGAACCGATCCGCACCCGCTACGCGGTGCTGGGGGTCGGGATTTGCTGGGACCAGTGGTTCCCCGAGGCGGCTCGTCTGTTTGCCTTGGCGGGCGCCGAGATTCTACTCTATCCGACTGCGATCGGCTGGATTGATGAGGAAAAGGAAGCATTCGGTGCTGGACAGTACGATGCCTGGAAGACAACGATGCGAGCCCATGCGATCGCGAACGGACTGTGGCTGGGCGCCCCCAACCGCGTCGGGGTCGAAGGACGCGTCGAATTTTGGGGAGGATCGTTCGTCGCCTCCCCGCGAGGAGAGGTGGTGGCCGAGGCCAATCACGGCACCGAGGGGTTGGTGCTCGCCGAGTGCGCCGTCGCGGAGACCGATGTGGTCCGGACGCACTGGCCCTTCCTTCGCGACCGGCGCATCGATGCCTACGATGGATTACTCCAACGCTGGATCGATCGGCCCAGTCACCAGCGCAGCTAGGCTCCGTCGGAAACCCCTGAGCCGACAGCGCTCTGAGCCAACAGTGCTCTGAGCCAGCATCGCTCGCCCAACGCCGTCAGTCTTTTAACGGCACGGCGCGAGCCGTCCGGCGTCGAACGCGCAATTCCTTGTAGAGCGCCGGGGAGATACTCGGGGACAGCGATTCATTCCTCGCCGGCATCGATCCCGTACTGTTTGATCTTTTTGTGCAGCGTGTTGCGGTTGATCCCCAACTTGGCTGCCGCCTTGGTTTGTACCCCGCCGCACGCCTCGAGCACCTGACTGATCAGCTCTTTTTCCACGCGGTCGACCACCGTTGCGTGGGCGGAATCGGAGCGGGCGTCGGCGTCGCGAATCCCGCGAGAGACGACTTCCCGGGTCAGCGACTCGATGTTCGTCCCGCTGGCGTCGGAGGACTCGGGCCGCTGTTCGGTGATGACGCAGAACGGGAGCAGGTCGACCGTCAACTCGTCGGTTTCCGCCATCACCACCGCGCGCTCGATGTAGTTTTGCAACTCGCGGACGTTTCCGGGCCAGTGATAATCCTGCAACGCCTCGATCGTCCCCTTGCCCATATGTGCGACGTAGCGGTCGTTGATCTCGTTGTAGTGATCTAGAAAGAACGAGACCAGCGCGGGGATGTCATCGCGGCGGTCGCGGAGGGGTGGGATCTCGACCGGGACCACGTTCAACCGCCAATACAGGTCTTCGCGAAAGCGTCCCCCGCGAACCTCCTGCATCAAATCACGGTTGCTGGCCGCAATCACCCGCGCGTCGGTGTGCAGCGTCCCGGTGTCGCCCACCCGTTCGAACTCTTTCTCTTGAAGGACTCGCAGCAGTTTCACCTGCAGCGTCAACGTCGTGCTGTTGATCTCATCGAGAAAGATCGTCCCGCCGTTGGCCGCTTCGAAGCGACCGGTGCGATTCGCAACGGCTCCGGTGAAGGCGCCGCGCACATGGCCAAAGAGTTCGCTTTCGAGCAAGCTTTCGCTCAGCGCCCCACAGTTGACACGCACGAAGGGGCCACCGCTGCGACGGCTGAGGCGGTGGATCGCGGCGGCGATCAGTTCCTTTCCGACTCCGGTCTCGCCCAGGATCAAGACCGACGCGTTGCTCCCGGCGACACGGCGGGTGACGCGATAGACCTCCTGCATCGCTGGCGAGGTGCCAATGATTCCGGGTATCGGGGGGCCACCGGGGCCCGGAGTGGATGCGCCAAGGATCGCCATGGAGAGGAACGCACGTGGATCATCCTGACCTGGTCACGATACGGCGAATTGTCAACCGCCGCCACCGACTGCCAACCACCGCAACCGAGCCAGACCATACCCCGAATTCCCACCGGGCGATAGCCGCCGATGGGCTTGTTGTCAGCCCGGGCAGCTTCAGAAGGCGTGCGACGCCTGTTCGCGGTACAGGTACCGATCGGTCCCGGTCAGTGGTGGAAGTCGGCGACGAAGTTCGATCGCGTCCAACAGGGGACGGAACCCTGCGGTGGTCACCGGTTCCGCGATCCGCATCGTCGGGGTGTCCCAGCGGTCCTCTTCCCAGCGGTCGATCGGTTCCCCAAAAAACGCAATCGGAACCTCCTGGCCGATCGATCGCCTGCGAACCCGATCGACCATTTCAATCGGTGTTGCATCGGCCAAGCGTGTCTTGGCCAAAATGAAGGACAATTCGCTGCCACCGGCCAAGATTCTCTCCAGGGATCGCACCGACCCCACCAGCTGGACGTCGTAGCCGAGTTGTTCCAGCAACGATTCGAGATGCTGAGAAACTTCCATCCGGGTCTCGACCAACACAGCGACCGGCCGTTCTCCGAGCGACTGCATCTCGGCGGCGGTCTGGCGAACGGAACTGATCCCCGGATAGGTGTCGCCGACCGAGACCCGCCCGATCGCCGACACTGCCTCATAGCGGACCCGTGGTTCAGCGGCGGTGGCAGCTCGCACCAGTGGTGTCGGGTCGCCGCCGCCGCCCCGCAATAGTCGATCTCGCTGTTCCTGACTTGCGTCCTCCTCGATCAAGCGGAGCAACCCGATCGCGGCGGGCCAGTTGCTGAGCTGGACCGCGCGCTGCAATGCCAGCGAAATGCGATCCACATCGATCGCATGCATCTGGCCGACCCGTTGCCGGTCCGACTCGGCTCCCCATTCTGGATTCACCAGCACCCGATAGCTCAGATCGCCGATCAGCGCGTCCCGCGCGAGCGTCGGGGGCAAGCTTCCGACGCGCAACAAGCGGGCGGCGGCATCGTAGCCCCGCCGATACGCGGCGACGATTTCGTGCGAATCGAGCGGCGCGACGCTCCCCGCTTCGGCGTCCACACTCCACACCGTCCTGGTTTTGCCATCGTTGTCGATCCGCGCCGCCTCACGCATCGAGGTTTGCAGGCGATTTTCGAGCAGCTCCAAGGCCGCATCGCGACTGGGGACACCTCCCAAAGCCCGCCGCAGCGCTGCGGCTGCGATCTCCCTTTCCGACTCCGAGGAGTCTGGAGCATGGAACGTGGTGGCCAAATCGGGGATGGCGTTGTGGGGGTCAAGGCGAGCGATGGCGGACAGCGCGGCGGTTCGCTGCGGCGGTTGTCCGTACAGAACGAGCTGGCGCAGCGCTTCCGGTCCGCCGGGGCCGAGTCGCGCCAGGACCCGCAGCTGATCGTCCCGCCCTGGTGACTGCGGATCCGATGCAATGGCTTCGACCAACGCTTCGATCGACGCCTCGCCGGCGCCCAGCAAGGTCCGCATCGCGGCAAGCCGCTGGTCGACCGAGTCGCTGCCGAGCTGCAAGATCGCTTCGCCGAGCCGCTGCGGGTCGCGGCGTTGATCCGAAGCTGCTTGTTGACATTCCTCCAGAAACTCGCGTGCCGCTTCCCCGATTGGCTCCTGGGTCGAGATTCGCACCATCAGTGCCGCGCCGACCGTCTCGGCGACCCTCGCCTTCACGTCCGCCTCCAACCCCTCGTCCGACGCGGTGGCCAGCAACGAATCGAGCTCGTCCCAAGCCTTGACCCGAGCGAGTGACGCGATGGAGTCCCCCAGGAAATTCGGGTTCTGTCGCCCCCGTTCGACGAGCTGTTGTACCGCCGGATCGGGCCTGGCCTCCGGCTCTCCTGCCTCCGCCGGTTCCCCCGGCTCCTCCTGGGGTACATCAGGGCGACCGAACAGGTCCTCCAGGTCACCGAGTTCCGCGGCGGCGTCCTCCAGCGGTACGTCCCCGGGCGGCGAGAACGGATCTTGGGGTTGAGCGGGAGTGACCACAAGCAGGATCAAGACGAGAGACGACATCGTGGCGGCGATGGTGGAAAAGGGCAACGCGAATTTGGATCGAATCATGGCCAAGCGGTGCGGGAAGCAGGGAACAAGTGACTCAGCGGCGGGTCCGGCCGAGGAGTCTCGGTTCCCCATCATAATCAGCCAGCGTCAAATGGAATTGAAGAATGCCGGGGTCTCGAAGAATCCAGTTCCGCTGCCGATGTCCGCCCGCTCGGAGACAGCGTCGGGCGGACGCCGATGGGAATCGCTGCCGTCGTTGGGCCGGCGGCGGCGGTCATTCGACGCGCGCCAACAGGTCTCCCGCATCCACTTCCGTGCCTGCCGGGGTTTGAATGCTGGTCACCGTTCCGTGATGGGGGCTGTTGATCGTCGTTTCCATCTTCATCGCCTCCAGGACCATCAGCTTTTGGCCCTCCTTGACGCGGTCGCCTTCGTTCACGGCGACGGTGATGACCATCCCTGGCATCGGGGCGGCGATCTGCTGGGAATCGTCCGGATCGGCCTTGATTGCCATCTTGATGTCGGGCTCGAGCGACTGGTCGATGACGGTCACTTCGCGGGGCTGTCCGTTGAGTTCGAAAAAGACGGTGCGCGTCCCATCGGGGTGCGGCTGGCCAACGGCGACGTACTTGATGATCAGCCGCTTTCCCCGTTCGATATCGACCGCGATCTCTTCGCCGTGTTCCTGGCCGTACAAGAAGTTTGGCGTCGGCAGGGCGGAGACGTCCCCGTAACGCTTGTGGTGCTCGGCGTAGTCGGCGAACACCTTGGGGTACAGCAGATAGCTGGCGACATCGCGGTCGTTGGCGGTTTGGCCGGTCAGGTCCGCAACCTGCTGGCGGGCGGCGTCGATGTCCGCATCGGGCATCGATTCCCCCGGCCGCTGCGTCTCCGGTGCCTGATCGCCCAGGACGACCTTGATCACCTCGGGGGGAAAGCCGCCGGGAGGTTGGCCCATCCGTCCGCTGATCAGGTCGACCACGCTGCTGGGAAACGCCAGCGGTTTGTCACTGGCCAGGACATCCGCGGCCGACAGCTGATTGGCGACCAGAAATAACGCCATGTCCCCGACCGCCTTGCTGGTCGGCGTCACCTTGACGATGTCGCCGAACAGCCGATTGACCTCGGCGTAGGCGTGACAGACTTCGGCCCAGCGGTCGGCGAGCCCCAGTGCCCGGGCTTGTTGAAACAAATTCGTGTACTGGCCCCCTGGCATCTCGTGTTCGTACAGGTCACCGGTGGCGGGAAGGACCGGGCTTTCAAAGGGAAGATAGAACTCGCGAGCCGCCTGCCAGTAGGTGGCCAGTTTCGTCAGTGACTCCGTCTCCAGGGCAGGTTCGCGTTCGGTGAACCGGAGGGCTTCGACAAGGTTGTTCAGGTTCACCTGGCTCGTTCCCCCCGACATGGGCGCCAGTGCCCCGTCGGCGATCTGCAAGCCTTCATCGGCGGCGGCAAGAATGGTGGCCGCTTGGATCCCGGCGGTGTCGTGGGTATGCAGGTGGATCGGGATTCCGACTTCCTGGCGAAGAGCCCGGATCAGGGTGACCGCGGCTCGCGGTTTCAGCAGTCCCGCCATGTCTTTGATCGCCAGCAGGTGGGCCCCCATCGCTTCCAGCTTCTTGGCAAGTCCGACGTAGTAGTCGAGGTCGTACTTGGTCCGGCCCGGGTTCTGCAGGTCACCGGTGTAGCAGATCGAGGCCTCGCAGATCCCCCCTTCGGCAAGGACCGCCTCGATCGCAACCTTCATGTTGACTTCCCAGTTCAGCGCATCGAAAACGCGGAACACGTCCATGCCGGCGTTCACCGCCTCGCGGACGAACAGCCGTACGACGTTGTCGGGGTAGTTGGTGTAGCCGACCGCATTGCTGGCCCGAAGCAGCATTTGGGTCAAGATATTCGGGATCGCCTCGCGGAGATCGGCCAGCCGTTGCCAGGGGGATTCTTGCAGGAACCGCATGCTGGTGTCGAACGTTGCCCCGCCCCACATTTCGAGCGAGAAGAGTCCCGGAGCCAACTGCGCGTAGGCGGGGGCGATCTGCAGCATATCGAAACTGCGGACACGGGTCGCCAGCAGCGACTGGTGGGCATCCCGCATCGTGGTGTCGGTCAGCAGCAATCCGCGTTGTTGGCCGATCCATTCGACCAGCCCTTTGACACCTCCTTCGCGGAAGATGTCCTTCGTCCCGCGCGGCACTGGCCTTCCCTTCGGCAGCTCGGGCAACGGAGCCGGGTCGCGGCGAGCCGCCGCCCGCCGGCCGCTGACCAACGGATTGCCGTTGACGATCGTCTCGCCCAGGAACGTGAGCAGCCGGCTGGCCCGGTCCTGGCGCCGCGGCAGCACGAACAACTCCGGAGTCGTATCGATCAGCCGCGTCGTCGCTTCCCCGGCCAGAAACGTCTTGTGATTGACCAGTTGGACCAGGAACGGAATGTTGGTCTTCACTCCCCGGATACGGAACTCTTGCAAACATCGGTCCATGCGCGAGGCTGCGGCGGCAAGTGTCTGGGCCCGGGCGGTGACCTTGACCAGCATCGAATCGTAATACGGGTTGACCACCGCACCGCTGAAGGCGGTCCCGGCGTCGAGCCGGATCCCGAGCCCGGCTGCCGAACGGTAGTGGCTGATCCGCCCGTAGTCCGGCCGGAAACCGTTCTCCGGGTCCTCGGTGGTCACGCGACACTGGATTGCAAACCCGGTGGTGCGGATCGCGGATTGGTCCGCCATCCCCACCTCGTCGCTGACCAAACGGTACCCCTGGGCGACCA
>CAYWXT010000223.1:0-9469 GCA_964462125.1 uncultured Pirellulaceae bacterium | reverse complement strand
GCGTCCGTTCGAGCCGCACCAGCCGGTCTACCTCCCCTCGGAGTCCGCGGACAGTCACGGCTCGGACCCTAACTGGACAGCACCGCTCTCGGTCTCGGTCTGATTGTCCCCCCGCCCCAGCTTTGGCGGGGTAGCGGGTGAGGGGACGTTTTCAACCCGAGCCAAGAAGCCCGGCGTTGTGCAGCGATCCAGCAACGCTAATTCAGCTTTTCCAACTCGTGAACAATCTTCTTCGCATCCAGTCGCTTGCGATAGTCCGGATCGCTGTGAGTAAATGTGATTTCGCCCGAACGGTCCACGATGTAGACGGCTGGAATCGGAAGTGCGTGATGCGAGAAGCCCGATGCCTTCTCTAAGTCAATGCCGAACCCTTTGTAGCGTTCCCGCGTCGCTTGATCGACTTGAAAAGCGAGGCCAAATGCTTTGGCTGCTTCGACATTCGCGTCCGAAAAGACTGGAAAGGGGATGGAGTTGGTGGTGACATTCTCCTTCGAGCTCGCGGGCGAGTCCGCGCTGATTCCCACCATTTCTGCTCCCATTTCCTTGATCTGGGGATAGATCTTGATGAGTTCTTGCGTGTGCCGCGTACAGATCGGGCACCATCCGCCCCGAAAGAACACCAGCGCCACGGGCTTGTCTTGATGCAGCGACTTCAATGCCACTGGCTCCCCGCTCGCATCGTTGACCGAGACCTCGGGAATGGATTGTCCCGCCTGCAGCGGCCGTGTTGCATCGGCGCTGTCCGCGACGCTCGTCCCTTCTTGTGCCATCATGGATTGCGATAGGATGAACGTGGCCATGAGATTCGCGATCATGAACTGAGTGAATTTAACCATCTTGAAGTCTCCAGTCATCGGGTGAAGTGGGGGTTCCGTGTGATCGCCGGCGTGCGACGAGCAGGTGCTCGGTGGCCAGCCAAATGAACCAGGGGCCGAACTCGATCCATGTCACGATGAAATCGAAGAATTGCGTTCCATTGTAAGGCGTGTTCAGAACTCCGTGATCCGGCCAGTGATACATCAGCCAAAACCGCAAGTAATAGACGAAAACGAGCCCAGACATCGCGAACCAAGCCCGCCCACGGGCGAAGGGAAGCAAGGGGAGGGTCCAGATCCAGTACCAGGGATTTTGCGTCGGGGACAGCAGCCAAAACCAAGCAAGTGTGAGAAAGGCGACTTCCAGAGCAATGGTCAGATCCGGCGCCCGCCCGACACGCGTAAGTAAAAATGCGACAATGGCGAGGTAGATCAACGCCGTTAACGATCTTGTCAGCAGGAAGGCGGCACGGTCGTTGTCCGTTCCAAGCACCGTTGCCACCGGCGTGACCATCTTGGCTCGCCATGGGTTGGGAATGATGGTGAACCAGGGACGGGGTTGACTCATCCGCTCTGCGGCGGGTCGAAGATTCTCGACAACGATCAGGAACAGGAAATCGTTCATCTCCCAGCGGCTGAGAAAGACGGTCAGACCCGACGTGGGCTCGGGTTCAGAGGTTGGTGGACTCTGCAGCCCTGTCGTCGCCGGTTCTTCGTCCGAGGCCGCGGCCGGTGCGGCGGCTACCTGATGAGTGCCACGGTCCGTTCCGGGGGGAGTGTCAGAACGTGACGAGACCATCGGACTGAGGCTGACCGCGGACGCGACGATCGCTGTAGCGGCGAAGCCAAGTCCACGACGGAAACCGCTCGCCCGCCACGTGACGAGCACCAATAATGGCAACAACACGACCGCATAGAGTTTGGCTCCAACCGAGAGTCCCAGCAGCACAGCGGCCGCGATTTGCCACAGAACCGTCCGGCTTCCCGGATTGACCAGCGGTTTCATCGCACCGCAGATGGCGGCGGTTGTCAGGCAAACGGCAATGGAATCGAGGTGGCCGCTATTGGCGAATTCCTTGATCACCAGCGGACACCAGGCGTAGCAGATCACCCAAGCCCCATGCCGTCCGGCGGCGCTGAGGAGCCACGATACAAGACCAATCGTTGCGAGGTCGAAGCTCAACAGCACCCCCTTCATGACCGTCACGCGCGAGGGCAACGTCGCCTGGGACGGCGTCAGTCGGTCGGCGAGGGCAAACACCGCTTGGCTGACCGGCGGGTAAACCGTGGTCAACTCCGCATAGTGAACGCGGCGGAGGGCATCGGCCAATCCAGGTGAACGGTTGCGGATCTGCAGGAGTTGCTGCAGATCGGGCGGTACCTCTTGACCGCTGCCGGCGTCGGAGGCCTCGGCATCGCGTACGGTGGCCGGTGCATATTGGAACGGGCTGATGCCATGGGAGGTGACCGCGCCGTCCCAGATATAGCGGTAGATATCGATCTCTTGGATCGGTTTCGTGTCCAGCATGATGCCGCGAAAGGCGAGGGCAGAGAGGACGATTACCCAGCCGAGGCGGCGTCCGGAAGGAATTCGCAGGGCGGCCCAGAGCGATGCGGCATAGAGGGCGAAGCCTACGACAAACCATCCGACCACAGCAGGAATGGGACGTTGGCGAAACTCACCGCCAAAGACGAATTCGCGGCTTAGCCACGCGATCACGAGGTAGACGAGAAGCTGGGCAGCGACGAGCCCCGACAGCAGTCGCCATGCACCGGTCGGTCGCATCGTCATCGATGCCTCGAAGAGGCGTCTCCGCCGGCCCGCGCTTTCTGGCCGGCTCGCGTTTTCTGGTCAGCCCGCGTTTTCCAGCCGTAGCGGGCGATCGTGTACAAGATTTTGCTTCCGGCCTTGAGCGTTCCGCCAACGGTTCCACTGATCTTGCTGGTCCCGATCCGGCGTCGGTAGGGAACGGGAATCTCCATCGTGCGGACGCCAGCGACGGCGGCTTTGACCTGCATTTCGACTGTCCAGCCGAAATTGACGTCTTCCATCTTCAAGTCTTGCAACGTGCTATGCCGGATCGCTCGAAACGGGCCCAGGTCGGTGTATTTCGTACGCCACAGCATCCACATGAGGAAACAAGCCAGCCGATTGCCATAGATGCTTTGGGGAGGCATGGCTCCTGGCTCCCGCTTCCCGAGAAGTCGCGAACCGATGACAAAGTCCGCCGCGCCGGCATAGATCGGCTCGATGAGTTGCGGCAACGCGTCCGGATGGTCGCTGTAGTCGGCATCCAAGAAGGCGGTTACCTCGGGCTCGAACTCTCCATCGCGAGACCATGACTCCAGCTTCTTCAGTCCAGCCAGGCAAGCAGAGCCGTACCCGGCCCGCTGCTCGTAAACCACGACGGCACCCCGACTCGCCGCAATCTCGGCGGTATTGTCGGTTGAACCATTGTCGACGACCACGACCCGTCCGACCGGTGGCAGATCGCGGAGCACCGAGGGGAGTGAAGCGGCCTCGTTCCGGGCTGGGATGATGACGCAGACGTCATCGAGACACATCCCTTGTCGTGCCACAGCTTGCCTACCGCTTTCGCCGGTTCTTGTGTTCGAAGTCAAATCGCTGATCCCGGATCATCTCCAGCGTCTCATCGATGGTCGGACGATCTCCCCAGTAGGTGCCCCGATAGGCGAACCGTACCGTTCCCGTGGGGTCGATGATGACGGTCGTTGGGCGGTTGATGTATTCCGCATGCACCGCGAACGACATCGGGTCGGCCCCGTAGCGCGCCGCGACCGCACCGGCATGATCGACCAGGTGCGGCCACCAGATCTCCTCCTCGTAACGCTCCTTGGGCGCTTGCTTGGCAAACCAGTACTCAGCCGCCAGTTCCTTGCCGACCATGACGCGACAGCGATAGCGATCATGACATTCAAGCGTCACGACTTCGACCCCGGCGGCATCGAATTTGGCCTCCGATTCGATCAAGTCGCGAAATTCGCCGTGGCAGACCGGGCACCAATCGGCGAAGATCCAGATCAGGACCACCCATTTGTCTTGATTGGCGTCACTCAGCCGCCATGGCTCGTCGTCCGTGTCGAGCAGTTCAAAATCGGGGGCAGCTTCGAGCGGCTGCACCAACCCGAATTGGGCAGGATCGAGATCCGCGAACGCCTTCACGTGGGCTTCGGTCGTTCCTTGCTGCTTTTCAATCTGATCGATCGCAAGCTCGCATTGATGGCGCACGTCGCGAGACTCGTCGTTTTCTAGTGTCTGACGCAAGAGGCCGAGAGCATCGGTCGATTCCATTTGGCCGAGTGACATCGCCGCCTGCGAACGGACGACCGGACTGGGGTCACTCTCCAGCAACTGCTGCAACTCACCCGCCGCTTCGGTGGTGCGGCGGATCCCAAGGGCTGCAGCTGCGATTTGCCGGACGTGCAGGCTTTCATCCGACAGACCATCAACGACCGCGGACTTTGCATCGGGAAGCTTTCGCACCAGTTCGGCGATCGCTTGCAGTCGAACCTGTCCGTCGCGATTGCTCAAGTCGGCAATCCCGTCGACCTTCAAATGGCGATCGACAGTCATTGCTCCACCGCCGCCGAGCGGGTGAAAATCGTGCTGCCGAACTTGATCCAAGGTTTCCGCGATCTCGTCTGCCTCGCTCGCTTGCGAAGCTGCATCATCTGCCGTTGCAGCAAGAGGCAGACAGACGCCGATGAACATCAACCAAACGACCGTGAATCGCTGGCAAGCAGTCGGGCGGTCCATGACGATCCATTCCTCAGAGCGGGTTGGGAAGTATTCACTCTCCCATAATGACCGCCTCCCAACAAGATCCGCCAGTGGATCACCGGGTTCCAGACCCCCCTAAGAACGAACCTGGCTGGGAACCCGACGGGGGTTGCTGAAACCCGCCCGACCCGTTGCTGGGCGGGGCGGAATGGTTGGAACTGGGATAGCTGGGGGCAGCACAGGCACCGCCGGGGCAACCTCGTTGGTGACAGCCTGTCATCAGGCCACAACCAATCGTCGTTGCAGCAATCATCGCAAGGGAGAGTGAAGCTTTTTTCGACATGGGAATCCTTTCGAAACTCACCGATCGACTTCGGTAATGGGAGGGAAGGAACAAAAACGTCTTGTCAGTTCCTTTTCGGCATCGGCAAGCACCTCGCAATGTGAATAGGCTTACATCGTCGAAATTTAACGCAGTCCAGGGGGGAAGACACCGCCACAGTACGGCCAGACGCTCGGTTCACCGATAGCCGCTCTCAGTCGGCTTTCCGGAGTCAAAGCGGAATCTCAGATCTCACGGTTGATACACCTCCGTCTCCGGACGGAACGCGTACCAGGCATACCACAGCGAGTACATCCACTGGAGATCATCATCGGCCGAGACGACGCGCAGCCGGTCCGGGTTGGGTTCAAAGGCAAGCGTCAGCCGACGACCACCCACCGTATCCTCAAACTCCCTCGCCTCGGAGCCGAACGCTGAAACGGGATAAGCACGCGACGCGTCGCCAACCCAAACCCCCAGCACCGGTGCTTTGGTCGGTAACCGGTCACTCGTCGATTCCACGGGGAACACCAGTCGCGGCGAGGTGAAATAGCCTGCATAGGGGTTGCGGTTGTAGTCTCGACGATGCCCCGTTTCGGGAGAAAGCACCCGCGTATGCGGATAGCGGTTAATCCAGTCTTTCCAAGTGGTCAGTTCAACCGGCAAGGGCGTGAGCTTTTGGTCGGCAGCCGGACCGGAGACGCCGGCTCCTTTCACCTGCGACCACAGGCTTTCCGGCTGCCCACCACGGTCGTACATCAAAACGTTGCTGTTGTAGAGCAGTCCTGAGACACCAAACTCCCGTTCCCCCAGCGGCGTGCGGCGGTCGAAGATGGCGGCAGAGTCACACAGCGGGCAATAGGTCACCAGAATTGGCTTGCCCGCGACGCGGTCATTGACCAATTCGTGATGGTTGAGGATCCGCAGCGGATACGCTCGGGCTTCGTCACCGTCGACGTAGCCGATCACTCGGTCGTCAGGTCCCAGATAAGCAGCTTCGGCGGCCGTGATCATTGGGGGATTCGTCAAGGCGGGAATCCCGTCCTTGGGCGGACCCCCGGCTCGAATCTGGTCGACGGGGATCGTCGCATCGCTGAGGTCAAACTGCGGGCGGCCGCCGCCAAATTGGGCCGGACGAACCGGACCGGCGATGCCACTCTCGGGGAGAGCCTCTGCCAGCCCTGAAAACAACGCCGGATTGGATTGAACGAACGAACGCCCGACCAGTCCTGTAACGGTGGCCGCTACCAGCAAGAGAATCGCCCGACGTGCAGTCAGACCGGTCGCGCGACCGCTCGCGGTCGGCTGCTGCCCGGTGCTTGACCCCGAAGAGGACGGTGTGGATGACGGAGTTCGTGGTGACGTCATGGTTCTGCCTCGGGAGAGGTGGTTCAACACGTGTGCAAACGCCTCGTGCGCTCAATACCCTCCGCTTTGTCGCCACGGGAGGGATTTTTTAATAACGGTGCGACGTAAGGCCGCCCGGCGCCTTTCAGGAGATTCACGTTCGAGGCCGGACGGCTTGCGCCGTGCCGTTACCAAGCGGACCGCATAGGGCTAGCGTCTACGAGCGGGACAAAAGTGTCCGGTATGTTTTGTGCAAAGCACCCGGAGGGCGAGTCCCTCGCAAAAGGTACCGGACACTTTTTCCCGCACGATCCTAACGCCATGCCGCTAAGATTACGCTCCTTTACTTTTGATCATTGAGTCCCCAATCGTATTTCAAATAAGAGACCGAAACGTTTCCCGCCTGGGCGGCCGACTGGGCCTCGCGAGTCGGCAAATAGGGGGCGATTGCACGGAGCTGTTCCACCGTGCTTTGACCGAAATCTTCCCCGAACCATTTCAAGATGGATGACAACTGCATGACCTCTCGGGACGTGTCGTGCTGAAAATTTCCCGGCTGAGCGAAGAAGTGCTGGGAGTTGGTTTTCAGTTGGGATTCCAGCTGATCCTTCGTGTACGCTTCGTTCAACAATCGAGGGCAGCTGATCGCCGCACAGACGATGGCGAAGTGGATCCGCGGCTCCCCCATCTCTCGAAGGATCTCGTGCTCGATCTCGTTCAGCGAGTAGCCGGTGCCGCCGACGATCAACAGCAGGTCATCCCAAATGTTGTAACCGACTAACTTCGCGGTGTGATTGCGGATGCTTGAGGTCGGATACTCCCGCAAAATGCCGCGAATGGTGACGGCGTTGTAGGCATTGATCCAAAACGCCAGTTGCGCTTCGCGGCTCGCCTGGGCGTGCGGGTTGGCCGATGAGAGATGAGCCAAGTACTCGTCCAACGATTTCGTGTCGGCGGCCGATCGTTTCCAACGAGCGTAAGCGACCCTGCCGTTGTCATCGACGTACTGCTGCAGCAGACGGTCCCATGTGCCATGATCAATCTGGTCCATCGAAACCTGCCGACCGGCGGGGACGTTGGCGCCAACCTCGACGTTCGGCCCTGCGACTCCGGTCGCCGGCGCGCACCACGCGATGGCGAAGCTGAGAACGACAGGAAGGGAAACGCGAACGTAAGCAAGTGATTTCATAACAATGACTCCATTCGAAGCGAGATTCTCATCAAAATCCAACGATCTACATTCTCGACGCGCTGACATCGCACGTCTGTGAATCTGGGCACACAAGCACCTAATTCGGCCATTGACTTGCCGATGTGAATCGGTGCATTCAACCCTGGCCCAGTGGAAGGAGTGCTGCGTCGCACGTCGTTTGAGGCGACTTCCATCACGGCCAATTACCGAGGTTGGCGATTCTCTTGGCTGTTCAGGGCCCAGTCATAGGAAAGCCATTCGATCTGGGGTGTTGCTCCGGCGCCGAGCGTCTGGTTCAGCGGTTCGGAATAGCGGGCGGCGTACTCGAGCACGCTCCCGGCAACCTGTTCGAAGTCGTTGCCGTACCAACTGTACAATTTGGTCAGCGACACTCGGTCCGCAGAAGGATCGAAGGCGAACCAGGTTTCGTGGTCATGCACATAACGAGCCTGAGCGTCCAGTTGCTCCTCCACGCGGTCCGATGTGTACGCCTCGTTGCGGAGCGGTGGGCAGCCGACCGCGGCGCAGACGAGTGCGAAGTGAATGCGTGGTTCTGCGAAATGGGGCCGAATCTGCTCGTGCTCGATCTGATTCAAACTCCATGTGTGGCCGGCCACCTCCCATCGCTCCGCTTCCCACCGCTCGGCCGCCGGAATCTCCATGATGGACTCGAGCGGCATGGACTCCACGATCAGCTTCAGCGTCGCGGCGTTGTAAGCGTTGATCAGCAGGGCAAGTTTCTCGTCCCGCCCAAGCTCCTCAAACGGCGCCTCGGCGATCTGCTGCAGATAGCTGTCCAAGGCGGTAACGTCTGACCGGATCGCTTGGTAGTCCACCCAGCCATCTTCGTCGACATGTTGCCGGAGCAGATTGTCCAACGCCGAGTGATCGAAGGAGACGGACGAGGAGTCTTGCCGGTACGTTTCTTGGAGCTCGACCTGCGGGGGGCCGAAGAGTTGCGCCAGTTGCGCCTCGATCGATTCTGCGTGCAGGCGGACATAGGTCGCAGCGGCGAGCAACAGCACAGCGGCGACAGCCAGCCGAATCACATTTCCCAGCGGTTGGGCTTGCGGCGTCGCTTCCGCCGATGTTTCCTCCGCCTCCGACGACGCTGCGTCGAGCGTCTCTGGTTCCTGGACCTGGTCCCGCAACTTTTGCCGCGCCAAACGCGTGATGTAGACGGTGACGGCAACGGTGGCGAGCAATCCCACCGCCAGCATCAGCCACTCCCAGACACTCCGCTGGCGCGATTCGCCGATCGCCGCCCCGGTGATGTGCCCCAGATAGATGTACAGAAACGTGCCCGGCAGCATCGCCAGCCAGCTGGTCAGCACATACGACCAAAACCGTACCGGCGTCAGGCCGTAAAGATAATTTTGGACGTTGAACGGGATCGCCGGTGAAAGCCGCAGCAACGCCACAATCTTCCACCCCCCTTCGGCGATCGCCCGGTCGATCGCCCCGAATTTCCGATTCTTCCTGGCCATGGAAGCGACCTTGTCGCGTGCGACGTAGCGTGCAATCAGGAACGCCAGGGCAGCCCCCACCGTCGAGCCGACCGAGACCGTGAGCGTGCCGACGACCAGTCCGAACAGGGCGCCGGCGGCAAGGGTCAAGATGGTGCCGGGGACAAACAGAACGGTGGCGACAACATAGATCGCCGCCAACACGACCGGGCCCCACGCTCCCAGGCCACCGATCCAATCGTTCAATGCCGTCATCGCCTGGTCAAACGGCAACGACCGCATGATCGAAATGAGCGAGCCCACGATCAGCAGGATGAACAGCCAGCGAGCGTAGCGAATCCATTCAGCCGATCGGCCAGGATGCGACGGCGCCTTTCCCGGCGTCGCGGTGTCGCTGATCTCGCCCCGATTTCCCAAGGTTGTCGCCGGATCTCGATTCTCCATACCAGATCGTCCCCACGCGTCGGTCAGTGACCGGGAGGCGACACAGGCCGCGTCCCGCAATCTTCAGGGGACGGGGAGAAACCCGAAACCTTACACAACCTAGCTGGAGCGTAACGGCCTCGGGTACATTCGCGGCTCATC
>CAYWXT010000222.1:0-9492 GCA_964462125.1 uncultured Pirellulaceae bacterium | reverse complement strand
CGGACCGGTTCCCCCAACAACCAGCGGCCCAACATCGCGCCGCCGACGATCATCACACCCAACGTGATCGGAACCGAAGCGGCCAGCCCGATGCTCCCCAACGCGACCTGGAACGCGGCATTGCCGACAAACTGACCGATCAAGGCCACCACCGCGAACTGAGGCACCAGGTTCAAACGGGTGGCGATCCGCTGGCCCGTGAGCCGCATCCAAGCGACAAAGGGAACCAGGACGAGCACCGTTGGCACCGCTTTCATTGCCGATACCAAAAAGGGATCGACACTCACCGACCCGCGTAGCGCGATGTTCGCCAGGGTGTAAAAAATGGCCGCCCCCAGCCCAAAAACGGACCCGGCGACAAGTCCCACCGGCGGACGAAGCGCACCTGGATCCAGCTGGCGGGGGACCGCAGCGGTCACGCCCCGCGCACGCTCGCCCTGCGCAGGACCACTCCGCTCAGGACCACTCCGTTCAGACTCACTCGGCTCGCGTTTCAAGTCGTGAATCGTCGCTGTCCTCCTGCCCCCCCTACCGAACGCCTATTTGCTCTCGACCGTTGCCCGATTCGCGGACCGCGCCGTTTCCGATCAACGTGCAGCCGCCATCTTGCCGCCTCTCCAATGCGTTGGTCCAGGGGCTGCTACAATCTCGACGGCGTCGCGTCATCAGGACAATGCAGGGACATCATCATGCAATGGATCGATCGGGAACGCCTGCACCGGCAATTGCTCGCGGGCACGTTCGTGAACGTGGGGTCGGCCACGGCCGTCGAGATCACTGCTGGGGTTGGTTTCGATTGGATCTTGATCGATCTGGAACACGGCTCGGGGTCGCTGGCGGATCTGCGCTCCATGCTACTGGCCTGCCGAGGCTCCTCCGCCGCCCCGGTCGTTCGTATCCGCTCGGTCGACCCCGATACCGTCAAATTCGTGATGGACAGCGGCGCCGCCGGGATCATGTTCCCGTTTGTCAGCAGCGTCGAGGAGGCGCGGCGGGCGGTGGCGTCGATCAAGTATCCGCCGCTGGGGATGCGAGGAGTTGCCGGGGTGATCCGCGCGACCGATTATGGCCGCCGGTGGAAGCGGTACTTCAGCGAGGCTAATGAGAAGAGCCTGGTGGTGGTCCAGATCGAGACGCGGGAGGCTGTGGCGGCAGCGGACGAAATCGCCGCGGTCGAAGGAGTCGATGTGCTGTTTGTCGGCCCGCTCGATTTGTCCGTCAGCTTGGGATATCCGGGTGAGTATGACCGCCCCGAATCGATCGAGGCCTACCAAAAGGTGATCGCAGCCTGCGAGCGGCATGGGAAGACCGCGGGGATCCTCAGCCGACCCAACCTGGTCGAACAGCAAAAGAAACTCGGCTTCCGCTTCGTCGCCCTGGGATCCGATTCTGGAGCGATCCTGGCCGGTATGCAGCAGTACTTGGACCAACTGCGGGCCTGAACGCCGAACGACCGGCACCCCGATGCTTACTTGCCCGCCCCAAGTCCTGCGGGACGAACGCATTCACAGGGGTAATCCTCGAGCATCGATCCGTGCCTGAAGTGTGCCCGAAGCCACTTCCGAAACCATGCCTGTCGATAGTCGTCCCCACCGCAGAAGTATCGCCAGGGGGAGAAGCAGCGGCCGCTTCGGCACGGGCAGGAATCCAACGCGGGATAGCTGTAGGCTTGATACCCCCGATGCCTTTGCGGGGGGATCGATTCGGACTCCACTGGCTGCGCATCGGCCACGCCCAGTGGTAGCACCTGGTAGGCCTCCGGCTGAACCGGCTCGTCAGCCTTGACGAGCGTGGCGGAAGTCATGACGCAAAACAACCCAGCCGCAAATCCGCCTACAGCTTTCATCACCCATCGCCTCCTCAATCGTACGGAACCGCCGGCGGCCAGCTGAATGCGAAACGAGCCAATGACCGGTTCCTTCTGCCTTGCATCGGCCGTGCCGGCCAGGTTCCTTAACCGAAACATCGACCCCGGCCGCATTCACGGTCGATGACGCCGCCGAACCGGAAGGCAGGACAGGCCAACGGCTCGCGTGTTACAATGCACCGGCGCGCGCGCGGCGCCTGGCTCAACAGGACGCGCCTTGTCCGGTTATCGTTGCAAAGGGACGCCGCCGACCGGTTCCCTGCAGGAGGGCCCGATCAATGGAACGGCTTGCGACTGCCGGCTCGAGATTACGCACCTATCTGAAACGGACAGTGCGCCGGCGCACGGTGTCGTTGCTCGCACTCGTCTTCGGACTCGCGGGCCTGTTTCTCCTTTGGCACCAGTGGCGTCTGCAAAAACATCTCCTCGAACTCACGGCGGTGGAGAACGCGCGGGCCTACTCCGATACCGTCCGCGCGTTCCGTACCCTGTACTCGTCGGAGGTCGTCAGCGTGGCAACCGACCAGGGGATTTTGGCCGTGCACGATTACCACGAGCGGGAGGGCACCATTCCGCTGCCGGCCACGCTGAGCATGATGATTGGTGAATCGCTTCGCGAACGAGGGCGGGCCGGACGAACGCAGCTGTACAGCCCGTACCCTTTTCCCAGGCGAGAGGAGGAAGGGGGGTTGCAGGATCAATTTGCCAAAGACGCTTGGGATGCATTGGTCACAGACCCCGACGGCGAGTTCATTCGGATCGAGGAGTTCCAGGGTCAGCTTGCGCTGCGGCATGCCACCGCCGATCGAATGCAGGTCAGTTGCGTCGGCTGTCACAACAACCACCCCGATTCGCCCAAACGCGATTGGCAACCGGGAGACGTTCGGGGCATTTTGGAAGTGGATATCCCATTGGATTCCGCGACGGCTCAGGCCCGCACCGGGATCGGGCAAACGCTCTCGCTGCTCGGAATGTTTGGCGTGGCGGGCATTTCCGGACTGGCACTGGTCCTCGGACGGCTGCGACAGACCTCCGATGAACTGGAACAGCGGGTTCAGGAGCGGACCGAGGAGCTGGAACGGCGGGAGGAAAAACATCGAACCATCTTGGCGAGCGCCCATGAGGCGTTCGTGGCGATTGATGCCACAAGCCAGATTCTTGAATGGAACCAACAGGCCGAGGCCACGTTCGGCTGGTCCCAGCAAGAAGCGGTGGGGCGACAGCTGCCTGAGCTGATTATCCCGCCGCGTTTTCGCGACGCGCACATGCGGGGACTTGAGCGTTTTATGGAAACGGGCGAGGGACCAGCTCTGAACCAGCGTCTCGAACTGTCGGCCCTCCACCGGGATGGCCACGAATTTCCCATCGAATTATCGATCGCCGCGATTCCCCAAGGGGAGACGTACCTCTTCAGTGCATTTGTGCACGACATCACCGAACGGAAGCAATCTCAGCAAGAACTGATGCGCGCCAAGGAAGCGGCGGAGGCCGCCAACCGCGCCAAGAGCGATTTCCTTGCCAACATGAGCCATGAAATCCGGACACCGATGAACGCCATCATCGGCATGAACGAATTGCTGATCGACACCGATCTGACGCCAACCCAACGCGATTATGCCGCGATGGTTCAGGAGTCCGCCGACTCCCTGCTGGTGCTGATCAATGACATCCTTGACTTCTCCAAGATCGAGGCGGGAAAGTTCCAGCTCGACGCGTCCCCCTTCGACCTCCGCGAATGCGTCGGCGACACAATGAAAACGCTGGCGGAACGGGCGCACCGCCAGGGGCTGGAATTGGCCTACCACATCGATCTGGACCTGCCGGAGCGGCTGGTCGGCGATCACAACCGGCTGCGCCAGGTGATTGTCAACCTGGTGGGAAACGCGATTAAGTTCACCAAACAGGGAGAGATCGTCCTGAACGCTGAATGCCAGGAACGCACCGATCACGACGTCGTGGTGCATTTCACGGTCCAGGACACCGGCATCGGCATTTCGAGCGAAAAGCAAGAACAGATTTTTCGCGCCTTCGAACAGGCTGACGAATCGACAACCCGCCAGTACGGTGGCACAGGGCTGGGACTGGCGATCGCATCGCGGCTGGTGAATCTGATGGAGGGACGCATTTGGGTGGAAAGCGACGTTGGACGCGGGAGCACGTTTCACTTCACCGCCCGGTTCACCCTGCCCCCTGATGATGCGAAGCCCCGTGGCCGCCCCTCGACGCAAAGCCTCGATGACCTGCGGGTTCTCGTGGTCGATGACAATCAGACGAACTGCCAAATCCTCGACGAAATCCTGCGCTCGTGGCGGATTCAACCCGAGACGCGACACAGTGGTGCGGAGGCCTTGGAGGTGCTGGAGGAGCGTCGTCGCGCCGGACGGCCGTTCGACCTGGTGCTCCTCGACAGCAACATGCCCGAAATGGACGGTCTTGAAGTCGCCGACGCGATCAGCCGCGACCCGGAACTCCGTAGCATCGACATGATCGTGCTGACATCGAGCGACCGGCCGGAAGATAGCGAACGTTGCGATTCGCTGGGTATCGCCGCCTACCTCACCAAGCCGGTCAAGCAGTCCGAGTTGTTTGACGCGATCGTCTTGGCCCTCGGGGACGATGTCGCACCGCGCCATACGAAACCGACGCCCCTTTCCGAGGTCGCCGGCCAGCTGCGGCCGTTGAACATCTTGTTGGCCGAAGATAGTGTCATCAACCAAACACTGGCCCGGGCACAGCTCGAGCCACATGGCCACCGTGTCGTGGTGGCGAACAACGGCAAAGAAGCTCTGGATCTGGCGGCGTCACGCGACTTCGATCTGATCTTGATGGATGTCCAGATGCCCGAAATGGACGGGTTCCAAGCAACCCGGGCCATCCGCGAACGAGAACAGGAGACGGGCGAGCATATCCCGATCGTCGCGATGACCGCGCATGCCCTGAAGGGCGACCGCGAACGCTGCTTGGACGCGGGCATGGACGACTACGTTTCAAAGCCCGTTCGCCTCAAGGATCTGTTTGCCTGTTTAGACAAACTGCTTGCCGGTTCGACTCTCGCGGCCCAGGCGGACTCTGTCGAAAACGACCGCGAGAGTTCGCCTGCCTCCGCACCGGAGCCGGTCCCCAAGGACGTGCTGAATTGGGACACCGCGGTTGAGCAAAACGGTGTTGGAGCAGAGGCGCTCATGAATTTGGCCGTTTTGTTTTTGCAAGATTCACAGAATCAGCTGGCTCAGATCCAGGAGGGGATCCATAAGGGCGACGCGGTGTTGGTACACCGCGCCGCCCATACCCTCAAAAGCTCCGCCAAGCTGTTTGCGGCGCAACGCGCTGCCGAGGCCGCTCAGCGGTTGGAGCTGATCGCCGCGGAGGGCGATCTCAGCCCAGCCGATCCCGCTCATGAGAAATTGGTGCGCGAACTCGAACGCCTCCAATCGGCCCTGGCGGCGCGAACGGAGAATCGGTCCGAAGGCGGAGGATGACCCCTAGTAGCTCGTTTTTACCTTCTTTTCCAATTGCAACTGGTCGATCACACGACGAACCCCCGGGACCGCAGCGACACATCGCACAATCGGCTTGCGCTCATATTCATGCCGGATCATTCCGGTAACGGTTGCATCGCCGCTGCGCACCGTCGCTTTGACGCGCGTGGAGCCGCTGCATTTCTGCATCAACTTACGTTCAACGTTCCGCAGCAAAGTCTTGTCGGGAACTTGATTGCCGAGAGCCATGATTCACTCCTTCGTGAATTCGGGGATAAGAGGCTGATTCATCCTGGACCGTGTACGCCTGCTCGCCCATCTCGAGCGTCAGCCCGCAGGCAACGGGTACGTGACTGGATCGTTTCTCTTGCGCTTGCAGGACCGATTCCACCGTCACCGCAACCAGCTGTTCCACCTCCGGGCCGGCCGCATCGACGACGACAAGCCGCGCCGCGTCTCCCGCCTCCGCGATCTGCGTGCGCAAATAGCCTTTCACCAGCGGATAGGGTCTCAGGGCAAGCGGACTGTTCACGGAGAACTCGTCGTAGAACTTCTTGTCTGAAAATCCATAAATCGCCGTCTGTGGGTGATCCGCGTCGCGGCTGGAAAGCCGGGGACCAATGGGCTCCTTCTCTTCAAGAAGAACGTAGCATGGCGTTGGAACGGTTGGTTGGCTCATGAGTGCGAACTCGGTCGGTTGAGGGCTGGGTTGGCGTGAACGGCCGTGCGGGCCGGAACGGTACAGCGTCTTGGCTGTGCTGCTGCGCCGGCGGGACGACGCAGCTGGCCCGCGCGGAATGCCTCGGCCAGGGCGGTCGGTACCTGGGCTTCCGCCAGTACGAGGGAAGCTCGGTTTTCGGTTACCCGTGCCTTCATCTGTTGGCCGAGCGCCACCGCTTCAGCGCGGCGGCCCTCGGCACGGGCGCGGGCGATCCGTACATCGGCATTGGCCTGATCAATCTGCAGACGCGCTCCAATGTTTTCGCCAACGTCGACGTCATTGATGTCGATCGAGACAATGGCAAACGCCGTGTTGGTGTCCAAACCATGAGTCAGCGCTCCCTTGGATATTTGTGAGGGCATCTCCAGGACGTCCATATGCGACGCTGCCGCACCGATCGCCGTGATGATTCCCTGACCGACGCGGGCGATGATCGTCTCTTCCGTTGCGCCACCGATCAGTTGGTCCAAATTCGTGCGCACGGTCACGCGTGCGGCGACGCGAAGCTCGACGCCGTTTTTCGCGACGGCACTCAGCGTTTGTGACCCGCTTTGATCACTGCGAGGACAATGGATCACTTTGGGCGAAACACTCGTTTGTACGGCCAGGAGTACATCGCGACCGGCAAGATCGATCGCCGCGGCGCGGTCAAAATCGAGGCGAATGCCTGCTCGCTGTGCCACGATTTGAGCCTTGACGACATTCAACACATCGCCACCGGCCAAATGATGGGCTTGCATCCGCTCGGTACTCATTCCGGTGGCGCGGTCGATCGACAGTCCCGCCTGTCGGGCCATGATCTTGGCCGTGACCATCATGCGATGATCGATCTTCAAAAAGCTCATCACGATCAGGCTTCGCATGCTGATTTCAGCACCCGACATGTAAGCCTGAAGCCAATACGCGCCCCACTTGGCGACGACCACAACCAACAACAGGCCGACAAGCGACCCGGCGATGGCCAGTCCGATCAGCAATGGGGTGCTCGCGGGAAACCATCCATCTGCAAATACTCCCATCCCGGCTGCCTCCTAGCGTTGGGCAGTCCACCACTGACTCGCCGAGAGAACGAATGCTCTCGACGCAGTCATCCTCAGCAAAAGAATGAATGCTGAGGGATTGAGATCTTTCATCCCGCGATGTCGCTGACATCGGACTCAATTCATGAGCACAAGCAGCGAGGCAAACGACAGCCGTATCGCTTGTCGGTGCGAGATTTGCATCCTTTCTTATGGTAACACAGAATGCGCCGAGAACAATCAGTTATCTGAACGGATTGGCTCATCGCTTGCCCAGCGTGCTCTCGTCCCCGCGGAGACCAGGCTGCCATTGTCGTCATGCCCCTGTTGTCTGGATCAAGGTGGCACAGCGGACTTGCTTGAAGTGTCACCAGGCCGGAGGCGACGCCGCCGATAGCGAGTTTTTGCTGAGTGACGGCGCCGGGGTCCCCGTCGCTGAGAGAGCTGACGTGCTCGCACGGAACCGGGAGGTATTCAACAGCCTGGCCCTAACGCGGGATGAGGATGGCCAGTCCCGGTTGCTGGTGCAGCCTCGAGGCGGGCTCGATCATGTTCCTCGGCCCGGGCGTCCAGGGCAATCGAGTGATCGGTGCCACGGACGAAGGTCAATACGCGATCCCGATCAACCCTCAGACGTTGGCGTTCGAAAAGGAGGCCGAATACCGAGTCCGCCCCGAACACATCCATTTGGCCCTGAGGGAACTGGCCGGCATCCAAGACCATCCGATGAGCGAACGGTTCCCGTTCGAGGTGAAGGAGGCGGAAATGCTGCAGGGACTGTGGGGATCGGCCGTGCCCGGGCCGGTGAACGGGTGAAGGGCTCCGCAATGTCGGGTGCTTAGTTCTATTTTATTCGTTATACTCGATTCCCTTCCGGCAATCCGCCGACGACATTGAATCTGCCATCCTCGTAAGCGATGCCCGCTGCCCCGTTGCGGTGGATGAAAGCCGCGAGCGACCCGCTGGGTCTCCGATTGCTCATGGAGCCCCCGGAGCAGCCACGTCCCAGGCTGTGGACGATGACCAGAATAGTAGGAGATGCAATTGATGGTCGATGTCGTTCGGATTTTATTTCCCACCGATTTCAGTGAGTCGTCTGCGGCGGCTGGCAAATACGCCTTCACATTGGCCGACCGACTGGGGGCGGAGCTGCACGCGCTGCACGTGGTTGAGGCGATCGCTCCGACGGTCTCGGAAGCGTTGGAGCGTATCGCGGATTCGATGGACAACTATTTGGAGCAAGCCCGTGACGGCGCTGAGCACGCTCTGGCTGCCGCGTTGCCGAACGACTTGGCCGGCGGCAAAAAGGTGGTTCGGGTCGTTCGAACAGGGAAGCCGCTGACGACCATCCTCGATTACGCCAAGGAAAATGCCGTCGATCTGATCGTCATGGGCACGCACGGCCGGAGCGGGGTGCCGCACTTCTTGGTCGGCAGCGTGGCCGAACGCGTGGTCCGAGTCGCGCCCTGCCCGGTGCTGACCGTGCCGTCGCGGTGGTAGAGCCTAGCGTTTGCCGACCAGCATCACGCCTGGCTTCATTACCCGGATGGCTTCTGTGTTGATCAAATGATGCGTTTACGGCACCAGAGGACAGTGCAGGGTGATCACGTCCGATTCGCCGAAGAGCTACTGCAGTGGGGCGTATTCGACGCCGAACTGCTCGCATTCGGGATTGGGCTGCTGACCGTGGCATTGGTCGGTGACATCGCCCACAGTCGGACTGCGCGGAGCAACATCTGGGGGCTGAGGAAGCTCGGGGCACATGTGATTATCTGTGGCCCGCCCACGCTGGTCAGTCCCCGTTGGGCTGAACTCGGTTTCGAGACCGCTCACCGCTTGGACGAAATCCTGCCCCGCTGTGACGTGTTGAACCTGCTCCGCGTCCAGTTCGAACGTCAGGTCGCGCGGCCGTTTCCAAGTGTCCACGAGTACGCGGCGCTGTTCCGCTCCCGCTGTCAAAGCAGTCCCCTCGACGGCCATGAACTGGCCGGCCGCGTCACGTATACCATCGTCGACGGGACCGTCCGTTATCATCTCCTCCCCGACCCGCAGTCGGCGTAGCCGACCCGTCGCCCCCGTATCACCGAGTCGCCCCCGTACCGCCGAGTCTGTCCTTTCGACAAGTGTGAATCAGACTCATGTAGGTGTCGCCCACCGATGCCCCTTGCTGCGTTTTGTAAAACATCGAGTTCTTTCGGTAGCGGATCGCCATCTTGAGCGCTCGTTCGGCGATGTTGTTGTCCAGCGGCGCTCCGGGCAGGAGCATTCTTTCAGCCGACAGAGCGTGCCATCGCAACAGTGCGGGCAATCGTCTCCGGGAGTGAACGCATCATGGGTCACCAGCTTCCGGTCACAGCCGGTCATCGGGTCTTGCTCCAGCTGCTTACGGCAGATGGCGGCCAAGCC
>CAYWXT010000221.1:0-9519 GCA_964462125.1 uncultured Pirellulaceae bacterium | reverse complement strand
AGTGTCCGGACCCTTTTTCCCGCTCATTGCTTAGCCTGCTGCCGCCGCGAGCATATTCTGCATGCTTTCGGTCACCAGTCGCTCGACGCCAGGGGAGTAATCGAACACCTCGACGCTGACCCAGCCGTCGTAGCCGACCTCGGCGAGGGCGGCGAAGATCGGGGCGAAGTCGACCTCGCCCATCCCAGGGCCTTGGCGGTTGGGGTCGTTGGCGTGGAAGTGCAGCAACGCGTCGGCGTGCTGGCGAATCAGCTCGGGGATCGGGATCGACTCGCTGCTCATCGCCTTGACGTCGAGGTGCAGCCCGATTTGGGGCGAGCCGATCATCCCCTGCAGCTTCCGTGCGTCGGCGGCGGTATTCAGGAAGTTGCCTTCCTGGGGGCCGAGCGGCTCGAGCGCGATTTTGACCCCGCACTCGTTCAACGTTGGCACCACGGCCGCGATCACTTCGGCAGCGTTGGCCATTGCCTCCGCCATGGACTCCCCTTCCGGCACGTTTCGCTGCTGCGGCGAGCCGAAGACCATCACACTGCCGCCCAGGTCGCGGCAGAGGCGGGCCAGTTCGATCAGGTAGTCGCTGGTGCGGCGGCGGGTGGCCGCATCGGAGGTGGTCAGATGCAGCCCCTCGGTTTTGGCCAACAGCCAATGCAGGCCGACGATCTCCAGCCCCGCCTCCTCGACCGTTTGGCGATACGATTTCCGGGCCGCCGCATCGAACTGGCGGATGTCGCCGGCCAGCATGAAGGGGGCGACTTCCCACCCCCGGTAACCAGCGTCGGCGGCGTAGCGGACCGCTTTTTCCAGCGGCCAGTCTCCAAAGGTTTCGTTGCAGATGGCGTATTTCATCGTCGACTCACTTGCGAGTGTGGCTCGGTTTCAACGGAGGCAAGTGTAGCGCCAACGATTCCCTTCGGGGAGAACCCCTGTCCGTTCCCAGCCCCACTCGCTCGCCTTTGCGATCGTGCCCCCCCTGCTTGCCGGTTACCTCCCCGTCGATATTCGCCATCCAAGCCATGTTTCCCATGGCCCCCAGTCCCCCTAGCGTTTTTCCGGTTTTTGACAGCTTTTCCACAGCTGCTTGCCGGGGCTAGGCGATCTTCACTAAACCTTCATGCGCATTGAGTTTACGGATCTTGACGGGGCGGCGCGGCCCCGCGCCAGCGCGTCGGCGGCATCCCATAACTCGTTGCACTCCAACGCCTTCGATTCCCCTGAAAGTTTTCATTGACAGGCCAAAACGATCCCCTAAGATTCGCGAAGTCGCCCACATTTAGTTGCCGGAGGGCGCGGAATCACTACGGGTAGTGCTTTCAAAACGGATTGGCGGAAGGATTCCTTCTGGGGTGCGTTGGGGAGCGGTAACGGGGTGGATTCCCACCACCGGGGTTTCAGATTGACCGTGACGAGTGGTCGACAGCTGTTCATTTTTGTCTGTTTCAAAGGTTTGGGTTGGCTGTTTCGCGAGGACCGCGAAAGTACGTTGGCAGCCGGTTCGAGCCCCCATGGATGACCTTTTAGGAGTCTTGAAGCGATGGCCACCGTTCTCTCAAACACAGGCGTCTCGGAAGCAACCACGAGCCGCGAATCGGCGACGGAAGCGGCACTGGAGCGGGTGGATTCTCAGCACGGGATCGACTACGCGGCGGGTAAGTATGACCAGGGACGTCGGGGGGAGCGCCCGGGGTTGAAAATGAAGGCGACCTTTTGTCCTGACGACGGACGGACGCCGTTTGCGACCGTGGCGTGGGAGCAGCGCAGCGCGTCGATCAAGGACGAGTCGGGCAAGGCGTTGTTTGAGCAAACCGACTGCGAGGTGCCCTCGACGTGGAGTCAATTGGCGACGAACGTGGTCGTGTCGAAATACTTTTACGGGGATCCGAAGAAGCCGAGCGAGCGGGAGCGTTCGGTTCGTCAGTTGATTCACCGGGTCACGCGAACGATCGCCGATTGGGGACTGGAGGACGGTTACTTTGAATCGCCCGAGGATGGCGAGCGTTTCTATCGCGACTTGACGTGGCTGTGCCTGCACCAGCACGGGGCGTTCAACAGCCCGGTTTGGTTCAATGTGGGGCTCCACACGCAGTACGGCGTGGGGGGAGCGAAGTGCAATTGGCGCTGGGATCCGCGGGCCGGGACCACGGAGCAGCCGGAGAACTCCTACGAGTACCCGCAGGGTTCGGCGTGCTTCATCCAGAGTGTCGACGACAACATGGAAGACATCATGCGTCTGGCGTGCAGCGAGGCGATGCTGTTCAAGTTCGGTTCGGGTACTGGGACCGACTTGTCGACGATTCGCAGCCAACAGGAAAAGCTTTCCGGCGGCGGCACACCGTCGGGACCGCTGTCGTTCATGCGGGTTTATGACTCGATCGCCGGGGTGATCAAGAGCGGCGGCAAGACTCGCCGGGCAGCCAAGATGCAGTCGTTGAAGGTTTGGCACCCGGACATCCTGGAGTTCATCGAGTCCAAATGGTCCGAGGAACGGAAGGCGCACTCGCTGATCCGCCAGGGCTACGAATCGAACTTCAACGGCGAGGCCTACAGCAGCGTCTGTTTCCAGAACGCCAACCTGTCGGTGCGGGTCACCGACGACTACATGGAGGCGGTTCGCGACGGCCGCCGCTGGCAGACCCGGTGGATCAGTGAGAAGGCATCCGGCTCGCCGCCGGAGTTTGACGCCAAGGAACTGCTCAACAAGATGGCCGAGTGCGCATGGCACTGCGGCGACCCCGGCGTGCAGTACGACACGACGATCAACCGATGGCATACCTGTCCCAACAGCGGAGCGATCAATGCGTCGAATCCGTGCAGCGAGTACATGTTCCTCGACAACACGGCATGCAACTTGGCCAGCGTCAACCTGATGAAATTCTTGAACCTCGACGGGAGTTTCGATGTCCAGCGGTACCGTGCGGCGGCCCGGATCTTCTTCATCGCTCAGGAAATCCTGGTCGACCATGCCAGCTATCCGACTGAGCCGATTGCGCGAAACAGCCACCGCTTCCGTCCCTTGGGGCTCGGCTATTCGAACCTCGGCAGCGTGATCATGTCGCTCGGTCTGCCCTACGATTCAGGGGCCGCCCGGGGACTGTGCGGATCGCTGACGGCACTGCTGCACGGGGAGGCCAACCGGACCAGTGCCGAGCTGGCCTCCGCCGTCGGTCCGTTCGATGGCTATTCGCAGAACGAGAAGCCGATGTTGGGCGTGATGCAGATGCACCGCGACGCCTGTGACGCGATCGACGACGACGGACCGCCGGAACTGAAGCAGGCGGCCCGCGAGTTGTGGGATGACGTGCTGCGGATCGGCGAGAGGCATGGTTTCCGCAATGCGCAGGCGACGGTGTTGGCTCCGACCGGCACGATCAGCTTCATGATGGACTGCGACACGACCGGGATCGAGCCCGACATCGCGTTGGTGAAATACAAACAGCTCGCCGGCGGCGGAATGCTCAAACTCGTCAACCAGCGGGTCAAGCAGGCCCTGGAAAAGCTCGGGTACGACGAGAACCGCATTCAGGGGATCATGGCGTACATCGACGAGCACGATACGATCGAGGGGGCGCCGCACGTCGACGCGGAGCATCTCCCTGTGTTCGACTGCGCTTTCAAGGCGGCCAACGGGGTCCGCAGCATTCCTTGGCAGGCCCACGTCATGATGATGGCCGCGGCACAGCCCTTCCTCTCGGGGGCAATCAGCAAGACCGTCAACATGCCGGCCGACGTCACGCCGCAGGACATCGCCGACGCCTACTTCTGGGGTTGGGAACTGGGACTCAAGGCGATCGCGATCTACCGCGACGGCAGCAAGCAGTCCCAGCCGCTGAACATGACGCAAGACGAACAGCCCGAGCAAGCCGGTACGACCAAGGTGGTCACCCGCGAAGTGGAGAAGGTGGTCTACAAGCCGCGGCGGGAACGGTTGCCCGATACCCGGCAAAGCTTGACCCACAAGTTCAGCATCGCCGGACACGAAGGCTATCTCTGCGTCGGCCTCTATCCCGACGGACGCCCCGGAGAGATCTTCATCACGATGGCCAAAGAGGGCTCGACCATCGGCGGCATCATGGACTCCTTCGGGACCGCCCTGTCGATCGCGCTGCAGTATGGGGTGCCGCTGGAGGTGCTGGTCAACAAGTTCAGCCACACCCGGTTCGAACCGATGGGGCACACCTCGAACAAGGACATCCGCATCGCCAAGAGCGTGGTCGATTACATCGCCCGCTGGCTCGGCTTGACCTTCATGAGCGGGCATCTCGAGGGGGCGCCCTCGGGGGCGGGAAGTTCCTCCACGACAGCCGCCAGCGGGGCCGCGGCCGAGCCGGTCACCGGCAGCGTCAACCCGGGAGGCTCCCCCGGCAACGGACCGGAGTCGACCTCGGCGGGCCACTCCGCGATGGAGGATCTGCGGCGCGACGCCGGGGCAGCGGTGGCGCTCGCCGAGCGGGCCACTCTGTTGGCCAGCATCAAGGAGTCCAACGGCAACGTGCCGGCCGAACATGGCAGCAGCAGGGGGGCGGGCGCCGAGGCGGGCCAGTTGAACGGCCAGGGCGACCAGTTCTCGCGTTTCCAAACCGACGCGCCGAGCTGTGACAACTGCGGCAGCATCACCGTCCGCAACGGCAACTGCTACCTCTGCTACAACTGCGGCAACAGCATGGGCTGCAGCTGATCACTGCAAAGAAAAACCCCACTCGCAAAGAAAAACCCCGTCCGCGAATCTCGCGGGCGGGGTTTTCTCTCGTGATCCATCCTGCCGCTGACGCTCAGCCGCGGACGATCGTGCGACCGTGCCGGGTGATCACGACGTCGACACTGTGCCCACAGCAGGGCCACGTGTAGGTCACGATCTTGCGGCCGAACAATCCTTTCCGCCAACCAGCCACGCAAGGAGCCTCGTCTGCGCAGCAGGCCGGGATGCAGACGGTGACGTTATAGGTGCAGCAGGTGCAAGGATCCTCCACACACAGCTCGACCTTCACCGGCGGCGGCGGACAGCAGTCCGGGGCCGAGGCGCAACAGGGCGCCGGGGCGTGTGCCCCGTGAGAGGCCGTGGCGGTGGCGGGAACGACGGTGGCCAAGGCGACGAAGGCCGCACCACTCAATAACAGACCAGGGAAACGGAACATCTCAGCAATCTCTCTCTTGAAGGAATACCCAGGATCAAATCGACCCACACTCCCCCCAGTTTGCCTTTTTGTTTCCCGCTAGGCAATCGGTAGAGTCTGCCTTGTCGCAGCGGTTTACCACCAAGTGGGGGTCAGAATCGATTTCATCGTCCCCAACGAGCCGCCCCCCGTCGCACAGGCTGCCAGTGGGCCGTCAAACCACCAGCCTGCCGTCGAACCAACTTCAAACCGAACCATCACCCCGATTCGCGACCCGGTGCGATCGCCTCGCGGATCACCGCCGGCCGGTTGGTGGTAATGCCGAACGCTCCGAGTTGCTGAAAGTGGCGGGCGTCGTCCGGGGAGTCGATTGTCCAGACATGGAACGTCTCGCAGCCCCCATCCTGCAGTCGCTGGATGAACGCTTGGTCGATCACCTGGCGGTCACCCTTCATGCCGACCCCCTCGGCATCGCGGCGGCGAACCGTCTCCGCGATCTCCTCGGCGGTGGGCCGGGAGCTCTCTGCCTGTTGTGACTGTTTGAAGCTGGTCAGCCACTGGACGGGAACCTCCGGGATCTGATCCCGGCAGGCACCGACGGTGGGCTTGTCGAAGGTGATGATTCGCAGCTGCCGGTCCTGGGGATCCAAGCGGCGGAGTTCCTCGGCGAGCAGCGGGACGATCGGGGTCTTACTCTTGAGTTCAATGAAGAACAGCCCGCCTTCGGGGACCGTTTGGAGCACTTCGGCGAAGGTCGGGATCCGCTCTCCGGCCCACTGTGGGCCCTTCCAACGGCCGGCGTCGAGTTGCCGCAATTCGGCAAGCGTGGACGACTCGACCCGTCGCCGCACCCCGGTCGTCCGCTCGGTATCGGCGTCGTGGATACAGACGATCTGTCCGTCGCGGGTCCGATAAAAGTCCGCTTCAATCCCATCGGCCCCTTGTTCCCAGGCAAGGCGAAAGGCGGCCAGGGTATTTTCAGGAGCGTCGTGGGAGGCCCCGCGGTGGGCGACGATCACTTGACTATGGACCATGGAATCCGAGGCGAACAAGCAAACGACAGTCAATATCGGACGAAACCATGAAAACACTGAGCGAGGCATGCAGAACGGCCTTTCTGAACGTTGACCGGGCGGGCGCGGTCTGAAAACCGTCGATCAAGCAAGGCCCGCGGCAAGCGCCGTCGGTTCCGAGGTTTCAGACAGGGTTCTTCCGGGAATTGAATGGTGCATCTGGGTTGACGGTGGATAACGAGTGCAAGCGGAATGCAGGGACCCAGGCACGAGATTTTCACAGGCTAACGGGCCCGGTGCAGCGATGCAATGAACTTATTCCCGCACGAACGGATGGTGGGCAACTATCTCGCGATTCAAAACGGGTTCATCGCCACCCGCAGCGGGCGACCCGTTTGTCTCGGTGCATCCACAGACTGACTCACGTCGTCATGCATGCGGTAGCGTCGCCTCCAGATCGGGAATTCCGGCCAGGAAAATCGCATCGTGTTGATGGCGGTGGAATCCCTTGAAGACGAACTCGTTCCAATAGTTCACATCTGGGCCGTACTTCAACAGCTCGTGCAGAGCCGCCGCTTTGCCGGATTCACCAATGTCGCGCATCGATCGCTGGAGAAACTGGTTCCACTCCTTCTTCGTGTTCGCGATCAAGACATACGGCGTTGTGAAGGTGATGTGAAAACTCGCCAGCTCGGGCATCAACGGAGGAAGAAGACGCACGTACCACAGTTCCCCCTTCTTGCCTTGGTAGCCGGAAGTGCAGTAGCAGACGTACTCCATGCCCGTGATCAGCTCTCGCAGCCGGATGAGCTCGCCACTCGTCCCGAGATGCTCATACACACCCATGCGGGAATTGGCCATCTTGTGGAGCGCATCGAGTTGATCGGGGTTCACGCTCACCACATCATTCGCGTCGATCAAGCAGGTCGCCAAGGTGTCGACGCCTTCGAACCGAAGATCGAACAGCATCCAAGAGGAAAAGAAGCTCTTGGTCAGCGGGCTCATCGGAGGCCCTGATGGCAGGTATTCATCTTCCGCCTCCGTGACAATCTTCGCGAACTTCCGCATTTCGGGAAATTGTGACACACCCTCCGCGAAATCCACCGCGATGTGCTGGACGAGAACATAACCTGCGTGAGTCGGATCGAGCCCGCCCTCAATCAATTCCTCCACGTCCGGCAGCTCCGCAACGTCTCTCCTCTGGTGGCCACCCCTTCGTGGAGTGCGTTCCGCCGCTTTCAGTTTGCGGTGCAATCTCTTGCTTGTCCGACCCATGGTTACCTCCGTCGCATGACCACCTGAAACCCCGGACTCCTCGCTCCGCCGAGAGAAGAGTTCACCGATTATCGCAACACCCTCGATGGCTGCCCATCCCAGATAGAAATTGACTGGACCAAGACCGTGTGTGGCATATTGACCCACGCAAGAGCACGAAGTGTGTCGCATTTCCACACAAGCAGCTTCGGAGAAACGAGGATGACGACCAGCAAGGCAGATGCACGGATCAACGTCCGGCTCTCCAGCGAACTGAAGCAAACGATCGAAGAGGCCGCCGCTGCCCTTGGCCAGATAGTGAGCGAGTTCGCCGTCTCGACCGTATGCCGGTGGTTCTGATCGGTCGCTTAGCGGCAGATCTCTCGGCACGCGGTGAGAAGGCTCCCCCGGCGGATGCCGCGGGAAAACTCCTGGCGATGCAGGCCATTGCCCAAGAATGGAAAAAGCGGAGCGAGTTCCCGCTGCGGCGCGAGCCTCGTTCGGATGTGGACCAGCCAGGACGTACGCTTCTTGATCTGCTGATCGCAGATCCATTGGACATGCCGGCGATCCTCGGTACCTGGACGAATGTCGTCGCGGCCGGTGAGATAGCCGACTTGCCCTGGCCAGAAAGCATGCACGAGATCGCCAAGAGGTTGGGCACGATCCCCGATGACATGCGCCAAAGCGACCACATCATCGACACGGTCACCGGCAGGCCGATGTATTGAGTGGTGGCTGGTGGCGAGAAGCGCCGGCGGAACGGGAGGGGCGGCTCACAGCGAATTACCTCCACATCCACACGTCCCTGACTACTCAGGCCACGAGCCACGACCCACCCGCAGAAAGCTGGACTTGGTCAAGCCGCCCCGGCTTTGCTCTTCACGCCTTGACCGAGACTCACCGCCAGTTTTGCCACGACCAGTTGATTGAGGCTCACGCCCTCTGCTTCCGCTTCCGCTTGAAGCGCGGCGTGCAGGGATTGCGGAAGCCGCACCAGGAACCTGCCACTTGGACCGTCAGCCGCCGGAACCGTTTCATGAGGCATCGGTAGCGACGCCATCACTTCACGAATCGCCAGGTTCTCCGGCCCCGCGACGAACGCCTCGCGTTCCTCACGCGTCTTAAAGGCTTTCGCCGCTGTACCATCGATACCGAACAAGGCATTGCTGACTTCCATCCATGACGCCCCCGCCTTCTTCATTCGTTTCGCTTCGGCAACCAACTCTTTCGCAGCCGACTTGCTGTAGGTCGATCTTGCCATCAATTCAGCCTCGGTTTGTAAATCGAGGAAAGTCCCCCGTCGACGGGAGAACCGTCGTTGAGGTGCGTCGGAATGCGGGTGATAAATTTCATGTCACTCCTTTCGCGAGAGAGCCACAACCGACCAGCTTAAATGATGATACCGCGGATGATACCACTCTGCAAGTCATTGTATCTGGCCCGCGGTTCCTGCAACGTCTTCCGGTGCGTACCCAGGAGACGACGATTCGCGCAAAGAACTCTTTGAGCGGTGCGAACGGTTCTGGGTTCTGGCCACAATGGAATACCGCGAGGGACAGCTTGAGCGGGGCGACGAAGATGCGATGCGTGGCGTTCGGGGAGCAATCCACGCTTGGTTCCCTGGGCGCAAGCCGCTTCCTCTCGACTTTCCCCTCATCTCCCGTCAAAGCGAGTTGGGTGGATTGGGTGCTTATCTGACGTCGCTGCGGGAATACCGGCTCGCTTTTCCCGGCACGTTACGAGTGACGCCCGTGGCGAAGAATGTCCTGGACGCCTTCTGGGTGGAGCCGGGAGAACGCGATCGCAGTCATTCCTACGAGCAATACGCCCCGCGTACAGTGGATCTCGATTGTTCGAGAATCGAGCGATCCCATGGTCGGCAGCCCAGGATTGCTGGACACTGGACATAAGAAGTTTAGCCGGCTAAGTTCCAGTTGTGCACTTTTCGGAACTGACTTAGCCGAGCGCGACCAATCCCTTCGGGATCGTGGCCGCGCCGCGATGACGGCGCGGCACCCCCAGTTTTTACCCCGAAGGGGTTTCAAGATGGTAGCCGGCGGTCGCGCAGCGCACCGCCGGAATGTGTCTTTCGTTTCCTTCGGAGCCGGGGCGTACAGCGCGGCTTTGGCGTGAACTGGACC
>CAYWXT010000220.1:0-9520 GCA_964462125.1 uncultured Pirellulaceae bacterium | reverse complement strand
CGCATTGAATCGGCAGGAATTCCTGTCTGCTCGACGCGTTCGAGCCAGTCACTCCGAAGCCGACCTTGAAGCGAATTCTCTGTGGGGTCCAACAGTCGATCCGCTAGCTCGTTCATATGCCGAACGATACTTTCCTGTTGCTCGGACGTCGCATTCCAGTAAATCTTGGTTCTCAGGAGCGTGGCAATTGCGATTTGGTCCAGTTCCGTAACGGGACGATCTAATTGTTCATGCAGACGCCGCATCGACGGGACGTCGTTCGATGGTAACTGGCGGGCCAACATCCATGCCGCCAATCCAGCTCGCGCTGAATCGCCTTCCAAAAGAATCTGCCCCAAACGATCGAACACCCGTGCGGTTGGAGCATCGCGGAACATCCGCAGCAACTCCGAAGACAGCGTCGAGAATTCACTCCGCACTTCCTCGGTGCGCGGCCAATGCGGCGCAAATGCCTCTTCGTCTCGGCCAATCGACCTCAAGGCCGGTAGCCAGTAGCGGTCGCCAAATCCGGAGTCCAGCACCTCGGCACCAATCTCGACCAACCGATCGAGACGTTGTTCCACCGGCAATTCACCGGCGAGATTCGCCAGCGCCTGCGCAGCCTGCAACTTAACGGCGGCGTCCCGCTCGGAATCGAATCGGTCTTGCCATACGGATATGGGATCTCCCTGAAAGACAGCTCCCTCGGGCTGGACTTCGGTTGCCGGTTGCGGCTGGGCCGATTCGTCGGCGGCGGATCGGTGTTCGATGCGGGCCAACGTCTCCCCGCCGCCCTGAAGCGTAATCACCGAGGGTGTTACCTCCAGGTGGTCGTAGGACTCGGCCAGCCGGATTCGGTAGCGACCGGCACTCAGCAACGTTTCCTGCTCCTTCCGATCGATGGTCAGTTCACGCACTCGGTCACGCTCGTCGATGACTTCAACTCGAACGTCGTCGACATCCGATTCGATTCGCAGGGTTCCATCGGGAGTTTGGACCAGAATGGTGATGCCAATCCAGACCGCGGCGGCTGCGGTGGCGAGTGCCACGAACCAGGTGCTTTTCCTGCGAGCTGCGGTGGGGCGCGGAACAGCTGTCGATTTCCGACTGCCGTCGGAGACGGCGTACGGCAGTGAACCGCTTTCTGACGAGATGTCCGCATGCGAGATCGCCGTGCCGGGGGAGGCTGCCAGCAACTGCGCCAGAGAGCATTCGGCAACTTCCCGGCCGTTGACGTCCGCTGGCTGCTGCCCGTCTTGCAGTTCGTCCACGCGGGCAGACAAGTCGCCGCCGGCCCAGCGAGCAAGCTGCTCCGCGACCGCTTCGGCCGAGTCGCCGCGCTGGCGCGGATCAGCGTCGAGCAACTGATCAACCAACGCGGCAAGCGCCTCGGGCAGATCATTTCGCAAGGAGCCGATCGAGGGCGGTCGCTCGTCGGACAAAGCTCGCAACTGCTCAAGCAGCGATCGTCGCTGGTGAGTGTCGCGGGGGGGGCGGCCGGTCAGTAGAAATAACAAAGTACCGCCGAGACCATACAAGTCGGTGCGGTGGTCAAGCAACCCTTTCGCCGCGGCCTGTTCAGGCGCCATGTACGCGAGCGTTCCCAGCAGTTGCCCCAGCGAGGTATCGGCGTGATCTCCCGGTAAGGGTGCCAGTTGGGAGAGCCCGAAGTCGAGCAACTTGATCTGGCCCTCTCGATCCACCATTACGTTGGACGGTTTGAGGTCGCGGTGAATCACACCCGCACGATGCGCTGCCGCCAGCGCCAGCGCGATCTGCCGACCCGTTTCGCATGCTTCGGATACGGAAAGCGGACCGCCACGCCGAACCAACCGCGCCAGATCCACTCCGCCGACCAACTCCATCACCAGATAGGCGGCTGAACCGACACGGCCCGCATCGGTCGCCATGACAATCCCCGGATGCTGCAGGTTGCCGAGGATCCGAATCTCCCGGTCAAAACGCCGGCGGGATTCGGCCGCAGAGGTCAAGCGTGGATCGAGTACCTTGAAAGCGACAACTCGATCAAGTTGACGATGCCGAGCGCGGTAGACAATGCCCATTCCACCTCGGCCCAAGACTCCCAGGAGCTCGTAGGCGGAAAGCACCGAGCCCTCCGCTGCCACGGCATCCGACGCGTGGTCTGTGGCAACACCTGAAGAGGGCTCGCTGGCGTCGACAGCCGGCGGTGCGGTTCGCAGACGCTCCAGCCAGGGAGGTGGGGGTTGCGAAGCGGCAGATTCCTGTTCACCGGCGACCAAAGGCAGATGGCGCACCAGCGAGTCGGCCGTGTCATCCAATGCCGCGAGTGTCTCTTCGCACTGGCGGCATTCGGCCAGATGCTGCTCCACGTCCTCGCGGGTGGGATCGTCGCAGTCGCCCAGCGCATAGCTGCGGAGGACGGTTTCACTCATGCAGGTCATCGTATTCACAGTAGCAAACTCCGATCGAGTTGTCGTGCTGGCCATCTTGGATGGGCCTACGAGTATCAATGCGCTGCTGTGACACGCTTCTCGGTAACGGAGGTATGGTACGTGGATGAAGCCATTCGGCGGAGCCGTAGGCGCTAGCTTCGGACCCTGTGACGTCGATTTTTGAAGAACGGAGGCCCGCGGCTAGCACCGTCGGCCAGCGTTTTCAGATAGATCCTCGCCTCGCACGGGAAGAGGTTTTGTGGTTAGCTTGAACGAATGCCAACGCTCTTCTCCACCAAGGTGGATCCACATGCCAACCGATGAGCCTTCGATCGGCAGTTCCAGCGGCTTGAGTCTCGCGGTACGCCTCGGGAACGGATCGACCGGCGCGTGGCAGGAGCTAGTTGACCTGTATGGCCCGCTGGTCGATCGCTGGTGCTGGCATGCGGGGTTGCCCGCCGCAGCCCGTGCGGATATTGCGCAAGAGGTTTTCTTGGCGGTGTACCGGGGCATCGAGCGTTTTGACCCCGACCGGCCGAAAGCGACGTTTCGGGGCTGGCTGTGGACGATCACCCGCAATGCGGTCGCTCAGCGGCATCGCCGCGGTGAACTTCCGGGCCGGGGCGGCAGCACGGCGCAGCATTTTCTGGCAGAGATCGCCGACGATGCAGGGGATGTCAGCGCCGACGGGCCGCCATCGACCGCTGGTGATACGGTCTCCTTGTTACGCCGCGCGCTGGAGCAGATCCGCCCCAGCGTCGAGCGGACGACTTGGCTGGCGTTCTGGGAGACCACCGTTCTCGGCCGCCCGGCTCCCGAGGTGGCGCGGCAGTTAGGACTCACTCCCGCGGCGGTTCGCAAAGCCAAAAGCCGAATGCTTCAACGCCTTCGCCAACAACTCGGCGATCGCCCCTGAAGGGACGCCGAGGGTTCCAGACGTTCCGCCTCGTCCTCCGGCCTCGGCGGCGTCGGCACGCGGGGGCTCGATACGCTACGCTGGTGACCCCGACCGTGATTGACCGGACGTTGTTTCCCCCTGCACCGCGACTCACCTTGGCCAAGCTGCCACCATCGACGCCCGCTGAGAACAGCTCACCGTACAGTGAACCGGCGCGCTGGATCTTGTTGCTGCTGCTGCTGATATCGATCTTGATCAACTACATCGATCGCGGCGCGCTCTCGATCGCGGTTCCGGCGATGGAGTCCGATTTTTCGTTGACAGGTTCACAGAAAGGTCTTCTGCTTTCCGCATTCTTTTGGAGTTACGCGTTGCTGCAGTTGCCTGCCGGGTGGCTGGTCGATCGGTACGACGTCAAATGGGTCTATGCCGGCGGCTACCTTCTTTGGACCGTGGCCACCGCCATGACCGGGTTCGTCACCGGCTTTGCGGCATTGATCGCCGCACGGTTGCTGCTGGGGATCGGCGAAAGCGTCGCCTATCCGGCGATCTCGCGGCTGCTCGTGGAGAATTTTCGCGAGGAGCAGCGGGGCATTGCCAATTCGTTGATTGACGCGGCCTCGAAAATCGGACCCGCCTTCAGTATTTTGGCCGGCGGGTTGTTGGTGGACCGTTTTGGATGGCGGATGTTGTTCATCACTCTTGGCGTGGGCGGGGTGGTGTGGCTGTTGCCGTGGTACCGCTGGGCTCCCAGCCGTCCACACCCCCCCGATCCAAGCATCGAGATCGCGATGGCCAACCGCCGCCCATCGATATGGGAAGTGCTCCGGCACCGGTCGGTCTGGGGGACGTCGCTGGGAATGTTTTCGCTAGGATATGTCTGGTACTTCCTGCTAACTTGGCTGCCGTCCTACTTGGTCGATGTGCACAACTTCAATTTGCAGCAAACCGCCTTCCTGGCGGCACTTCCGTTTTTGGCTATGGCCATCGCAACCGTCCTTTCCGGTTGGGGCGCCGATCACCTGATCGCCGCGGGAAAATCTCCCACCGTGATTCGAAAAGGAATCGCCCTGGGCGGCTTTCTCCTGGCGGCGTTCTTGATGGTGGCGGTCTCCCAGACCGAATCATCGACAATGTGCGTCGTGCTGCTCGTCGCGGCCTGCAGTGCCTTGGGCATGTTCACCGCCAACGTATGGGCAATGACGCAAACGATGGCGGGTCCGGCAGCCGGCAGGTGGACCGGCATTCAAAACTGCGTCGGCAACATGGGTGGCGTGGTTTCGCCGATGATCGCCGGTTGGTCGGTGCAGCAAACCGATTCGTACGAAACAGCGTTTTACGTGGCGGCGTTGGTGATGCTGATGGGCATCGGGGCTTACATCATCTTCGTCGGTCCTATCCAACCGGTCGCCTGGAAACGGACGAGATGACAGAAAGCAAAATGACACAGGGCAAACCACAGGCCACAGCCGTGCTCGACACCCTGGCCGATTTGATCCGCATCAACAGCGTAAATCCGAACTACGATGGCGGGGTGCCTGAGCGGGAGATCGCTGACTTCATCGAAAACTACTTTCAACAGCGGCAGATTGAGACGTGGCGTCAGCACGTGTATGACGATCGTCCCAACGTGATCGCGCGGTTGCCCGGTCGCGATTCAAGCCGGCGGATCGTTCTGGAAGCCCACATGGACACCGTCTCGGTGACCGGCATGGAGATCGCGCCGTGGGATCCCGTGGTCCGTGGCGGCAAGATGTACGGCCGCGGTTCGTGCGACACCAAAGCCGGCATGGCCGCGATGATGCGGGCGGTGTCGTCGCTGGCGGACGACGCGATCGTGCCCCCCTGCGACGTGTTGTTCGCCGCGACGATTGACGAAGAATACTCGTACCGTGGTGTCGTCGCTTTTTGCCAGGCGATGAATGCCGCCGGAACGGCATTGCAAGCCGATGCCGCGATCGTGGCGGAACCGACCGGTTTGCAATCGGTGATCGCCAGCAAGGGATTGGTGCGTTGGAAGATTGAAACACGCGGTAAGGCGTCTCATTCGTCGAAACCTCATCTCGGCGTCAACGCGATCGACCAGATGGCGCATCTAATCACGGCACTTCAGCACGACACCAGACGCTTGTCGGTGCATTCCCATCCGTTACTCGGACCGGCAACTTGCAACGTCGGAGTCATCCGCGGCGGCGTTCAGGTCAATTTCGTTCCCGACCGCTGCGAGATTGAAATCGATCGCCGAATGTTGCCGGGAGAGGATTGCGACTCGGTCCTGGATCACTATCAAGACTTGATCGAAACGCTCGCCACAGAGCACCAAGACTTTGACGCCGTCATGCACCCTCCCATGCTGACCGACCGGCCGCTGGAAACGCCATCCCATGCGTCGGCGGTTGCCGTGATGAGCCACGTTTTGCAACAGTTGGGCTATGACCCCACGCCGATCGGCGTGCCGTTTTGCAGCGACGCCAGTAAATTCGGAGCGATCGGCATTCCGAGCATGATCTTGGGACCGGGTAGCATCGATCAAGCGCACGCGGCGGTTGAGTTCGTCGACTGCGAACAGGTGCTTCAGGCCGCCGAAATCTATCGAAACTTTGTGCTCGCGTTTGACCCGTTCACCGGTGAGAGTTCCTGATGAAGTCCAACGGCACCGATCCCCTGACGAGACGTGAATTCGGTTTGGCTACGGTGGCAGCAGGCTCGGCGGTTGCCGCCCCGTCGCTGTCGGGGGCGGGCGATCCGGCGGATGGCTGGATCGACGCTCATGTGCACGTTTGGAGCCCGGACACGGAAACGTACCCGATCGATGAGCGGTTTGACGAGTCGGACATGGATCCCCCGAGCTTCACCGCGGCTGAATTGTTTCGCCATTGCCGCCCCGCCGGCGTGCGGCGCATCGTTTTGATCCAGATGAGTTTTTATGACCTCGACCACCGCTACCTGTTTGATGTCATGGACGACCATGAGGGCGTGTTTTCAGCGGTCGCGTTGATTGACCATCAAGCCGGCGGCCTCCGCGACCGCATGCAGCAGATGGCGAGCCGCGGGGTGCGTGGCTTCCGCCTTCATTCCCGGGGCGATGCGAAGGAGTGGCCCATGAGCGATTCGATCGGGACGCTGTTTCAGGAAGCAGCGAGTCAAGGCTTGGCCGTCTGCCCACTCATCAATCCAGAGGAAATTCCGCATGTCGCTTCGCTGTGTCGTCGTTTTCCGGAGACAACCGTGGTGGTGGACCACTTCGCCCGCGTGGGAATCAGCGGGACGATCGAGCCGCAGCAACTCGCATCCCTGTGCGAGCTGGCAAGGTTTTCCAACGTTCACGTGAAGACGTCAGCGTTTTATGCCTTGGGGGAAAAGTCCCCACCATACGATGATCTGGTCCCCATGATCCGCCAGGTCCTGGATGCCTTCGGGCCCGAACGGCTGATGTGGGCCAGCGATTGCCCGTTTCAGGTTCAAGGGAAACACACCTACGAGGCGTCGATTGCCTTGATCCGGGATCGGATCGATTTTTTGTCTGAAGCGGACAAGCAGTGGTTATTGAGACGGACTGCTGAACGCGTGTTTTTCAGTTAGGATCATGATGCCTGATGTGAGGGACGATCCCAGTGAGTTGCTGTCGCTCGACGCGGTCCGTGCGGCGGGTGAACGGATCCAGCGGCACGTGCATCGAACACCCTTCATTCGATCGGCCACGCTCTCCGCGGAGTTTGGTGCGCCGATTCACTTGAAGATGGAGTGCCTTCAAAAAACCGGTTCCTTCAAGCCGCGCGGGGCCTTCAACAAGCTGGCTCAAATGACCCCGCAGCAACGCGACAAGGGTGTTGTCAGTGTCAGCGGTGGAAACCATGCCCAAGGTCTGGCGTTTGCCGCAAGAACACTCGGCGTTGAGGCGACGATTTGCATGCCGTCGACGACGCCCCCCAACTACGTCGAGGCGACGCGGGGGTACGGCGCCGAGATCGTGTTCGCCGACGATATTCACCAAGCGTTTGCGACGGCCGAACGGTTGCGCCGCGAGGGACTCTTGCTGGTTCACCCATTCGACGATCGCGAGGTCGCAGCGGGCCAGGGGACGATTGCCCTGGAGATCTTGGAAGACCTTCCCAGCGTATCGCGGGTCTATGTCAGCATTGGCGGGGGCGGGTTGATCGCCGGGATGGCCGCTGTGTTCAAGTCGGTCAACCCACGAATCCGTGTGATCGGAGTGGAGACGCGAGGGGCCGACGCAATGGCACGCAGTGTCGCCGCTGGCGAGATCGTGGAACTCACCGAGATCACCTCCATCGCCCGCACCCTCGGCGCCCCACGGGTCAGTCCGATGACGTTTCGGCATGTCAACGAATGGGTCGATGAAGTGATGGTCGTCGAGGACCAGGAGGCGATCGACGCGATGAAATTCATCCTCGAGCGAACCAAGACACTGGTCGAACCGGCAGCGGCGTGTTGTTTAGCGGCCGCACGCCAGCACAAAAGCGAAATCGCCTCCAACGACCCGGTCGCGCTGCTGATGTGTGGCGGGAACGTTTCCGTCACAGATCTGGCGCGCTGGTCCACGGCACGGGAGTCAGAAAAAAGGGGTCAGGACCCTTTTTCGCGGCTTGACTGACCCGACGACGCCAGCCGCGGGGCTTGCAGACTCCCCAGGGCCGAGCGTCGAACGCACCGGTGGCCGCGTGATCACCCCCACCCCCTTTTCACCCTCCCTCCGCTTTCGAACGCCCAGGTTTCTCAGCGACGATCGCACCGAATTGCATCGCGCCGGTGCGGTACGCGGTCAAGAGGGTGTCGAATCCGTCCAAGAACGCAACTTGGTTCTGGTCGAGGATTCTGGCCAAGGTTTTGATTCGCGAACTGGATACTCGCCGCTTGCAGATCTCCCAGGTCTTGGCGACGCGGTCCGTCCAGTCTTCGTTGTACGTGATGGTCAGTCCCGCGGCGACCAACCACGAGGTGTAGTCGCGCCGCGTTGCCAGCGACGGACAGACAAAACGTCGGCATACATCTTTCACCATTTCGCCATGCCCCGGCCTGGTGGTGTCTTCGCCCTCAAACCAAACACAGAGAGCGACTCGGCCACCAGGCCGGAGCCACTGAGCGGCGCGGCGGAAGAACCCGGGCTTGTCGAACAGGTGCTCGGTGCATTCCACGCTCCACACCACATCGAACGACTGCGGCTCAAAGTCAATCGCTTCGGCATCCGCACAGACAAAGCGTGTCTTGGTTCGCTGTCCCTTGAGCATCGCGGTCGTCGCCGCCCAGTGCCGCTGAACGCTGCTGAGCGTGACCCCGGTGACTTCACAATCACTCCGTGTCGCCAGACGGATCGCTGAGCCACCCATCCCGCAACCGATGTCGACCAGCCGATCACCCGCTTGGATGCCCGCCCGTTCGGCCAACGTATCGATCAATTGACACTGGGCCTGACGGGGAGATTCATCCGCAAGCCACAACCCGTGATGGATGTGGGGGCCCCAGTGCAGCCAATAGAACAGCGTCCCAAGGTCGTAGTGACTCCGAATCGTTGCCTTTCGGATGGGCTCGACTGTGATCATCACCGATCTTTCGATTCTTTGAAAGGACGTTGGATTCAGGAACCCGTACCCGTTGATCAGGCCAACTCGGCACGCCATGCAAGCTGCATCACAGTGCCAGCTGGCTGCGATTGTTTGAAGACCAGGCCTCGCAGCTGCGGCGTTTCCTGATAGAGCCTAGTTCGACTGTCCTAGATCTGCCTGCGTTCTAAGTTCTTCGGTGGCAGTTGGTTATGGCGTTTCCAGTGATAGAGCCTGGCTAGCTGGTTCCGCAGCAGCCGCTGTTCGGTGCGCCACTTGACGACCGGGTGTGTATCGCATTTTTGTGCAGCTCGGATGATGGAAGCGATTCCCAGTCGCACCTGATTGATTGTGATCGCGGGTGTTTTTTTCCCGCTCGCCGGGTTTCGACGGTTAGGAACCAACTCGCAATTAGCGATAGCGTCTGGTGATGTTGCCATCCGACCCAATTGCGCACTTCGTAATCGCCCAGTCCCGCCTGGCCCTTGGCCCGCTGCAAGCACTCTTCAACTCGATGTTCCGCTTTGGCGGCCCGGAAGAATTCTTTGATATCAGTTTCGATGTCGGCGCCCCTAAGCAACGCTCGGTCAATTAGTGGCGGATTTGGGGTGACGCAACGTCATTCCATATGGCTCTTCCGCGGTTTTAGTGGCTCGCGGGCTGTCGTC
>CAYWXT010000219.1:0-9525 GCA_964462125.1 uncultured Pirellulaceae bacterium | reverse complement strand
GTGCGCTGCGCGACCGCCGGCTACCATCTTGCAACCCCTTCGGGGTAAAAGCCCGAGGAGCTGTTTATGGATTTGGAATAAAAAAAGTGTCCGATACCTTTAAAACCGTCGCGCAAAGTTGTTATCGACCGAATTGCGGTCGGACTTTTTGCCGAATTGTCGCTGTAGGGATTTTGGGGCTTTGGCGGGCGGTTTGCCGAATTGTTGAAAATTTTGGAGAAGGTTCTCACGGGGCGGTTCGATGCGGGGGGGGCGGACTGCGCTGGGTGCGCATGAAGAAGTGCGACCGCTCTTACCGGACGGACGCACTGGGAAGGGATGGTTCGAATCAGAACTCGAGCGATGCGAGTGATTAGGCTTGCCGCTTCGCTTGACCCAGGTCTTGCTGGTGTCGCTCCAGCCAATTCTCCAGGATCGAGACCGCCGGCAAGAAGTCGTATCCCTGCGTCATCAGCAGGTCGATGTTGTTGAAGTTCTTTCGGCAGCTAAAACAGTGCGCCAGATTGTTCCGCGGATTGACCGTCGCGAGAAGTTCGCCGCAGGCCGGACATTGAAAGCCCCCTTCGGGGTAAAAACCGGGGGCGCCGCGCCATCATCGCGCACGTCTACGATTCCGAAGGGAATGGTCGCGCTCGGCTAAGATCCCGAAGGGATCACGGAGAGTAGCCGTGGGTAAGCGCAGCGCCACCCACGGAACGCGTGGCCCCACACCACACACCGATCCTGAAAGGATCGCAGAGGGCGCCGCCGAGACGTGTGCCATCACCGATCGATCTGGCGCCACCCGTGATTCTCTGCAGCGCCGATCTGCGACGCCCTTCGGGGTCGGCGGCGCGGGGGGCGCGTTCCGGCGGTGCGCTGCGCGACCGCCGGCTACCATCTTGCAACCCCTTCGGGGTAAAAGCCCGAGGAGCTGTTTATGGATTTGGAATAAAAAAAGTGTCCGATACCTTTAAAACCGTCGCGCAAAGTTGTTATCGACCGAATTGCGGTCGGACTTTTTGCCGAATTGTCGCTGTAGGGATTTTGGGGCTTTGGAGGGAGCTTTGCCGATTTGTTGAGAATTTTGGAGAAGGTTTTCATCGGGCCGGTTCGAAGCTGTGGGTGGACTTGGGTTCAGCGCCCATGAAAAAGGCAAGAAGTCGTATCCCTGCGTCATCAGCAGGTCGATGTTGTTGAAGTTCCTTCCACAGCTAAAACAGTGCGCGAGATTGTTCCGCGGATTGACCGTCGCCGCCTCGTTCTCCGGATCAAGCCGCGACACCTCCTCCCAGGCCTTCGACGCCTCGGCAAGATCCCCGCCGGAGACAGCATGCCGCGCGACGCCTTCGAGGTCATCGATCGTCCGCTGATCGGCCGCCGCCATCCGTTCCTCGTACGCCTTCCGCGCCGCTTCGAGCTCGGCCGCGGCTTACTCGACCGAGCGGCGTTCAAGGGCTTCCTCGACCGCGCGAGCCGGATTCTCCAGGACGATCTTCTCCTGGCTGTCGTTAGCCGGCGCGGCACCCTCGGCGACGTCCTGCGCGGCGGCGGGCTGGCTCGTGCTGTCCTGGGCCAATGCCAGCCCCGCGGCTGCAAGCAGAATCACGAGCGTCAGTTTTGGCAGGATCGGCATCGGTTGGCCCTTGGCGCGGTTTTCGGCGTTTTGTCGCTGCTTTTCACAATACATACTTGGAATTCGCCACTCAACCGATCTTCGGTTGCTGCCGGTTCCGCGGCCAATTCCGCCACACGTAATCGTTCGGAAATGTGGCAGCCCCCCCGGGCAGCGATTAGGCTGTTTCCCTTAGCCTCGCATGCTGGACATTCCAAATCAGGAGTCTGCAACGGTGACAGCCGCAGAAATCGCCCTCGGAATCGGTCTGATAGCCGTCATCGCTGGCTCGGCCATCGCAGTGACGGCATTGGTGGCAGCCAAGAAGTCAGAGCGGCAGGAAAAGGAGCGACTTTCGAACGAGCTACTGGCCCGTGACCAAACTCTCGAAGGGGTTCGCGAGCAAGTTTCGCGATCCCGCGACCAACAATCCGAACTGAATTCGCGGCTCACTGAATGCTCCAATCGAAATGAAACGCTTCAGGGAGAAGTCGCATCCCTAGAAGCAAAGGCTGTGACTTTAGCCGAAAACCTCGAGCGGTATTCGGAAATCGGCGATTCCGAAGCGTACGCAATACGGGTGAAAAGCGAGGCGGAGAAACGAGTCGCGGAGCTGAATCGTACTGCAGCGACAATCAAAGCGAAGGCGATTGAAATCCGTGACCAGGGGCTACAGCTCAAGTCCCAGCGTGATGCACTGAGCCAGCAAGTCAAGGACTTGGAACTGTACCGACAGGGGCACACCACTATCGAGCAGTTGGAAACTGAAAGGGCCAATCGAAAGGCTGCGGCCGAGCGGGAGGATCGCGAGCTGCGCGAAAACCACGAGAAACGTCAGAATGACCTGACCATGGAACTCGGGCAAGTCGCAGACGAACTCGAACGTCGAAAGAGGGAACTCGACCTCGTCGACGAAGTCGCGGATATGCAATCGCACGGGCTCTACGAACCGACGTTCGACTTCGACCATAGTGAAAAGTACAAAGCGGCGTTGAAGCATTGCGTGGCGACGGAGAAGCAAATGGTCCGGGACAAGGAAGCCTGCTTCTGCAATACAACATGGACCGTTGAGGGAAGCGAAGCAAAGGGACGCACGATGATCAACCGCAACATCAAACTGATGCTGCGAGCGATCAACGGCGAATGCGATGCCATCATTTCCAAAGTGAAGTACAACAATGTAACGTTGAGTGAAACGCGGATTAAGAAGTGCTTCGACGTCATCAGCAAGCTTGGCGAGACTAACCAAATCGCGTTTTCACCCGCGTATCAGCAGCTAAAGCTGGATGAGCTCTACCTCAACTACGAGCACGCCGCCAAAAAGCAAGAGGAGAAGGATCGCGAGCGTGAAATTCGCGAGGCAATGAGGGAAGAGGAGCGAGCGCAAAAGGAGATTGAGAAGGCTCAAAAGCAGGCTGAGGATGACGAGCACGCTAAGGAGGACGCGCTGGCCAAAGCTAGAGCCGAGCTCTCCGCCCAACACGGGCAGCACAACGAGAAGCTGGCTCAACTCGTCGAAAAGCTCGAAGAAGAACTGTCAGAGGCCATCGACCGAAAGGCGAAAGCTATCGCCCGCGCTCAGCTGACTCGGTCTGGCCACGTTTACATCCTGTCGAACATCGGCACCATGGGGCCTGACGTGTTCAAGATAGGCATGACACGCCGCCTTGAACCACTTGAACGAGTCAAGGAACTGGGGGACGCTTCCGTTCCGTTTCCGTTCGACTTCCACGCGCTCATTTATTCTGAGGATGCCCCAGCTCTGGAGAACGCGCTTCATCAACGATTTAATGACCGACGGGTCAATCTTGTCAATATGCGGAAGGAATACTTCCGCGTCACGCTGGACGAAATCCAAGAAGCAGTGATCGAGTTGTACGGCGAGGTCACGTTTCGACTGAGCCCCGAAGCAGAGCAATACTACACAACCGTCGCGTTAGAAGGGGACGGGGGCGAATGGCACGGGCTTTAGCTCTAAGCTGCGGTGGCGTAACGGTTTCGGTTCGGATCGCGTGGGCATTGCATGAGCTTGTACTGTTTCGGCCTGCGTTTCAGTTCACGGGGCTCTTGACGACCTGGGCGATTTCCGACCGTGAGCTCAGAGATGGTCTCCAGCAAGCTGTCCCAATGCTCGGCGTATTGGCCCAATTGGAGACGAATGCAGGATGCGTATTCGTCCAACGCTTGTATCGCGCCGGTGAAGCTGAGCTGAGTCGGACAGAGATGAAATTTCAACGCCGAGGCAATCATCGCCGCGCGAACCAAATTGTAGCCAATCATATGGCAGTGAACTTCCTTGCGATCCCATCAGGATTGAGCGCCGCCGGCCGAGCCGTTGGACGCATCGGAGGGTTCTTCCGTACCTCCGTCGTGCAGGGCGATGGTGGTTCGGCCGACGCTGAAAATCACCGCGGCCAGGACGAGGCTGACGGCAGTTAGCACGACATAGATCATCCCTGCCCACCGTTCGGTGACCGGCACCGGTGGCGGAACGTAGTTGGGGTTGTCTTGTCGGGGACCGAGTCCGGTGCGCACCGGCGCCGGCTCGAGCCGGTCCGGCAGGTTGCGGGCGAAATCGTAGCGAGGTGCGGTCGCCTCGGGATTGCCATAATAGAGACGCAGCTCGGACTCGTTCTGTTCGCTCCGCGGCAAGACGACTTGGCGGGCCGGCGCAGCAAAGTGGATCTCGTCGACCCTTAACGGCGGATTGCTGTGGTCGATCACAATCAACCGCAGCCGCGCGGCGCGCACTTCGCTAAACTCCGCGGTCAACGGCTGCGGCGACTCTCCTTCCCGGCGACGCCAGGTGCCCGCACCGATTTGCCGGAAACGCACTCGAGGGCCAGGCGGGCCGGCGTACTGGATCACATAATCACGGACAAAGTCTTGCTCAGGTGTCTGAATTTCAATTCGATCGACCGGAACCTGTTGACCACCCAACGGGATCATCCAAGCGGAGGCGGGTGCCCCGGCCTCCCGTGTCGCTTCTCGCGGGCCGAAATCGGCCACCAGTTCCAGATCCTCGCCAGCGACCGCGATGCGTCGGCGCACGGTCACCTGCCCGATCTCTACCGGCTCGTCGTCGACCGCCGGATCTGGATAAACCCGGAGCCGCAGGTAGCGAAAGCGGCCTGGCGGATGGCGGAGCCGCACGTCTTCAATCCGCTCATTGCCGCGAGCAAAGCGAATGAGATTGTCCTCGGCGAGCATCCGCCAAGTCTCGCCGTCCGGGCTGCCTTCCAACGTGGCACGGCGGCGAAAATCGTTGCCAGGCATTCCCACTTCGACTTCATTGTGCTCAATGGAAGCGGCGTTCAATTCAAGCGACAGTTCCCGCGCGCCGTCGGGGGTTAGCGAGCGGTTGAAGACCTCGGCCGGAACTTCCTCGGTGCTCGATCGCTCGCGGCGGACACGCAACGCGTAGGGGACCTCCTCACCGCTGGCGGTATAGATCCGCAGGTCGTCGAGTTCCACGGCGGCCTCCGCAAAGACGCCCGGTGGGATCAGAAAGTCAGTCCACGGCGACTCCGCATCTTCGATTCCCTCCGAATCCTCTTCTGGGGCGAGGATCGGTTGAAACCATTTCCAATCGACGAGTGGTTCGGCTGCCGGTGATTGCGCCAGCGCGGCGGGGGGGGCGAGCGCGGCGAGTGCAAGCGATGTGGCCCACGCGATCACCCACCATTTCGGTGCCCTCTTCCCCGGCTTTGTTAGCGAGAGGGTTAGGCTGAGGGTGCTTCCGGAGTCGTTCCAACTGCTTCGGTCACTCATCATTCCATGCTCCTGTGTGGATCCCGCCTGTCGAACGGAAGTCGCTGGTACCCCCACGCGGCCAAGCCCATGAAGACCGCCAGCACGAAGAACGCCACCACTCGGTAGATCTCATCCAGCTCGCGAATATCAACGAAAAACACCTTCAACACCGTCACGCCATACAGGGCGAGCGCCAACCAGCGCAACCAAGACTGCGACGCGCGAAAGCCGATAACCAGGACGACCGTGGCATAGACCGTCCACAAAACAGACAGCCCCATTTGCCCGAGCCAGAGGAGCGTGGCTCGCGGAGCCCCCGGCTGGCGGGCACGGACTGCGAAGTAGTTGTAGCAATCGAACGAGAGCACCAACCACAACAGCAGCACGCCGACCGCTGCGGCGCCGCCGGCGAACACGCGTTCGGCCCAACCGCGCTGCCGAACGAACCGACGTGTGCTGGCGACCCCGGCCAGCAAACAAAACACGACCCCGATCGCCGGTAGGGAAAAGTGGTTGAAAGCCGGAACGAACGGTTCGCGAACATCCGGCGGCAAATCGTGCGCGACCAGTCGGATCACCGCCGCGAGGGACAGTCCCCCGGCGATGGCACGCAACGAACCATTGGCGATCCGCTGGCCAAACCACCATAACACCGCCCCCTCGGCCGCCCAGCCAAGTGCCACCCAGGCGGCATCCGCCTGCAGCGGAAACGCCAGGGCAATGAACCCGACCGAGATCGCCAAGGCCGTGAATAGGTGGGCCGCGTCTTGCTTCGGTGCCGCCAGCATCCCCCGAGCGATTATCGCGTACAGGGCGGCCGACGCGATCGCCGCGGTCCCCATCCACGGTTCGGCTCGCTGCCACAGAAGCGGGTCGTCGCGGAGCATCACATACCACGCCGTGAAGGCGAAGGCGGCTCCCAGCACGAGCCGCACGAGATCTTCCCCCCGGGCATACGGACGCCGCAGACCATGGACGGCGAGATTGTTGCCGAGGTGAAGTACATACACGACTGTTTGAAAGCCGAGAGCCCAGGCAAGTTTCTCCGGGTGATAGTTGCCTGCGTACCACATCCAGAACAGACCCTGAGTCCCCACCAGCGCCACGGTGCCGATCGCTACCCAGGACCGCGCAAGCGACAACACCACAACCGCCAGGTTCAACACCGCGAGATAGCTAAAGAAGGCGGGGTAATCGTCGTGCGCCGACTGCATCAACACAGGTGTCAACAGCCCGCCAAGGACGGCGGTCAGCCCAATCGCGAGGGAATCGTAGGCGAGAGCCAGCAGCACCGAGCCGAGCAGGATGACCACCAGGAACGCCGAGGCCGGCTCGCGCGGCAGCAGTTGGTAAAAGCCAAACGCAGCGTACGTCGCCACGTATAGCACAACGATCCCGGCGGCCGTGAGCATTTGGGAAAAAACATCCCACCGGCGATGGGCGAACCGCCAGCCAGCGATGACCAGCGCCGAGCCGGCCAGCTCGACCAACGCGATCTGGCCCAGCGGGCCGATCCAGTCGTTATCGACGACATAACGAATGAAGAATGCAGCAGCAAAGATCACCAGCAGCACCGCCACCCAACCCAGCGCCCGCCTGCCGATCAGCATCTCCCACTGAATCGGTTCCGGCCGCTGCAGCGGTTGGGCCGTGGCGATTGATTCGGACTCGACCACCGTCGGACCGGCCGTTTCGCCCGTCTCATGGGCCGAGGCTTCTTGTTCGCCGCCGGACCCTTCGCCTAGAAACAGCCGCTGGCGGGCCGAGAGTGGCCCGACCAATGTTTCCAAGCGGACAATCTTCCGCTCCAGTCGTGCAATGCGGCCTGATCGTACGAACGCAACGATCGCCATCACCAAAACTGCCACGGGGAGTACGAGGAAGATGAGTCCCCCGAACACGATCGCCAGCCAGTCGTTGATCATGACATGTTTTACATTTCAGCCAGTGGGAAACCCCGAGCCCCGCATGCGCGCCCTACATCCTAGGCTCTGTCAGAAAACACCCATCGCACCATGATTAGAAGTGCTGCCGCCCTCCTAGCAACCACCCACCCTTGGGAGGGTCGCGAGGGAAGAGCGGGGAGGGGCCAATCGCCGCCTTATTCCCCCATCACAAGCCCGCACGATTCGATTGCATGGTGCTTGGCCCTCCCCGGACGTCAGGCTCTGTTTGAAAAGAGAGAGGACGCCCTCTGGCCTGAGCCGGAGGTGCAAGCCCAGTTCCATCTGTTTTGTAGCGGCACGGCGCAAGCCGTCCGGCCCCGAACATGAATTTCCCGCAAAACGCCAGGCGGCTTGTGCCGCACCGTTACCAAGCACCCCTCTGGTGGCGGTGTCGTGAACGGCATCGAGCTGGCGCCGTCGGCTCAAAGTTTTCAGACAGAGCCCCGTGCTTGAGCGCGAGTGCAAGGTAACGTAGGTGGCGGGGATGAAAGGAGTGATCTTGCCTGAAACTGTCGCAGCGAGTAGCATGCAGCTATGTTCCATCGGTCTTTAGCCCTGCTGTTGATCGTCCATTTGTTGGCGTGTCCATTGCGTTGCCAATCGTGTGAAGCGAGTGCAACGGCGGGAGAGGCGAGTGCGCCGGCGGCGACCTCTTGTTGCCCGCACACGGAAGACGTTCCGGCGCCCGATTCCCACGATCAGTGCCCCGATGGCCAATGCAGTTGCGAGAATTGCATCTGCGAAGGGGCCGTGGTCGAGGACGATGTTGACCTGCCAGAGGCCACGGATGTATTCGTTGCTTGGGTGCACACGTTGGTGCTTTCGACGTTCCCAAGTTCTGCCTTGGACGCGTCCTTCGAAGGCCAGTCTTCTGGGCCCCCTGCAGCCGCTCTCTCCGGGCGGGATGTGCGGATCGCCCATCAATCGTGGCTGATTTAATTCAGCTTCTCAATACGGCATTTCTGGTGCCGAGTGCTTTGTCACAGCAAACAATGAGGGTCGGGGCCGCACGGCTTGCGCCGTGGCGTTAACACGAGGCCGCACGGCTTGCGCCGTGGCGTTAAGAAGTTCGTAACGGCAGGGCGCGAGCCGCCGGCCATTCGAACTCGAGAATCAAGCTGTGAATATAGCACCAGGCGCTGTTTGTAACCCGCGGTGATGGCCTGTCAACGCCGTCGACCGCTTTCGCGTAACCAAAGCCTGATTCCTGATGTTTCTCCCCTGGGAGTACGGTGTTCGCAACCTGGGCCGGCGGCCGGTGCGGACCGCATTGACACTCGTTGCCCTGGCGACGGTGGTGATGTTGGTGTTCGTCGTCGTCGGGTTCATTCGAGGGCTGGAGCGATCGCTGTCGGTCAGCGGCGATGAGAACGTCGTGTTGGTGTACTCGGTGAATTCGGAAGAGAACATTGAGACATCGTCGATCGCCTCCCGAACGCCTTCGCTGTTGGCTGCGAGCCTGGAAGGGGTGGTCAAGCGATTTGGTGTCAGCCACGTCTCGCCAGAGTTGTACTTGGGAAGTCGGGTGAAAACTCAGGACGGAGAAGAAGGGTTGGGGTTGGTACGAGGCGTCGAGCAGACGACGCCGCTGGTTCGCCGTTCGGTGAAGTTGATCGAAGGCGATTGGCCCGACGATGGCGAAGTCATGGTGGGACGTCTTGCGCCGGCAAAACTCGGCAGTCGTCCCGATGCGATGGCCGTCGGTCAAAGCGTCGAGCTGGAAGGCCGAACATGGAAAGTCGCCGGCCGCTTTGCTGCCGGCGGTGCGGCTTACGAATCGGAGATCTGGTGCAACTTGACTGACTTACAGACGGCGACCAAGCGACAGGACTTGAGTGTCGTCGCGATCCTTTTGTCGCCACGCGGTTCGGCTGCCGAGGTCGAATTGTTTTGCAAGGAGCGGACCGATCTGGAGCTGAAGGCGATGCGCGAAACCGATTACTATGCGTCCGTTCAACAGCATTACAAGCCGGTGCGATGGTTGGCGTGGTTCGTGGTTGTCTTGATCAGTGCTGCTGGCATTTTTGCGGGGCTGAACATGATGTACGGCGCGGTAGCGGGGCGAATCCGTGAGATCGCGACGTTGCAAGCGATCGGGTTTCGTCGCCGTGCGATCCTGGTCAGTGTCGTGCAAGAGGGGGCGTTGTTGGCGGCGGCCGGTTCCCTGCTATCCGGTGTGGTCGCGCTGACGGTGCTCAACGGTATGGCGGTACGGTTCACGATGGGGGCGTT
>CAYWXT010000218.1:0-9531 GCA_964462125.1 uncultured Pirellulaceae bacterium | reverse complement strand
CGCATGTCATGGGCGGTCGCAAGTTCCAGTGTCAGGACTGTCACGAGATCACGTCAATGCCCACTGGCACGTTCACTTACTGGTTCCCGGCGAAGGCCCCTCGCACCAGTCGTATCTGGTAGACTCATTCTGACGGATCGGCCGTCCTGAATCAGCCCCCAACGCGTCGACAAAGTTCAACGCACGATCTATGCATGCACCTCCGGTGCCTCCATAGATCGCATTTCGTTATCCGACTGAACCCCAACTTCCGGAAAGGTGCGACCAATGATTCGTTCTTGTCTTCACGTGCTCGTCGTCACTGTGCTCTTACCACAAATTGGATTCGCCCAAACTCGATCTGACGCTCCGACTCCGGAGGAGCTACTCCGAGGTGTTGAAAACGCTCGGTTAAACATCCCCGCGTCGCGACTCACATTGAGCACGGAGTATGCTCATGGAAGGTACGAACTCACGGCTGAATTCGATGGACCGAATCGTCGATTTTGGATCCGAAGCAAGAATAGAAACCGGGAGCGGATGGTTTTAAGCGGAACGAGCGTGACACACTTTAATGGTACGGATTCAGTCACGATTCGAAGCGTGGATGACCAGAATCCGAGCTTGTTTTTTGATCCGAGACTACTGGGGATCACTACAACCTATTGGTGGAATGAAACCCTCAAAGGAGAGCTTCCGTATCACGATGGAACGGAGATGCAGACGGTGGGAGCAGAAGAGATCAATGGCAGGAGCTGCTGGCATGTAAGCATCATCGACGTTCATGATCAACGCCGAGACCTATGGATTGATGATGAGAATGGCTATCGCGTATACCGTTCTGAGTTCTCGATTCCCGGGTTCAAACGCAATTCCACGACACCCATATACAGCGGCGATACTGAGTCTCTGCCGACTCGAGTGATAACTGAGTATTTTGACGCTCGGGGATTGCCAAAAACGCATCGACGGATCGTGACCGTTTTGGATACGGAGCCCAACGTAGAATTCGCCGATGTGACGTGGGGATATGAATCGCTGGAACTTCCCATCGGGGTACCTGTTGCAGATCTTCGAGCTAAGCGTCGACTCGGTTACTGGGACGGTTCGGGGCTCGCACTGAACCCTCCCGCAGTAGCAAAATGATGGTCATGGGGCGTGAGGTGAGTGGTGGGGCGGCGGATAACCATCGGATCCACGGGAGACCTCGTCATCGCGGGTTCTGAACGCAAACCCAACTGCTCGGTCCCCGTGATCCGCCCGGTTCGGCACTGGCAATCAGTAGGAAAGACAATGGAGCGATTCGAATACAAATATATCAGCAACGCCTTCTCTGCGCGGCAAGTTCTGCAACAGGTGGAGGCATACGAGAGAGAAGGATGGACCGTTTACTCGTTAGAGTCGACGCACTTCTTCATTCTCGGCTCCGGAGGGTCCGCCGGCTTGCAGGCGATAATGCGGCGACCGGTTGTGCGGGAGTCAGTGACTGACCACAACGCCTAACGAATAGGCTTTGACATCGCGAGGAACGAGCCGATGTTCAAGGCCTCGGTTCAAGAAGCCCGGATGATGTGCCGGACCGCTCCTGGGAAACGCTATTCCCACTCTCTGTCAGCTTGAAGGTCCGTGGTGAAGAGTTCGGCTGCGATTAGCGGCAGTTGATGTCCCACAAGCGTTGCCGCTGACTCGCGGGACCCGTTTGGACGCTTTTGAAATGGACGCGATGTGTCGAATGGTTGCGGCAGGGCAGCTGCGGCGCAAGCCTTCAGCGGCCGCCTTCCCATTGACGTTCGAGTTGATTCGGTTGTCCAGGTAAGCGAGTGCGTGTTCGCTGAGTTGGCCCGCCGGATCGAAGGTGACGTCGATCACCACCAGCTCTCCGCCGCAGTGGCCGCAGCGGACTTTTGAATCGGCGGTCGGCTCCCGCTGCGGGGCAAGGCCGCTGGCGAGCCAGTACGTCCAGCCCAGAAACAACCACAACAGCCACTTCACCTCATCGAGCTTGACTCGGCAGTTGGAACCCATCCAGCCGTAGTGCCGAATCTTCTGAAGGCCCGATGGCAGGGTGTGCTGGGTCAGGGTGTGCTGCGTGAACCTGCGCATGAGCTCATCGGCGAGCACGGTACGCTCTTTCCAGTTGTTCGACCCCGACGGCCGATAGCGATACGTCACCGACGAGTCGTCACAGGCGATGATTCGACTATCGCTGATCGCCACCCGGTTCACGTAGGGAGCCAGGTATTTCAGCACCGCTTGGCCATCACCGACAGGCTGGATGTCAACGACGAATTCTCGATCGCCTGACGCGCATCGACGGCGGCCGAGTCGGTCAGTTGCAGGTAGACCATCGTCGTTTGTAGACTGAGTCCCTCCTGCATCCGCAGCCCCAGTGAGTAGACAGTCCAGAAGTAGACCGCCATCCGCGTAGTGATACAGGCGTCGATGATCTGGTGGACCTGCTCGATGGTTAGCACTTCGGGGAGCGTGGTGGACAGAAAAAGGTGTCCAATTACACCTTTTCCTCATCCGCAAGCTGGTCCAACACCTCAATTGTATTCGCCATTGCTTGGTGCGTTGATGGCCTGACGAAAGCTGTTTCATTGAGCGCACGGCAAAGAGCAGCTGCCTCGAACGGTCCAATCGGGCAGTCGAAACGTCGGGCCCCACCGCTCTCACGAAGGATGAATCAATACGAATTGTTATGCCAATCGTCATAGGTCACCACAAGCTCAATATCAAAGGCTACCGCATTATCCAATGCGCAAGAGCGACCTTCATCAATCAATCTCTTCGCATTGTACTCCGCGACACATCGAGAAGCATCGGATGCTTCCGGTTCCCGTCGCCCCGCGATTACCACTTGGAAGATCAACGCAGAGAGGAGGCCGCGGACAGTTATTTCGCAACTGTTGCTTAGGCCTTGCCGCCAGCTTGAATGGGGGCGATTTCAGCTGCGGCGCGGACATCGTTGACAAGCTGGTCTACCACATCCTCGGTAGTGGCCCACGAGCACATCAGCCGGGACGTGCCGATGCCGATGAAATCGTAGAAGGCCCAGCCGCGCTGGCGGAGGGCGTCGGCGATGCCTGGGGAAAAGTTGACGAACACCGCGTTGGCCTGGACTGGGGCGACGATTTGCAGACCGGGGATCGGTTTCAATCCCTCGCCAAGACGCCGTGCCATCGCATTGGCATGCCGCGCGTTGTCGAGCCAGGCGCCGGAGGCGAGCAATCCGACCCAGGGTGCGGCCAGGAATCGCATTTTGGAGGCCAACTGCCCCGCCTGCTTGCAGCGATAGGCGAACTCCTCGGCCAACGCGCGGTTGAAGAAAACGACGCAGTCGCCCACGGCCATGCCGTTCTTGGTACCGCCGAAGCAAAGCACGTCGACGCCCCGTTTCCAAGTGACTTCTTTCGGGGCGACGCCGAGGGTTGCCATCGCGTTGGCGAATCGCGCCCCGTCCATGTGCAGGTTCAGTCCCAGTCGGCGGACCGTCTCATGCACGCGGTCCAAGGCGGGCGGGTCGTAGATGGTTCCCATCTCAGTCGCTTGGGTGATGCTCAGCACTTTGGGTTTGGGAAAGTGCACGTCCGACCGCCGCCGCACGGTGCGGGTGACTTCGTCGACGTCGACGCAGCCATTGCTTCCGGAAACGAGCAACAACTTAGTGCCGTTGGAAAAGAACTCCGGGCCGCCGCATTCGTCCGTCTCAATGTGCGCCAGTTCGTGCGCGATGACACTGTGATAGGGCTTGCACATCGACGCCAGGGCAAGCGAGTTGGCAGCCGTACCGTTGAAGGTGAAGAAGACATCGCAGTCGACCTCGAACAGGTCTCGGATCAGCTCCGTTGCCCGCCTGGTCCAAGGGTCTTTGCCGTACGGTTTGACCGTCCCCGCGTTGGCTTCCAGCATCGCTTCCAATGCAGGCGGGCAGATTCCAGCGGTGTTGTCACTGGCGAATTGATATCCGGGTGAACTCGGTATGGTCATGTTTCGAACGCTCGCCCCTTACCCGGTACTCTTAGCAATGAGCGGGAAAAAAGTGTCCGGTACCTTTTGTGCAAAGCAGCCGGAGGGCGAGTCCCTCGCAAACGGTACCGGATACTTTTTTCCCGCACGATCCTTACTGGTTGACTTGGCCCTTGATCGTTCGCTGGGCAACTTCCCAAGCTTCAGCGAGGTGTTCTGCATAGTCATCGGGCGACAACAGCGCGCCCGGCTGGGACGGTTCTGCATCGATCTCGATCAGCCAACCATCGCCGTAGGGGTCTGCGTTGATCAGCGACGGATCATCGATCGTGGCGCTGTTGATCATCACCAACGTGCCGGGCAAGGGGGCGAACAGGTCGCTTTCGGCCTTTTTGCTTTCGATCGAACCTATGGTCGCACGGGCTCGGAGCGTCTGGCCCGGATCGATGATCCAATCGAGAAAATAGACATCTTGCAACAGCCGCACTGCGTAGGCGGAGAGCCCAAACCGCCACCGCCCGGGGTCCGTTTCTTGGGCCCACATGTGATTGGTGGCATAGTGCCGATCGCGGGGAAACCGGGCCTCGAATTCCCCCATGGCGAACTCGAACCAAGCGTCGCTCACGTGTAGCGAACTCCCTGGTGCTCGGGTTCAAAGAAGGCCGGCAGCAAGGAGTCGACACGCAGCAGTCCATCGCGGCACAGCCGGATCTCGTCACCGACAAACTCGACCAAGCTCTCCGCCCGATATTCCTCCCACACGTCCTTCCAATGCTCGAGAATGTCGACGCCGAACTTGTCGCGGAAGTAGCCGCGGTCAAGGTAACCCCGCTTGAGCAACAGGACCATCTCACGGATCAGCTGCTGGTGGGCCGACGGCAGGTACCCACGTCCCAGCGGAAGCTGCCCCGCCTCGATGGCACCGAGGTATTGCTCGAGCTCCGGCAGGTTCTGGTAGTGCACGCCACTGACATGCCCGAAGCTGGCGATCCCGGTGGCCAGCAGATCGGCCCCGTGCCAGAGATTATCGCGGTAGGAAAAATTGACCTTCGAGGGATCTTTCACCACGGTGTAGGCGCTGCTGATGCTGTAGCCAGCGTCGAGGAACTCGTTGAACGCATAGTTGACCCAGGCCCGTTTGGTGTCCCAGTCGGCCACGGGACTTTCGATCTGGTTGCCCAGGATGTCGCGGCTATAGACGGTGTTGAACGGCAATTCCATCTGATAGATCGTCAGGCTTTCGGGAGACATTTCCAACGCCTTGCGGACGCTCTCCCGCCAGTTCTCCCAAGTCTCTCCGACCATCCCGGCGATCAGGTCGATGTTGACGTTGGGAAACTGGGCCGCGGTAATCCATTCCCAGGCGGCGTAGACCTGTTTCGACAGGTGGGCTCGGCCGTTTTCCTCCAAAATCTGATCGGAGAAATTTTCCACGCCGAGACTGAGCCGCGTCACGCCGAGCTCTTCTCGCAACGTCTTGATCTTGGTTTCGCTGAGTGTTCCCGGTTCACACTCGAACGTCACCTCCTCGGCGCCGTCCCAGGTGATATGTTGGCGGAGGCGTCCGGCGAGCTTGCTCAGCTGTTTTGGTGACAGGAAGCTGGGAGTCCCCCCGCCGAAGTAGACGAAGCGGAAGGGTCGATCCCCCATGACCGCCAGCTGGCTGACCATCGAGATCTCGTTACACAGTGCGTCCACATACCGCTGGACCTCGGGTGCTTTGACGTCCGTGAACACCTTGAAATAGCAAAATTTGCAGCGTTTCCGGCAGAACGGGATGTGCAGATACAGGCCCAGCGGGGCGCTATGCGTCGGCGAGCAGTGCAGGGCGTCGTAGACCTCCGGCAACGATTCACGATTCCACTGGCTGTAGGGGGGATAGTTGGAAATGAAATAGCTGCCAACTTCCGTTTTTTTCTTGCTGGGAGCCGAGGACATGGGCAAGCCAGGGGCGAGAGTGCTCGGGCGGATCAATACGGAGCGACCCGTCGATGCAACATTTTACCAGGAACCCACCCCGGCTGTCGCGGGCGGCGTCGATCGGATCGGCTGTTCACCGGTCGGCACCGAAGCACCGGACAACCCCGTTGCTGTCGCCAAGTACCAACCGCTGTCCGGCGACCGCGGGGGCGGCGAGGAAGGCCCCGCGGACCTCGTACTGCCATTTCTCTTCACCGGTTTCCAGCGAGAGACGCAGGAGGCGGCCATCGGTCGCGGCAATCCAGACGTCCTCGCCAGCGATCACCGGAGCGGCATCGGCACGGCGCCGCAGGGTGTGACGCCACAACCGTTTTCCCGAGTCCAACGAGATCGCGTCGACCGGGTTGCGGCGGCTGCTGACGATCATCCGGTCCCCCGCGACCGCTCCACTCGTCTGATACTCTTGCTGACGCTCTTGGTCCTCATACTGCCATAACATTTCGGACGACATCCAATTGAAGCCGAACACGATGCCATCCATGACCGGAAGAAAGGCCCGCTCCCCGACAACACTCGGGGTGCTGCCGGTCGGTCCGCCAAGAGGGAGGGGATCGCCAACGGCTTTTCCGGTGTTGAGATCGACGATGTGCAGGGCGCCATCGCAACCGCCAAGGAAGGTGCGGTCCCCGGCAATCGCGGGGCTGCAACGGATCTGGTCATCGGTCTGGTAGGTCCACACCGGAGAGCCGTCCGATTGTTCGAAGCAATACAGCCGGCCGTCTCGACTGGCCACCAACACATGGTCGTTGTGAAACCCGGGGGAGCCATCGATCTCGCCGTCGGTCGCTTGCTGCCACCGCGGTTCGCCGGAATCCGCGTCCAAGGCGTACAGATTTCCCTCCACGTCACCGATCACCAAAAGGTCGCCCTGGAGTGCCGGGGAGGCGAGAAATCCGGTGTCGTAGTCGCGTTGCCAGTGGAGGCTGCCATCGTCGAGCCGAATCGCGTACAGCTTTCCCATCACATCGCCAAAAAAGACAATGCCGTCCTGGACCACCGGAGTCGTCTCGACCGCCTCGTCGGCCTGGAACTCCCATAGCAATTCAGGGGAATCGGGGATGGTGGTCGGTGTGGCGCCGGTAAACTGAGCGTCTCCACCGGGCAGCGGCCACTGGTCGGCCGACGCCGCCGGGGTGAGGCTAAAACCGGCCTCCCCCCCCGGCAGAAGCAACACCAATGCCACCACGACCACCTGCGGAGAGCCGACGGCGGAACACCGCCACGAATGGAGCTGAGAAAGGAAACCGGTGGGGAACATTTTTTTCTCGGTTGGCGTCAACGGCTGTCGAACAACGGATGGGGGCGAGGAAACAGGCGAGGGGGGACAGAAAATGCGTCAGTTATTTCTCGACCGTTGCTTCGCGATCGATTCGACCCCGCTCGCGAGGTGGCGCCCGTCTATTATAGGCTCTTGGCCTTCTTCATTATCCACAATTGAGATCCTTTGCCACCGATGATTTGTGTAAGCCTGGGCCGAGCCCGCCACAAGCGGATGATCGCCGAACACCAGCACTTGGTCGACGAGGGCGCCGAGTTGGTCGAATTGCGGGTCGACTACATCGGTCGCGCCGTGAGCCTGAAACGCCTGATCGACGACCGCCCCGGCCCCGTGGTGATCACTGCCCGCCGCCGCGACGATGGGGGGCGGTGGATGAAGTCCGAGGAGGAGCGTCTGATGCTGCTCCGCAGCGCCATCGCCGCTGGCGTGGAGTACGCCGATATCGAAGCCGACGTGGCGTCGCAAATCCCACGTTATGGGACAACGAAGCGGATCATCAGCTACCACGACTTCTCGGGGACCCCCGACCACCTGGAAGAACTTCATGGAGCGATGGCCGAGGAGGATGCCGATATCGTCAAGATCGCGACGATGGCGAACAGCTTCCACGACAACGTGCGAATGCTGAACCTGGTCAGGAATGCCAAGATCCCGACGATCGGGATCTGCATGGGCGAGATCGGAATGGTGACCCGGATATTGGCCGGACGTGTCGGCTCGCCGTTCACCTATGCCACCTTCAGCCTCGACAAGACGATTGCCCCGGGCCAATTGAACTGGAAGGAGATGAACGATCTGTACCGGTACGAAGAAATCGACACCGACACGGAATTGTTCGGCGTGATCGCCGACCCGGTGGCCCACAGCTACGGCCCGCTGGTGCACAACCGGGCGTTCTTCGATCAGGAGCTCAACGCTCGCTACCTGCCATTTCGGGTGCCCAACGACGACTTGCACCAGTTCATGGACCACTGTCGCTCGATCGGCGTTCAAGGGATCAGCGTCACGATCCCGCACAAGGAGCGGGCACTCGACTATTGCACGCAGGCGGAGTCGAGCGCGACAGGGATCGGTGCGATCAACACCATGGTGTTTCACGAGGAGGATGCGATCGGCTACAACACCGACTATCGCGCAGCGATGGACTGCATCGAAGAGGCCTTTGAGGTCAACAAAGATTCGGAACGGCCGATGCAAGGGCGTTCGGCATTGATCCTGGGCGCCGGCGGGGCGGCCCGTGCGATCGCGTGGGGACTGCGGCAGCGGGGCTGTGAGGTCATGATCAGCGGCCGCACTGAAGAGAGAGCCAATTTGCTCTGTGCCGAATTCGGGTGCCGCATGGTCCCCTGGGACCAACGCCATGAGCCCAAAGTGCACCTGTTGGTCAATGCCACGCCGGTGGGGATGCATCCCGACGTCGAACGTACCCCGTACAACGCCTCGGCACTCCACGAACTGCTGGTCGTCTTTGACACCGTCTACAATCCCGAAAGCACGCTGTTAATCAAGCACGCCCGCCAGCGGCCGTGCCGGCAAATCATCACGGGGGTCGATATGTTTGTTCGACAAGCTGCCTATCAATTCAAACTCTTTACCGGCAAGTCTGCACCGGCGTCGGTCATGCGGCAGACGATCAAGGACGCCACCAACCCGGTCCGCCTGAACTGAGCCCGTGCGGTTCAATGGAGGTATTCCCGCTTTGAACAGCAGCCCCGGGAACCCGTCCCCGTCCGGCCCGCCGGGGCCATTGAACCCACTCGCCAGCGCGGCGGTTGCTGGGTTGCCCCCAGGCGTGGTCATCCGCCAGGCGCTCGCCAACGATGTGGCGGCGATCCATGTGCTGCTGCGCCCCTACGTCGCCCAACGACTGCTGCTGTCGCGGACCGAAGCCGAGCTGATTGAGCTGACGCGACACGGCTTCGTCGCCGAATGCACCGACCCTGCCAATTCGGACCCCGCCAATTCGTCCTCCCCGCCGATGGCGCCCAGACAACCGGCGTGCATCGGCTTTTCCGCGGTGGAGATCTACAGCCCAAAACTAGCGGAACTGCAGTCGCTGGCGGTCCACCACGAGTATCGCCGGACCGGGATCGGTCGGCATCTCGTCCGCGCCTGCGTCGAACGGGCTCGGGATTTAGGGGTGATGGAAGTCTTGGCCATCAGCTCCTCCGAAGACTTTCTTCAGTCATGCGGCTTTGACTACGCCCTGCCCGATCAAAAGAAAGCGCTGTTTTGTCAACTGCGTCCGCGGCACTAGGCTCTGTCAGAAAACGCGAACGACGCTCGCGAAGCGACAATCATCACCCTCCCGCTCGCGGGAGGGT
>CAYWXT010000217.1:0-9709 GCA_964462125.1 uncultured Pirellulaceae bacterium | reverse complement strand
CGAACACCAGCGGGAAACGCGGGGAAAACGACGACATTCCTGCGAGCGGGGAACGCAGTGGGGAACAGCCGGTGCAATTTGGGCAGATTCACCGGCTAATCGCGAGACGCTGGGGGCAACTTGCAGCGACCTGGATCCCGCCGGCAAAGCCGATCTTCTCGCCGCTGCTCGATCCCTACGTGCGCCCTGCACTCCACCAGCAATTGCCACCTAGTGGGCCCGATGACAGAGGGACACCGCAGGCATCGCCCAAGCACCACCGGAAGGGGCAGTGGACGAACGAATGCACTAGTGTACACTATCGTGACCCCCTGGCCCATTCCCGCGAAATCGACGCATGTACATAATACCACTGGCCTTGCATCGCGCAGGCAGAAACGTGCCTGCACACCGGTTGCATCTGCAGGGGAATTAAATCGATGTGTCAGATGAGTCACCGGCCCGCGGCCCAATCCGCCTCACACCTCACCTGCAGCCACCATTTCATCCGACGTTTTTGGATTGGGTAGCTGGCTCGATTCAATAGCCACAGCCAAGTCGTACGCCAATGGGTGGTTTTCTGTCGTGATCCATGCAGTGCGTCCGTCAGTATGCTCCAGCCCAATCAGGTAGGCGACTCTGTGCGGCCAAGACTTCCAATAGAAGTGGATCCACATTCCGTTCGGCATGTGCCTGGAATAATCAACCAGACGCTTGAAGCCGCCATCCTGGGCCAACAGGTCCACTCTCATCCGGCCTTGGCACCAGCCAGTTCGATCTCGGTCCCAACCAGCGCGTCGGTCGCCCCAAAGGAACTCAGCGAGGGAGACGCGCGAGAGCTCCACGCCACCGATGCCACCTGATGCATGGATGTGAGTTGGTTTTGCGAGGGTGATGTATGGTGCGTCTCGCTCTTCAGGTGTAACGATTCGGGTCAGCATCTCAAGCATCGGGCAGCTCCTTTGCGGGGGGCGGGTGGATGTGATCAAAAAAAATCGCTCGAGTGCGGTGGGTGCGGAGTTTTCTTGGGGACTGCCCGGGGGTAGTGGCTCTGGAACGTTTTCACGTTTTGCACGTTTTACCCCATCGCGACCCTCAAACAACTTTCCGCCCTCTATAGGAACTATTTGTACACATACTCTTATTTTCTTCTTCTACTTCAATCAAAACGTGTAAAACGTTCCATAGAAGGAAAACCACAGTAAAACACGGGGTGAAACGCTGGAACGTTTTGTTTTTTGAAACGTTCCAAAACGTTCCCCAAACGTTCCTGGGCGATGAATCGCCATCCTCAGAAAAGTTTTCCTTCGTCGTCATCGCAAGAATTTTTGTTTCCTTCGGTGTCTTTCAAAAAAACTCCCTGGAACCCTCGCGATTTGTTTTCCGTCGTCGTTCCGCTGATCGTTACCGCTTCAATTCCGAATTTTTTCTTGATCGCCCAGCCCATGCGTTTTGGGTTCATCTGCTCCGCGTCCCGATCCGACGCGTTGTCGGTGCACCAGTGGCGGAACGAGGCGACGATGCTTGATGTGCGAACCTTGTTGCTTCGCTCCGGGTCGTAGCCGACAACTTCTTCTATGAATGCCTCGACCGGGTTCATTTCGTTTCGGTAGCCGCGGATCAGATCGTTCATCGCGGCCGGCTCTGTAAATCGCCCCTGGCGGAAGAGCCTTTGCACGCCCTCGATCGCCCAATTGAGGACCCCGGGCATTTCTCCGGTATTGAGCCACCACCAGGACTGGTCCGCGTTGAGAATTCGGCTCGACGACGCAACCTTTTCGGTAAATGGAATCAGCAACATCCGGCGCCAGAACCCGCTGGACTCGTCCCGGATCCGTGGTCGCTGGTTCCAGCAGAGCAGCACCTTTGCGGTCGGTCGCTGGCTGAACGGGTCGCCCCCCTTGATCTGGAAGTCCATTCGCTCGCCCACAGCAAACTTCTTGAAGGCACCCTCAGAAAACTTGGCCCCGCGGTGGACGTCGCTGTCAATGTTCAGCGCCTTCCCCATCGTCTTGCCGAGACCGAACTGCGTGCCGAACTGCTCCAGGTCCGCGTTGGATACCGATTTCTCCCCTAACATTGCCGTCATTCCGGCCGCGAAGACGCTTTTGCCGGTTCCTCCTTCACCCTCGAGCGCCAGGAACTTCTGGAATGGATTGGAGCTGGTCAGGAGATAGCCGGCCCACTCCTGAAGCAACAGACGTGATGCCTCATCGGGAACGGACGTCAGGAGGTAGTTTTCCCAAAACGGACATGAACCCGCTGGGTCAAACTCGTAGTCGAGCTGGACCCCTGAAAACCAGTATGGGGAGTGCTCATACAGCGAATCCTTGGGCGGATTGCCCGCTAACACGGCGTCGATGTCAAGCAACCCATTGCGAACGCTGAGAAGCTGCCTTCGTGCTGCTGGCTCCGGGAGCCAGCAGGGCATCTCGATCGAGCTGCTCAGCAACTGCTGAGACCGCATCGCCTTCCCAACGTTGGAAACCAGGGCGTTTGTGCACGGCTTCTTCGGCTTTCTAATGCCACTGTCGTCTGGTTCCTGTGCTTTGGCGATCGCCAGCAGCTCCTCTTCGATGCCATATCGAATCTTCGCGTCCAGTTCCTCGTCACTCAGCTCTCGCCAGTGGCCCGCCTTGTACCTCCACCAGCGCCCTTGCCAATACCGCAAGTCGCCGCTGTTCCGCTCGCGGTAACGCTTGAGGTTCAACCTGGCGATACGGGACGGATCGTGCGGGCATTCAAGCTCCCGTAGGTCTTCTAGAGCTGAACCGGGGTTCGCCACTGCTCTCAAACGGTCGACGAAATTCTTAGCATCGACGAGGGCCAGAACGTCGATCTTCGCCTTTGCTGATAATGCGTCGTCGATCCCCTTGGGATTTCCCGACCCGTCCGCTTCCCAGGTTTCGACGTGGATCTGGGTTTTCGATTCGATCGTGGTAAAACGGTCCCAGACCTTGCAAACGCAGTCCGCCACGCCCTGATTTCTCTCGGCGTCTCGGTCCATCGCAACGCGAAGGATCTTTGGGCCCACTGACTCGATGATCGGAACCGCTGGCTTCCAGGCGGAGACACCACCGATACCGAAAGTCTGGATCCCAGACAACGCGGTAGCGATGTCGGCCTTGAGGGGGCCTTCGGTTATTCGCGACACCGCGGCCGGATCGGCTGTAAATCCACCAACCGGCGGAAGAGGGACATGGGAGGGAGTCCCTGGACTTGGGCCATCCTTGTGAGCCGAAGAGAACCACAGGTATCGCTTCCCTTTTGCGGGTTTATCGACCCGCATTTTGAGCGCAACGCAGCGCCCACGAGTATCGCGGACGGGAATCACCAGGGCGGAACGAAACGCTCCCAGGGAGGTGATGTCACCAGGAAATACGCCCGGAACCTGCCTAACAATCTTTTCCCTGATTGCCTCGCGATCCATCGCAAACTTCAACATTTTGATGGTGTCCGGCTCGAAAGACCAGTAGCCGCGGTGGTCGATCTCTTGGTCGCTCAGTCCACGCTTCCGCAGCTGCTCGCGGTGCGCGTCGCTCAGGCCAAACTGCTCGCCAAGCTCGGAGTAAATTTGATCGCGAAAGTCCGCAGTCGCGTCATCGATGACATGCTTCGCCTTCTTGGGCGGCTTGCTCGTTGTCGCCAAAAGATCAGGGGCAGGCGGCGGGGAGCTGCTTTTGGTGCCACCCGAATCGGTGGCCGGGTCGATGTGTAGCAGTCTCGCGACATGCGCCACCGTATCGGGAAAACTCCATCCGGTGAGCCACTGAATAGCGGCGAAACCGTCTCCATTCCTCTCGCGGAAGCAGACGTTGCAAAAGCAGGCTCCTTCATCTTCATCAATGAAACGGAAGCGATCGTCTCCACCGCATTTAGGGCATGGGTGGTGACCGCCATCCAGTAGTTCAACCGAGATATTCGCGGTATGAGCGATAATTTCAATCCACTTGCCAGCAGCGGCCGCTTTGACTGCATCCTTGTCGAACCTGTTGGCTGGACCTTTATGTCCGCCTTCGAGATCCGCCGGAGTGTCGATGATCATTGGCACTTCAACGCCCCTTCATCGCCAGTATCCACGGCTATGTGCATGTTTCGCACAAGGCGATCCCGCTCCGATTGCAGTTCGGTGATCGTCTTGGCGGGAACCGAGTGACTAGGCTCGAGAGAAGATTGGTGTAACATAGGGGTCGGATCTCCTTGCCTCTGTGTGTGATCCATTTGCCCCCGGTCGCTCGCCACGGCTGGGGGTCTTTTTGTTGGGTGGCGGAAGAATGGTTCAGATGCTCGCGGTGGTGCGGGCGTGAACGAACCGCGTGATAGCCTGGCGGCTCGTGAACCATTGCCGGCCCAGGCGGATCGCTTCCAATCGAACCCCACCGACTCCGCGATGAGTCCAGCGATGCATCGTGCTTTTGTCGGGGCGGCGCCGAGTCAGCATCGCGATTTCGCGACGTGCCTCGGTCATCGTAAGCATGTCCTCAGACAAGATCCGGCTGACGGTAGATGTGATTTGCTCTGACGACACAGACATAAAAAACTCGCGTTCGTGTGCGGTGATGTGCAACGAACGCGAATATGGGGCGGCTGGACTGGCAGCCTGTCAGTTGTGGGCAGTTTTCGGCCAGTTGTGGGCAGTTACTTCGGGCGAACCTCGTCCTCTCGCCCTGGAAAATCGTCGATGTGATAGAACCCGGACTGGCGGTTGATTTCCTCATACCTGAGGACGCCGCGATTGATGCAATCGGTCGTCCATTCAGCAAACCGCTTTTTGTTGCCACGCCGACCGAGGATTCTCGCGACTTCCGATTTCGACATCGGTCGCGTCCGCTTCTCCGGCGTGATCCCGGTCGGATGCGGTGATTCGGGCAGTGGTGCCGAGTTCTCTCGCATCAGACCTCCACTGGCACTTGTGGCCGATGGCGGTACCACTGCAGTGCTGCGATCAATGTCTGAAATCAAGGACTGCAATGCAGTGGTGACTTCCCCGGATGCCGCCAACGCTTCGATTGTCCCCCGATCAATTCGCTTGCGATTGAGCTCGTATTGGACTGAAGTTACTGTATCGAACAGGTCCAATACCAGCGATCCAAGTCCGTCGTTGTCTTGCCACAAGAGCTTCTGAGTCCGATGGTTGATCTTTGGCCGATCGGGATAATGAAATCCACCTGATCCGTCGACCCAAACTGCAAGATCGAGAACCGCCATACGTCCTACTAAGTCAGTAAAACCGAGGATCGAATCAAGATCCTGTCGGACGATTTTTTGTGGCTCTGGCCCCAGGGCCATGATCGCAGAAAAAAGACCAGCAGTCATCAGATACCTTTCTCGCTAAAGACGGGCCGACCGGACCGACCGAAGCGGAAAGGTGTCGCCGCAGTCGATCCGATCGCGTGGGAAGCTACCCCACTGACCCGATGCGATTGATTGTTACTCAGCTCCGACCGATGGACCAGCCACAGACGCCCGAATTGCGGCCTCCAGTGATTGCTTGGCGTAATGCTCGGTCATCGCCGCGTGTGAATGCCCCAGGACGGCTTGCGCGGCCTCAACGCCGAGTGCTTCCCGAATGACGCTCGCCGCGGTGTGGCGCAGCTGGTACGGGAACCAGTGGTCGGTTTTCGCGGCCTTGGCGGCTCGTCGGATTGCCTGCCGGTATGAATCCTTGGTGTACTTCTCTCCCGGGTTCCGCTTGGGGCTCTCTTTGCGATTCGTTCCGGGTCGGTTCCCGTACTTCTCGGGCGTCTTGCGGGCTTTCCGTTTCTGCTCCAGGTGCCATGCCCTCGACTCGGCAGGTGAGAAACAGAACGCTTCGTTTGGTCGCTCCAGAAACGGCTTGAGCGCGAGTTTCGCGTCTCCGACCAGCGGGATTGCCCGACCTTTTCCTTTGTGCGTGTTCTTGTGGCTTGATGGCCGGTAGATCCAGACTCCATCGGGTCGCCGATCGATGTCGATCGGCCGGATGTTGCAGACTTCGCCGGGTCTCATCCCGGTAGCCGCCTGAATTCGGACCATTGCCCGAACCGCGGGGGCCAGATGCCGCGCCGTCAACCGAACTGTTTCGATGTCCACCGGCCCGACAGGTTCGGGTTCTGGGGCCGTCGTTTGGCCGTATCGCAGCGGTTCCAGCGTCTCCAGTGCGACCAGACAATCAGCCCGAACCAACTCGCGGGAAACCCCGTGCCGGAAGATCGAAACCACTCGGCGGATCTGACGGTTGACGTAGCTTCGACAATTGCCGCTCGCGACGAACAGCTCCCGAACCGCCGCCAGCTTCCGCGGCCCGAACTGCTCGACCGGAAAGTCGCCGTATTCGTCCTCCAACGTCGTGCAGAGACCGTTGTAGTGGTAGGCGTGGGTCCGGTTGTTCGCGTACTTCACTTTGACGTGCTCGCGAAACTCGGCCGTGACGCAGCGGACCGTGACGGGGGATTCCCCTTGGTGGGTCTCCGCTGACGGTGGGGCGGTCATCCCGTTGGCGTGATACTCCGACAACAGGGCGTAATACTTCGCTCGGCTTTCGGGGGTGTCGAACGGGCCGAGATAGAAGTTCTTTCCGCAGAAGGTGACAACGGCTTGCCCGCTGACGTGGTAGCGGTAGCTGGGTGCCTCGGACTTTCGGCGCGGCATGGGAAACCCTTTCCGGTGATTCTTGATACCGAAATATCAAGAATGGCTTGGGAACGGGTCGCTCAGCCGGCTGGCTGGTAACGCTCACGGAGCGTTCCGACCGGGAAAACACGGTACTTTCGACGATTCAAAAAAGTCGGGCCGACAGGACTTGAACCTGCGACCTCCACCACCCCAAGGTGGCGCGCTAGCCAGACTGCGCTACGGCCCGAGAAGGAGACGCACCGCGAAATCGCGGGCGTCCACTCTGCGTCCAATGCTAGTGCACGCGCCCTCGGCCCGCTAGCCCGGATCCCGATCCGCTGGCCCAGAGTTGGGGGGGTGTGGAGGACGCGTTGATTGGGCGTTGACGATTCCTTCGTTCCTCGACATCGTCTTTCAGTCTCACCTTTGTTTCAGCGGGCCCCCCAAGGGTGACGAGCCTGCGACGGGTGCCCCACTGCTAGGAATTGAGCATGGAGTTTGCAGATCGACTGGCGGCGGCCGTTCGCCGCACCGGGTCGGCGACCTGTGTCGGCTTGGACCCGCGGCTGGAACAGCTGCCCGAGCCGATACGTCGCACCGTTTCTCCGACGGCGACCGATAGCGTCGCAGCGGCCTACCTGCAGTTTTGCAGCGAGATCATCGACGCGGTGCACGATTTGGTGCCTTGTGTCAAACCACAGGCTGCCTTTTTCGAGCAGCTTGGCCCTGCTGGGATGGTGGCGCTCGGGGAGGTCATTCGGCATGCCAACCGCGCCGGGCTGATCGTGATCCTGGACGGCAAGCGGAATGATATCGGCAGCACTGCACTCGCCTACGCTGACGCTTACTTGGGCGCCGGTGACCGCAGCCGCTGGGGGAGCGATTCGCTGACGGTCAGTCCCTACCTCGGCCGGGACAGCCTGGAGCCGTTCGTCGAGCAGTGCCAGCGGCGGGAGGCGGGGATGTTTGTCCTGGTCAAGACCTCCAATCCGGGGGGCGGCGATCTGCAGGACCGTAGGGATGGGGACGTTCCCTTGTACCGCCACGTCGCGGAGATCGTCCAGGAGTTAAACGCTGCGCACGTGGGAAGCTCTGGCTACGGCCCGGTCGGGGCGGTGGTCGGGGCGACCTACCCGCAGCAGCTGGCCGAACTGCGTTCGGCGATGCCCCAGAGCTGGATCTTGATTCCTGGGTTTGGAGCCCAAGGGGGCGAGGCCGACGACGTCCGAGCAGGCTTTGATTCCCGCGGTTTGGGGGCGATCGTGAACAACTCCCGGAATCTGATTTTCGCCCACCGCCGAGCGGAGTACGCGGAAACGTTTGGCGAGCGCCGCTGGCAGGGGGCGGTTCGGGCGGCGACCGAGGCGATGAACACGGCGCTGGCGGAGATTGTGCAGCGGTCGTCGTAGACCTTGGCAGCGGCGGAGATTTCGGCTATTCTCCGCCGCTTCCACACTTACTGAACGCAGACGGGCCACCATGGCAAACAAGACCAAGATCAAGACCCACAAGGGGACGAAGAAGCGGTTTCGCCTGACCGCGAAGGGGAAGGCGATGCATCGTCAGAGCGGCACCAGCCACCTGGCCAAGGGGCTGACGAAGAAACGCCGGCGGAACCTGCGGGGGACCGCGCCGGTCGATCCGTGCATGGAGCCGACGATCCAAGCGGCGCTCAACGGCCACAGTTACTAGTTCTTCCTGCTACTAGGTTCTTCCCGCCATCCTGTCACGGCGTGAAGAGAACCGAACGAACACGACTCTTGGGAGACCGGCGCGGCCGGATTTCCTGTCGGTTGGGCAAAACACCGATGGCGACGTGAATCGAACGTCGAACCCTCGGGGCCTGAACCGATGTTAAAATTTCCATGAACTGAACCCTTTATTCACCACGAGGAATTCACGAGCGATGCGTACGAGCAAGGGTGCCGCGCGGCGGCAGTCGAAGAAACGTTTATTCAAGCGGGCGAAGGGGTATCGAGGGGGTCGTGGGAAGCTGACCCGGACGGTCAAGGAGACCCTGTTGCGGAGCGGTGCGTACGCGTTCCGCGACCGCCGGGTCCGCAAGCGTGAGTTCCGCAAGCTGTGGATCATCCGGATCAACGCCGCGGTCCAGCAGGAGGGGCTTCGCTACAGCGAGTTCATTCATGGGCTGAAGAAGGCGGGGATCGAACTGGACCGGAAAACCTTGTCGGAGATGGCGATCGCCGACAAGGAAGGGTTCAAGGCGGTTTGCGATCGGGTCAAGGAGGCGCTGGCCGCTTAGTTCGATTCGCTGCCGCAGGGTCGGTGGCGAGCGAACGAAGGGTGCCGATCAGATCGAGATGTCGCTTCAGGATTTCTTGAACAAGCTCGAGGCGTTTGGACGTGAAGCGGTCGACGCGTTTGAACGGGTTGCCGATCCGGACTCGCTGGAAGCAGCGCGGGTCAAATTCTTGGGGGCCAAAAAGGGCGCGCTGAAAGAGATCCAGAAGCTGCTCGGACAGGTCGACCGCGAGGACAAACCGGCTGCCGGTAAGCGTCTGAACGAGATCAAGCAGGCGATCCAAACGGCGTTCGAATCGGCCAGCGAGCGTTTGAGCGGCGAGGATGCCTCGGGAGTTGACCCCGGCTTTGACCCCACCTTGCCGGGACAGCAGCCATCGATCGGACACATTCACCCGATCACCCAAACGATCAACCACTTGATGGAGATCATGGGGCGTATGGGGTTCGAGGCGGCCGAGGGCCCGGAGGTGGAGGACCCTTGGCACAACTTTGTCGCGCTCAACATTCCCGAGGACCATCCAGCCCGCGACCCGCTCGACAATTTCTATCTGGCCTCCGCCGACGGCACCGCCGAGCGTGGTTCCGAGGGAGGCCGCTTGCTGCGGAGCCAGACAAGCACCGTGCAGATCCGGGTGATGGAACAGCGGCAGCCACCGATCCGGGTAATCTCGTTGGGGCGCGTCTATCGTCCCGATGACCCCGACGCGACCCATTTCCCGATGTTCCATCAGATGGAAGGGTTGCTGGTCGACGAAGAGGTGACGATGGCGAATTTGAAGACGGTGCTGAGCGTCTTTGCATCGAGTTATCTCGGGCGAGACGTCGAGATCCGGTTCCGCCCGTCGTTCTTTCCCTTCACCGAGCCGAGCGT
>CAYWXT010000216.1:0-9714 GCA_964462125.1 uncultured Pirellulaceae bacterium | reverse complement strand
CACTGACTCCCATCGTGCTCCTTTCCGGCGCCTCGGCGCTGGCCGGCAGCGACAATCCAGGTGACGCGGTTGACGTTGCCCTTCAGGCGGCCAACGCGGCCGCGGCGCTGGGCCAACCCGAATGGATTGGCGAGGCGATGCAGTTGGCCGCCGGTTGCGCCGGAACGGAGGGAGCCGCCACCGTTGGCCGAGCCTCCGAAGTCGCCGCGCAGTCGCTTGCTCAGGCCCGCGTGTCCCGCCTGGCCTCGCTGCACTGTTCGATCACCGCAGCTGATGCCGCGGTGACCGCCGGCCAGCTCGGCGATGCCGGCGAGTTCCTCTCCGCGGCACAGGCGATCACCTCACGGCGGCGTGTGGCCCAGCCCCGCCTGCGAGCCTACTGGGGTCTCACCTCCGCCCGCCTGGCGGCCGCCAGGGGGGAGAGTGCGGGTCTCGGTTCGTCAACCGCCGTGGACAACGGCATCGCGATGTTCACCGCATTCGCCCTGAATCAGCGGTTTCGAAATCGGCCGGTCGTTTCCATGCCGGGGCATTACCAAATGGAACTGATTCGGGGATCGATCGGCGAGTCGCTCGGGGGAAACCGGGGCGAGGAATTGCTGCAGCGATACGTCCAGGACCCACCGCCGGAGGTTTGGCGGCGCGACCTGGCCGACGCCTTGGCCTTGAGCGTCGTCGATCGCTCGTCGGTCGAAGCCGCCTGGATCACCCAGTCTCTGCAGCGATCCAACGCCGGGGAACTGCTGCAGCGGATCGATTACGTCCTGGGGTCACGGTTCCTCCGCCAACTCCCCTTGGCCGGACGATTGACCCAGCTTCGGCAGCTCGCCTCGGCGGAGGAAGCGATGTTGCCCGCCCCGGCTCAGGGATTTCTCGCCGACTCGCCCCGCCGGTTCAAGCCGCTTCGCCAAGCGGCCGGGGCTGCTGACCCGGCGAACCCGGGCGATTTGGGAGCCAAATCGAGGCAAATGGAGGCGGCCGCGTGGGAGTTGGGCCTGGACCGCGTGACGGTGCCGCGAACCATGCCGCCGCCGCTGGCGGTCGAAGATGTCGGCGAGGTGTTGCCCCCCCGAACCGGGATGCTGACATTCTTTTTCGCCGGCAACGAGTTGTATGGACTGCTGGCCGCCGATGGCAAAACAGTGATGTGGGGCGTCCCCGCTGCCGGTCGCCTCCCGCGTGCGGTGGGGAGCCTGTTGGGGGCGATCGGCGTCGGCAAAACACGAGGCGACCGCCTGCCCGAGGACGAGAGCTGGCGGAGCGACGCCCAACAGCTCCGCACCCTGCTGATCCCCGACGACACAGCGGTCACGGCGGACCGGTTTGACGAGTTGATCATCGTTCCCGATGGGTCGCTCTGGTACCTGCCCATGGAAATCTTGCCCCTTGGCGACGCCGATGGCCCGTTGCTGGGCGAAGCGATGAAGGTGCGTTATTCCGCCACGCCCGGGTTGGCCATCCATCCAGCTGCACCGCGGGCAAGCAAGCCGACGGTTGGGTTCGTTTCCCGATCGTTCTTCGTCCCCCGTGATCGGGAGGCGGACGAACAGGCGATCGAATCGGTGACCGAGGTACTTGAAGATGCCGTCCGATTGCCTGGCTCCGACCCGGTCCCCGGCAGCCTGCTCGGTGGTTCGATCGGTCATCTGGCCGTCGCCGCCCCGCAGACCGCTGAGCGGCCACTCGACCTGGCGGTCGCCGCGTACGATAGCTCGACGCCGGCTGGAACGCTCAACGCTTGGCTCCGCTTTCCGGCGGCGGCCCCGCGGAGTGTCGTCCTGGCTGGCTACCGCACCCCGGCCGACCGCGGCAAGTTGGGTAACGGCCAGGAATTGTTCCTCACCCTTTGCGGTCTGCACGCTTCCGGGGTCCGCGACGTCATGATCAGCCGCTGGGCGGTCGGCGGGCGGTCGACCGCCGATCTGATGCGGGAACTGCTACAGGAATTGCCCTTCTCCGGGATGAGCAACAGCTGGCATCGGGCGCGTGACCTGCTGTGGCAGGCCGAACTCGATCCCGCCAGAGAACCGCTGCTCACCAAGAGCGAGCAGAAACGTCAGGGCGTGACCGGAGGGCAGCCACTGTTCTGGGCCGGCTACCTCGTTTCCTCCCCACTGGCCCCCGAGATGCCGGAAGCACGTGGAGCGCCGCCGGAAGCGGAGGACGCGGAAGCGGAGGAGGCGCCGGATGCCAATGAGGTGCCCGACGCTGACGCTGTACCGGATCCGGAGATGGCGCTCGAGCCGGGTGAGCCTGATGCAGCAGAGCCTGATGTAGCCCCGGCTGCTGATGACGGGCCAGCTGATGACGGGCCAGCTAATGACGGGCCAGCTAATGACGGGCCAGCTAATGACGGGCCAGCGGAACCCGACCTCGCCCCCTGAGAGAGCGTGCAGTCTATACGTTGTGATTTCCTCGGTGATTACGGTCGAAGTATACGCGCGCCGCAATCGCTCGGCGACGATCCCGAAGGGATTGATCGCGGCGCGGCCACGATCCCGAAGGGATCGCAGATGGTAGCCGTGGGTAAGCGCAGCGCCAACCACGGAACGCGGCCCTACCCAAAGGCGGTTCGATCCCGAAGCGGCGGTGGGCGGAGTGAAGCTACAGGTGCGCGAAAATGACATCGAACTCGCACTGTCAGTGCTCGAAACCGAAACAGATCGTCCAAGCGAAGGTGCGTGCAGAACATGCACAGAAACAGCAAGGCAGCGTTGACAGTCGTTCTCGTGGACGGCCACAAAGGCAAGAGTTACATTGAGCAATTGGCTGTGATTTGCCGTGCTGGATGGCTGATCACTGCTTGTCGGAAGCCTGAACCCATGGAGAACCGATGCGAGACGCAGAAAAGGTCAATCCAGGCCACACGAATGTTCGCAACGTTCTGCGGATTGTCGGCCCGCTCACTCTTGTCGTAGGTGGACTCTTTGTACTGGTCGGCTTGAGAAGCTTTTTCTCAGCCTTTGGAAGTTTCGAGACTCCCCGCTACTTCTGGTGTGCATTCGTCGGGATGCCAATCATGTTCGCCGGGTTTGTGATGTGTCAATTTGCTTTCATGGGGGCGATTTTTCGCTATCAAGCAGGTGAAGTCGCCCCCGTGGGCAAAGACACGTTCAATTACATGGCTCATGGAACTCAAGGCGGCGTGCGGACGATGGCTTCTGCCGTAGGAGCAGGACTGGCTGAAGGAGCGAGCGGTGGCAAGATCGCTTGTCCAGCGTGCGGTCATCCCAATGATCAAGACGCCAAATTCTGCGACGATTGCGGAGCATCAATCTCCAAGTCCTGTCCCGCGTGCGGAGCAGTGAATGACGGAGATGCGAAATTCTGTGACGACTGCGGAAACCGGTTTCCAACGACAGAGTGACAAAGGCCGTCGGCTTAGCAACGGTTGCGTGCGACGCATTCACCCAGTCGCCAATCAGATACACTCAGCATCCTCGCGAGAAAGGGTGAATCGCTCGCAACAACACTGGACCAACTGTCATGCCCAACTGCCTCTCCTGCAAGGCTATCGTTCCTACTGGCGCAACCGTGTGTTCTTGCGGTGCGTCTGTTCCTCAATCAGCAACAGCGACAACCGAAGCCGAACAACAGATTCGGTCGCTTTTAGAACAAGGACGCAAGATCGAAGCTGCCAAACTTTACATGAGCCAGGCCGGTTGTACCTTGAAAGAAGCCAAGGACGCCGTTGAAGCCCCTCAGCTCGGTGCAGGTTCGCCCCGATCTACTGAGGCAGATGCCGATATGGAAGCGAACGTCCTTCAATTGCTGAAAGACGGCGAGAAGATCAAGGCTGTAAAACTCTATCAAGACAGAACGGGAACGGCCTTAGCGGATTCAAAACGGGCCGTTGAAGCGGTTGCTGCACGCCACGGCATCAAGGGGCAGAAAGCAGGATGTAGCGTAGCCGTTGCGGTTGCGGTTGCTGTCGTTTCTGCTGCCATTGGGCTAACAGCGGTGCTGATTGTTTCGGCATTTTCTCAGGAGCCAGTGGACGCGTCCGCCCGCCCATTGCACGGCTACCCAACTGCGATTGCCGTCGACACGGAAGACCGCAACGGCATTTTCGTTCTGGATTCAGCGGATCAAGGGTCTAGGCAACTGACTAGCGTTGCAGAACACGATCTGGCGTTTGATTGGTTCCTGTACGCGATGAAGTTTTCTCTCGCCCAATAAGCCGGCGCCCTTTTCGCCCTGATTTGGCCCGATCTCGCCAAAAACTTTCGAACTCTCGGTTAACAAGGGGTTCTGGTTAACAGGGAGAAACGGAGGTACGCGAACTCAAGTGGGGTAGCCTTTCGCGTCGGTCCGGCGGTTTCTCGCCAGATCAAGACTGCGCCAGCAGTACCAACTCGCCACCGACGCGAACGGTCGCCATGGACGGGCGATCTCCAGACTTGTCGCTTTATCTGGTAATTCATCGAGACCGTACCGGTCGCGGATCGCCACGCGAACACCGAGATCAGCCTCGGGGAAAACGTCTGGCCTGCCCAGAGCGAAGATCAGGAACATCTGCGCGGTCCAGCGGCCGATCCCTTTCACCTGCGTCACCTGGTCGATCACCGCGTCATCAGAGAAGCGTCCGATGGTACGGAGTTCCAGCACCCCGCTACTCGCCTTCAATGCAAGGTCTTGGATGTACGCAGTCTTTTGGGGCGATAGGCCAACCGAACGGAGTTCCTCATTGCCAAACCGCAGCAGCGTCTCGGGCGTCACCTTGGCGGGCGCAACCAATTCTTCCAGTCGACGCCGAATCGACCGGGCGGCACCGACCGAAATCTGCTGTGAAATGATGGACCGGACGAGCATCCAAAACCGGTCCTGCTCAAGACGAAGTGAGAACCCTCCAACGTCCTTGATGATGCGGTTCATCACCGGATCAGATGCTCGGAGATGGTCTTGTGCGATCCGTTTATCAAGCTTCATCGGAACTAACTTCTACAATTTCCCGGCACCACCGTCGGCTAAAGCGATTGTGCCAAGACTCCCCCAATACGTCACCACCTCAAGTCCGTTTGCACGTCCATGCTGTCGATGACCCCAGAGTCTTCCAGAGTCTTCTCGGCCAGCGTGCTTGCGAACGACCGAGTAAGGTATGTTCTTAGTTTCGCTGTCGCCACCCAATTCTTATGATAGTGCGACGCTTCGTCCGCGAGGTCGGCTAGCGAAGTCGGAGAAATGACCCGGTCCTTTCTTCGGCGGTTTATCGGCACAACACGCACAACCAGCTGATTTGCCCCCTGCACTCCGCTCGGCTAGAATCGCCCACTTTCTGTGCAGGAGCGGCACCGCGAACTTGCGATGGCACCTGTCTTCAGTGAAACCTCCCGCAAGCCGAGAGAGCACGGGCGATGCGACGAATCCCTCAGAAACACCGCGGACGGTTGGTTGGACTTGGTCGGCAGAAGGTGGGAAAGAAGTCGCGGCGATCGGGCGTGCCCGTGCCGCGCCATCGCCGACCGCGAGTCGAGTTTTTGGAGGATCGCCGGCTGCTGGCCGCTTCCCTGGCGGTGGAGTACCGCGATTTCCCCTTTTTAGTCACCGGGTCGTTTACAGGGGACCACCAGGACGAATACCTCGATTGCAGCGATCCACCGGAGTCGCGTCCTTATCGCGACCAGTATCGCGGAGAAGCCTCCGTCTCGGGCACGGCCCGCTATGACGGTGCCTACAACAACGGCCTCGCCAGCGACGTGTCGGTCGTTGGCGAGGCCACCGGCAGCGACAATTTCTGGTCATCCTATACGAGCTCCTACGATAGCTCGGCAACGGTGGCCGATGGCGGGGGATTCTTTACATTCGTGCCCAGCAGTTCGACACCTCCGACCTATTCCGACATCGTCGCGACGGGAGTCTGTCATACCGACACCCCGGAATATACTCCGGGCCTGCTGGGCCCTTCGCAAGGAAACTGGTCGCTGACCGATCCGACGATCGAACTGGTAGCGGAATCGAGCCGCTTCACCGGGACGCTGCAGTCGCTCACAACCGGGACGACCGACGCCCGCGTCGTCGATGCGCACTTGGGTTACGACGCTGCAGCGGAGATTCCGTGCCTGAAAGCCGAATTCGAAGTGAGTGGCGCCTTCCCACAAGCTGCCAACAACGCTCCGATCGGCCAGGCGCGCGGTGTTCTGATCGATGGCTTCGGCAATGAGGTGGAGGTACTCTTCGAGCAAGATGTTTACTGGAACACCGGCAGGATCACCGTGAGCGACCCGGCATTCGATCTCCCTTCCCAAGGTTCGGGACTGGATTTTCGTGTCACGATCGAAATGCAAGGGGACCAGATCACGTCCAACAATATGAAGACGGTCTCGTTGGTCCCCGATCTGGTGATGCATTCCGCGGAATTCGGCGGAATAGGAGGCGTCCACTACGAGTATGAAATTGTCGGGCCCGACGCGATCTCGATACCCGACATCGGTTTCTACTGGAGCACCGATTCGACGCTCGATGCATCGGATACGCAGGCAGCCGACCACAAATCGGGGTCCGTGACGGGGGGCACACGGCATACCTTCGACGCGCAGGCGTCCGACTTCACGCCGCCGACGCTCGAGCATGAATACTTGATCGTCGCGATCGATAGCCTCGAGCAGTTCGACGAATGCAACGAGAGAAACAACCAGATCGCGATCGCCTTGGCGCCGGAGATCGAGGTAGCGGTGACGCTCTCGTATCCCGCCACCCCATTGCACTATAACGGCCGCGCGGTCACGACCGTCAGGGTTCAAAACGACAGTCCGATCCCGCTGGACGTCGCCTACGCTTACCCCGAGATCGCGACGGAAACCGCCATTGCCTCGGTCAGCTCCAACAGCCCCCAAGTCCGCGTGCCGGCGAATTCACTCAAGACGATCACGATGGACCAGCGGGTCTTCTGGCAGTGGATTCCCGCTGAAAACCCAATGCTGGACGCCTACCAAAAGCTACAAGACGACACTTTGCGTTCGACGCTCAAAACCCTTGAAGCGGCGTTTGACGATGTCGCTTCAACGATCAGTCCGGTGACAGCCGCGGCCGTCAAGGCCAAAGGGCTCATCACCGGAGTCTTAGACGTATGGGTCGAGCAAGCGCAACTGCGGAATATCGACCGACCCGAGACGGACATCCTCATTCCGTTGAAATACCAGCCGCAAGCGGCCAATCGGGAACCGGAGGGCGCCGCGGATGTCCTCGCCGCCCAGGTTCCCGAGCGCAAGCAGGCGTCGTACGAATCGTTCCTGGTCGATCTGGGCACCTCCCGTCTTGCCATCACCTCGCTCGGCGTCCTCCTCGGCAATCTGGCGGACAAGGGGATCGACGGTAAGCCGACGTTCCTTCCCACCTCCACGCTGACGCTGAAACTTCAAAAGGTGTTCACCGAACTCAGCGGAGCCAGCAACGCCTATCAAAAGGCACTCGATCCTCCCAACGACGATTACGAAAACTTCGCGGAACTCGCAGCGACGACCCGCGCAGAACTGGAGGGCGCCGGCGGCGATCCAGGGCTGGTCTCGGATGTGTCGCGTCGGCTCGTTGGCGAACTGGCCGCCCTCCGCGACGATGCCACCGACCGCTCGGACGGGGCCAACCGCGACGGAGATCGACGATGGCTGACGGAGCAACTCGCCAGCAGCGGGGCCTATGCCTTGGAACGTTTCTTCGCCCAGGCCACAAGCGTCCGCCTCGAGCGTCTCCTTGCCCCCGCCCGGACGATCGCGTCGACCGCGGAGGAGGTCGTCGCTTACTGGGACGAACAGGATTCCTTCCCCGACGACATCCGCGATGCGTTGCTGCAAGCGGGCCTCGATGCGGAAACGATCGACGCGATGGTTGCAGCGATCCGAGATTTTGACGCTGACGCCGTCGCCGCCATCAATGAGAGCGAGAACCGGGCCGATCTGATCGACATGCTGGACTCGGCAGATGAGTTGCTTACCATCCTCGCCGATTGCGTCGCATTGAAGTTCCCCTCCCCCGAACCGCTGACGCCAGAACAACAAGCACGCATCGCCTCGCTCCGCGCGGCAGCGTTCGCTGCCATCGAAGAAACGGCCACCGAGGAGGGTGCGGCGACCGACCCGACCGGAGCCCTGCGGCGATGGGTCGAAACAGCCTGGCAATTGACGCTGCAAACCGGACAGATCTCGGAGTTGGCCGACGAAATCAACGATGGATTGCTGCTACTGATCCAGCACGCCAGTTCGGATACCGGAATCGGGGCGATCCGACAAGCCATCGATGCGTTTCGCGAACAAGGATTGGTCGACGCCACCGACGCAGACCTGCTCGGCGGACACGTCGCCGAGATCGAGTCGCGGATTGCCACCGGTGACTGGGAAGCCCTGCCCGATGCAATTGAAGCGGGAATCGCAGCGGTCGGCGACCTCTTCGGCGACGCTTCGGAGGGACCGGGAGCCCGTTTGCACCGTCTCTTAGGAAGTCTGTTGACGGCACTGCAAAGCGAGCCGACGCTGACGGATGCCGCCGCGGCTGTCTCGCCGATACTCCGCGGCGCGTCCGATCAACCGGCGGTCTCCGGGATCGCCTGGCAACCGGCCATCGAGTCCGCAGCGCTGCACGCCGGTGGCCGTGTCGAGATCGCGATGCCGGGCTGGACGAGCACGAACCCTTTCACTGTACGACTCGGAGACGGCTGGACACTCGACGAGGATTTGCTGAGCGACGGCGATCGCCAGGTAGCTCGCCTTCACTGGGACGCCGAACGCTCGCTCTGGACGGCCACGTTTTTCGTCGGTTCGACCAAGCGCGATGTCCAGGCACTGATCCACCGGCTCCAGTGGCAGCCCAGCGAGGATGCCCCCGCCGAAATCCAAACCACGGTGGAGTACTTCAATGGCTCCGGAAGAATCATGTCGAGCGAAATCGTGCGTTTCATCAATACCTCCGCCAATGGCTTTGGCAACCCACAAATGCAGGGCGACGTCAATGGTGACTCTCGGGTGACCCCTCTCGACGCGCTGTTGATCATCAATCTCGTGAATCGCAAGAACTCGCTGAACGTCGAACTCGACAGCCTGGCTCCTACCGAGGGACCGACATATCCCGATGTCACGGACGATGCGCACGCTTCGACGTTGGATGCCTTGCGCGTCATCAATCTGCTCAGTCGATTGAACCGGCCTGCGCAGGCGGAGGGAGAGTTACCGCAGCCCCGCCCGGCCATCCCGCAGACGTTTTCCGCCGATAGCCCATCCTCCCGCGAGGAAACAGCCGACCGAGGTTCGGTGCTTCGCGATCTTGCCCCAGCTTGGTATCCGTCCTCGCCCCCCAACCACGATGCAGCGTGGCGAGCCTCCGGCCAGCGGGCTGCCCCTCTCGAGGACACCGGAACCGACGGGGACGGGTCGTCGCTGAATCGCGTCGCCGAAGGGGAACTGCAGGTCGAGAGGCTGGATGCCGTCTGGTTCGACCTGGGCAATGTCTGAAAATCCGAGAATTCGTCGCGAAGTAGTCCCACTTCCCTGCGACCGACCGGCGGTGCAAGCGAAGAATCGTATCGTGAGTGAACAGCGTTCCGATCTTCCAGATAGACCTTACCAATCCTTTGGAGTTCGTGTACCTGTTACCGGCCTCGCTCTGGTCCGGAAACCCGCCTCTTTCAGACCGAATTGTTGTCGCACCTGAGAGCGATTGTTACAGCGTCAATTGTAGCTGTCCATTCTGTGAAACTGGGTTTGCCGCGAGGCCGCTGGGTTTGGTAAA
>CAYWXT010000215.1:0-9735 GCA_964462125.1 uncultured Pirellulaceae bacterium | reverse complement strand
TTTAATTGCGAGTCTCCGAGCAGCGCGGTCGGATCGTTTTGAAAGGTCCCGATTGGACCCACGAACTGCTGGATACCGTACTCGCGCGGATGGACGTCCCCCTCGATGGCACAGCACCCTCAGAAGCATCGCCACCAGCCAGTGGAAATGAAAGAACACGCACTGGCGAACCGGTCTCAGCGGACGAGAACCCAGTGGCCCAACTCTCCGCGCCACAGCCAGCGAACGATCCCCGGACACAGACCAACCAACAGCAGACCAACCAACAGCCGACGAACCAACAACCGACAAACCGCGGAGAGGCGGACGCTCCATCGAGTGAACCGACGCGGCGGCTCTTTGCGCTGCCACGGGGGGAGGCGCCGGCCATTCGCCGAGCCCTGCGGGATATGCTTGGGAGGCGGATCGAGCCGAGCCGGGATCCCGCCGAGCCGTGGACGGTTCAGGTCGCCTCGGGATCGCTCCTGGTCGAATTCGATCTCGGCCGCGAGGACGTTCTCGTCGACGGTCCGGCCAGCGCCGTTGAACAATTCGCTCAAGTGCTAACTGCGGTCGCCCGTCCCGGTCCCGCGACCGATGGCACTCACCAACGGGTGATGGGGGTCGCTCGCGAAGTTCAACCATATGTCCAGGCCGTCATGCGGGCCTCCCGCCAGGCGTCGGAAGGTCGAACGATGCCGCCACCGTCTCCCGAAAACGCCCAGGCCGCCGGTGCCAGCAGCCCGTTTCGACTCGCCGCCAGTCCCCAGCAGGGCGGGGGCGATCAAGCCGCAGAGCCAGAGCCAGATCTCCGCCCGGGAAACGGTGAGCCACCGCCGGACGCTGATCGGGATGCCACCACACAGGCTTTGCCTCAACTCGAAGGGATCGAGGTGGAGCCGTTGCCCGAACTCGATGCGATCATTCTTCGGGGACGTGACAAGGACATCGGGGAGCTAACGGAGATCATCGAGCAACTGGAAGCCCTCAGCCGCGAAACACGACCGGCGATCGAAGTCATTCCATTGCGGTTTTCCCAATCGGCAGGAATCGCCGAAATCATCGATGAGACCCAAGAGAGTTTGATCGGCACGCGACAGGGACGTGCCCAAGTCGTCCCCTTGGGGAAACCGAACGCCATGCTCCTGATCGGCTGGGGCGAAGCCGTCAACGCATTCAAGGAGTTGATCGCCAAGTTGGACCAGCAGGTCACGCCGGAAACCCAGTTCGATGTGTTCCGCTTGAAGTACGCGACGGCAACCGACGTGCAGCAATCGATCGAAGGCTTCTTCGACGGACGTCCCGAAGGGATGGAGCCAACCATTCAGTCGACCGTGGATGGACGGACCAACTCGCTCGTCGTGCACGCGGCGCCCCGCGACATGGCCGAGGTGGCACGTCTGATCGAACGCCTCGATTCAGACGAAAACCGTAGCGTCCAGCGAACACGCGTGTTTCCCATTCGCAACAGTATCGCCGCCGACGTGGCCGAGACGCTGGAACAGGCAATCGAGTCCCCCACCGATGACGCTCGCGGCACCAAGATGGAACTGATGATCGACGACCCGATGCGACAAGAACTGGTCGTCTCGGGCATCTTGGAAAACATTCAAGTGACGGTCGATTCGCGAAAGAACAGCCTGCTTATTTCGGCCCCGGCGGAAAACTTCGAGCTGATCGAAGCCCTGATCCGGCAACTCGACTCGGAAGGGATGGTTGCGAAGATCAAAATCTTTCCGATCGAATATGGAGACGCGGCGAGCTTGGTCGAAACCCTGCGGGCACTTTTGCCCAGCCAAGAATCGGGAACGACGACGGCGGGACAGCAGATCTCGATCGCCCCCGGCGAATCGTCTCTCGCTCCCTTGCGGTTCACCGTCGATGCCCGCAGCAACAGCATCATCGCCAGCGGCTCCGAAGGGGACCTCCGCATTGTCGATGCCCTGATCGTGCGACTCGATGAATCGGACACCATGCAGCGCAAGAACATGGTGTACCAACTGAAAAACTCCCCGGCCGTCGATGTGGCGCTGGCGATCAACGAATTCCTTCGCACCACCCGGCAGGTCGAAGAGGCGTCCCCAGGCACCACCAATCCTTTTCAACAACTCGAAAAGGAGGTGGTCGTCGTTCCCGAACCGGTCTCGAACAAGCTGGTGCTCAGCGCCACGCCGCGGTACTTCGAAGAGATCGAGGCGCTGATCGAAAAGCTCGATGAACAGCCGCCCCAAGTGATGATCCAAGTCCTGATCGCCGAAGTCACGCTCGGCAATACCGAAGAGTTTGGTGTCGAACTGGGGATTCAAGACTCCGTCCTGTTCGACCGCAGCTTGTTGGGTGATCTGGTGACGCTGACACAAACCTCCCAAACCTCGACTGCGGCCGGGATCCTGACCGAAACCGAGGAAGTGATCATCGGGGCGGAAAATACGCCCGGCTTCGATTTTAACAGCCAGCAAATCGGCAACAGTGGCTCCGAGAGGGCCCTGGAGGGAGCCGGGGACGTCGGCGGACAGGGCCTTTCCAACTTCAGTGTCGGACGAACCAACTCGGAGCTCGGCTTCGGCGGACTGGTCCTCTCTGCAAATAGCCAAAACGTGAACGTGCTGCTGCGAGCCCTTCAAGAGACGCGACGGCTGGAGATTCTCAGCCGACCGCAGGTGCTGACCCTCGACAACCAACCGGCCTTTATCCAAGTCGGCCAGCGGGTGCCGCGGATCGTCGGCTCCTCGATCAACCAGATTGGCCAGCAAAACCAGATCGCGCTAGAGAACGTCGGCCTGATCTTGGGCGTCACGCCGCGGATCAGCCCCGAAGGGAACGTGGTGATGGAGATCGACGCGGAGAAATCGAATATCGGTCCGGAAAGTGAAGGGATCCCGATCTCGGTCAGTGCCGACGGTACAACGATTCGCAGCCCCCGCGTCGACGTGGCCAGCGCGCAGGCGACCGTGAGCGCCGCCGACGGCGAAACGATCATCCTGGGTGGATTGATCACGACCGAACAACAGGAAATTCATCGCAAGGTTCCCGTGCTCGGTGACATGCCATTGCTGAAATATGTGTTCCGTTTCGATTCAGTCGCCGACCGCCGCAGCGAACTTCTGATCATCCTGACCCCCCATGTGATCCGCACCGCCGCCGACGCCGAACGACTCAAACAAGTCGAAACGGCACGGATGAATTGGTGTGCTGGTGACGTTTTCGATCTGCACGGCGAAGTCCTGGCCAACCCCGAAATGTCGTCGCTGATTCCCGAAGAAGGGTCGTGGGAGGTCATCTATCCGGACGTCGATCCTCGCGGAGAGCAACTGCATGAGGACCCGACGAACGATCCCAATCAACCGCCCAGTGTGCTGGGCCCCGCCGTCGAGGTGGATCCGCTCGAAGGGATGAACTCCATCCAACCCGCACCGCAACTGAATCCACCCAACAACTCGACCACGCTGCAGGAACCACCGCGAATGCCAGAGGAAAGCTCGCCTCCATCCGGGAACGAGTCGTTGGGATCTCCTTCGCCGGCGCGATCTCCCGAGGTCGGTCGCGAGCTTCCCCAAAATCCTCGCAGCCGAGGAGACCGGCCATGAGGAAATCGGACTCACGCGATTGTCGGTGCGCGGTACTGGCCACGGCCGGACTGTTGCTCACCCTGGTGGGATGCCAATTTGTCCCCGATTACCAACCCCTGAAGCTGAATCCGTTCGCGCGCGATCAAGCAGATGCGGTTCCCGATCGGATGATGGTGATCTGGTCCGATACGGTGTTGCACCAACCGCAAAAGCCAGGCATCCGGGGATTCGGCGGCCGAGTCTACTTCTACCGCGGCGACGAACCGAAGCCGGTCACCGTCGACGGTGGACTGGTCGTCTACGCGTTTGACGGCGACGACGTGTCGTACGATGCGACCCGGCCGGAAAAAAAATACGTGTTCACCGCCGATCAGTTTTCAGAGCACATGAGTCACACCGATATGGGGCCCTCTTACAGTGTCTGGCTCCCCTGGGACGAAATCGGTGGGCCCAATCGGCGGCTCAGTCTGATCGCGCGCTTCGAGGGGCGAAGCGGAGGCGTCGTGATCTCCAAACCGATGACGAAGTTGCTGCCGGGAGTGGGAAAGTACATCCAACCACGCGACGACCAGGGCAGGCCCGAGGCGGAACCGTTGCCCGGCACCGGCGTCCGGCAGGCCTCCGGGCATTCCACCAGCACCACCCTTCCTGAAAACGAACGACCGGCCCTGGCAGGTCACCTCGAGGATCCGGGCTCGCCCCAGGACCCCGGCGCGGTCCGCGCCGGCGCAGCCACTGGCCCCCGACGCGCTGGACTCCGACGCGAGCCATCGATGACGATCGACCTGCCCCCCAATTTTCAACGGCATTTAAAAGGAAGAGCGCCAAGTTCTTCCGCCCCGTTGCGCTCGGCATCGAGTCCGCCATCGCGAACCGATTTGGACCGCTCCCAGAGCACGGCAGAGGAAGAGAGCAAGGAACCGGCCGAGGAACTGGGCGGCGCGGAAGGAAACCACGAGGCAGCAACCTCGCGGCGTGGGTACTCCGGGGCGCCCCCACGCCGCCGACATACCTTCCGCCAAATGGGCACCCCCGACGAAATCCCCGAAGGGTCCGCGGGAATCTTGAACCGTCCCGCCGGCTGGCTAACGCCGCCAGAGAAAACGGCACGGCCCTACCAAAATCCGCAAGCTGACCACACCGATGGTGCGATCCCCATCGCATCGCCCTCCGGCGCGGGCGACGCGTTGTACTAGGGTGATGGCAAGGGAGAGGTGGCGCCAGCGAGCTCGAGCCGATCCTCAATGCGGTAGATTCGCGGTTCAAAGGAGACCAACAGCTTCAACCGTTCGGCCTCGTCGCGGCTCTCGACGGTCCCTTGCAGGATCGCGAGATCACCTTGGCGGAGGATCTGAATCGAGCCATTGACGTGTTTTTCCAGCCGTTGTTGCAACTCGGTATCGGGGACCGGTGACGACCCTTCGGTGGCGTCATCAGCCGCACCATCGCTCGCGGTCAGACTCGGGAAATCGTCCCCCAACTCCAGCCGTGGATATTGCATCGCGCCGTCGGGAAGCGGCGGCAACGGCTGGTTGATCCGCGACGCATCATCGGTCGTGTCCGGAAGATCCTCCACCGCCTGACGTACCCGTCCGGACCCGAGAGCCTGCTGGCTTCCTATAAACCCGTTCGTGCTTCGGCGGTCCGAACCGACGAAGGCGTCACGATTTCGGTTCTCACGTAAAAAACGTTCATCTCCCTGCAGCGTCCCTACCGCATCGGTCTCCAGATCACTCGCAGCCGGGTTCGTCGGAGTCTGAGCTCGGGGGGGGGTCGGTGTTTGCCCCCGTTGCGTCCGGGCTCGCTGACTTTGCAGCGGCTGACCTGTTGTCCGCTCGCCGAAAAGTTGGCCCCAGGCGACCGAGGCGCCGCCATCAAGAAACGCGACCGCTGCAATCAGCATCACGACACGCGACCGGAGGGTAATGTATCGCTGGTTCATCCTTCGCTGCTCTCCGTCGAACTTTCGTCAGTGAATTCGGTGTCCCGTTTGTCTCTCTCGATGGTACCGTTGGGATCGAGAACCTGCCCCAACGTCTGTCCGAGTTCGACCCAAACGGGCAAACCGTTGACATGAATCTCGACCCGTTCGGCCTCGACCTGTTCGACCTCGACCGAATGCAACGGAAGTTCCAGTGATTGGCCGACCGCCACCGTCTGTGTCTCTGGCGGAGACCCCACGGCGAACCAAGCCTCTTGAGTTCCGTCGCGGTTGCGGGTAATCGCTCTCAATCGGACCTCGGCCAGCGACTGGGAGAAGCCGCGGGCGAAGATGTTTCGCTGTACCAGTGCCGCGTAACCGCTCCGCGGCGTATGGGACTCACCGGCATGCACCCAATCGGAAAGCGAATCGGATCGCTCAGCAGCTTCCAACGAGAGTGCTTCGATGACCATGGTCAGGTCCAACTCGCTGCCGTTGCCGAGCGGGTTCAGTGAAAAGCTGAGGACTTTGTGCAACTGGGCTGAACTCTGAAAGTCATGCAGGAAGTCGACCAGGCGTGGGAGGGTCGTTCGCGCTCGGAGGGTCAATCGAAGGGTATGACCGACCCGCCGCTGCTCCCCGCGATCCAGCCGCCCGCGAAGCTCCACCGGCCGCGGCGACTCGGCATTCACCGAAGCGGACTTCATCTCGAACCGCTCGACCCGTTGCAACAACCATTCGCGATAGTGGGAGCGGGCGAGATTGGGGTCATAAGGAAGGGCGCGGGCGGCGTAGTCGTCCAACTGTCCGGTCAAGCGGCGCCCCGCAACCTGCTCCGCGTTCAGCTCGGCGAGCTCGTCCTCGGCCGCCGAAAGTTGTGCCTCCAGCTGCTGCGTTGGCTCTTCCACCCATGACCGGTAGCCAGCATCGATGACATACAACAAACCGATCGCGGCCGCGGCGATCATCAGGATGGCGGTCCGGCGGTTCATGGAGTCTCTCCCGTCGGCGCGGCATCATCGGAACGTGTCGCTGGGCCTTCGGCACGTGAAACGAATGACTCGCTATCCTCTTTCTCCTCCAGCGGTGTTTGCCGGAAACCGATCTGCGTGTCGAATTGCCAAGCGTATTCGCCGCCACCGGTCTGCTCACTGATCTGGCCACTGGAGACCTGGAAGCCGGCATCGCGAAGCCGATCTTCCATGCGGGCGACCAGCTCGGGATTCTTGATCTGGACCGACAGTTCGAACCTGCCACCGGTCTCCCCGGCGGTCGCCGAAAGCCGACGGACATTGGCGGACTGGCCGTCGGGAAATTCGTCAGACATCCGTCGCAGCTGCTCAAGCCAATCGACCTGGTCGGACAACCAGCTGCGGACGAATCGAGCTTCATCCGCTTTTTCCTGAATCTTGGCCGTCATCTGCGTGGCCTCCTCCACGTCGGATTGTCGCTGGCTCACCTCCGACTCCAAATCCCTCACCTCAGCCACCAGGACATAGCCGGCGACCACGACGGCCGCCACCGCGGCGGCCGCGATGCCAGCCCAGCGGTAGAGCGGGTTGGGGGGAACGGGAGACTTCTTCGGCGCCAGCATGTTGACCGGCAATTGACCAAGCAGGTAATCGGATGCGGCTCCCCACAACACCGGGTCTTCGTCGAACGCGTCGGAACGAACTGGGCCTTGAGAGCCGATCACGCGAGCCGACAAGGTTTCTGCCAGTTGCTCCCGAGCCAGCTCTCCGCCCTCCGGCCCGACATCGCCGCGGGCCAGCAGTACCAACTCGATTTCCTCCCCAAGGCCGCCGACACTGGTCAACGAAGCCGTCCGTCGAACCTCGGTTTGAATTTGGTCCGCCAGGGACTCAACCGCCTGATTCGCTACCCGTACCGAGCGCAGAAACAGAACCGCCGCGCCGCGAAAAAACGTGAATTCAATCTCTCCCGCATAGAAGGCAATCACGACCGTCAGCGGGCCGCGGAGAACCTGCTGGGATTGCAACACCGCCAGCGGGCCGAGCTGCCGCGCCGAAATCGCCTCCAAGTGAAATCCCGCCTGCTGGGCCTCGCCGCGCACACGATCCCGGTCCTCCTCGAACATCCAGTAGGCGATCACGCGGGAAACCGGTGATTCCTCCTCCGCATTGTCGGACGGCGACACCGAGGGAGCGGCGCGAACGTAATCGACGACCACCCCGCGGTCGCTCTCGCCGACGCTCTGGTCCACTTCCATCTGCACCAGGGCGGGCAATTCGTCGTCATTGGCTGACGGTACCTCGACCGCAGCCAAATCCAGTTCTGACCGTGGCAACAGCAGCACCAGACGCTGGCCTTTGTGGTCGCTGGAGCGCAAGTGCTCCGCCAATTGTTCGAGTGGCCGCTGGTCCTCGCCTCGCTCGATCCGGCCGCGACGAAGGACCCGCAGCGAATCGCTGCGGCGGGTGACGACCAAAAAATCAATCTGCTGCTGGTCCCACGAAACGACCACGAGCGGGCCACGACCGGAGCGGGAACGGCGCGGGCGAATCTCCCCGACGCGTCGCAGGGCGGCCGGTAGCTGCATCGAACTCAAACTCCTCAGAAGGTCGTATCGTCGGTCGCGGGAGACGTCGTTGCGGAAGGAGGCGTTGCGGAAGGAGGCGTTGCGGAAGGAGGCGTTGCGGAAGGGGTCGTCGCGGAAGGGGGCGTCGTCGAACGGAATTGGTCGATGTCAAATCCGCGGCCCCAGCTTTGCCACTCGCGAAAATCGCGGACGACCGCCAGCTTCGCCCGTCCGTCCAACACGACCGTGCAACGAAATACCGGGCTGAGCCCGTCACGATAACCCACCACCTGGGCGCTGACGCAGTCCCCGCCGACGGTGATCCAGGGCCACCACTCGCGGAGCGTCGGCCGATCGATCACCTCCTCGCGCAACAACCAAGCCACCGTGGCGCGTGAGCCCGCCAAGGGAGGCGGGGAGTTGCGGGCCTGCACGATCCGATCGGCCAACTCGGTGCTCACGCCGGGAATGCCCAGCAATACCTCGCGCGGCGCCGTGTTGACATCGACCTGGCCCTCCAGCAATTCGTTGGGATCGGTCGTGACGTCATCGACCAGCTTTTCAAGATAATCACCCGGCTCCGTTGCTGCATCACGAAAGGGGCTGCTTTGCCAAATCGGATCCTCCTCGGATGACTCGATTCGCACCCGAGCACCGATCAAATCCAGCGGGTTGCTGATGTTTTCTGTCGCCGGCTTGGTCAAATCGAGTGGTGGTGCATCCTCATTGCCGTCGTCCACCGAGGAGGAGGAGGACCTGAGACCGTACTGCCGGGCCAGGATTACGAAGTCGGCCCAGGGCTCCGGCCAGATCGCCCGTAGGTCGCGGTGCAGGGTGACCAGATCGTTGCTGTTGAGAAAAATCCGTGGTTGCCCCAGCCGATTCTCGTTCCGTTGGCCACTGTGGAACGTCAAGTAATCCCGCCAAGCCACGGGCGGCCCGCTTGATTCGCCCTCCGCCTGCTCCGCCGAACGATCCCACAGCCCTTGTTCAAGTGGATCGAGCCGATAGTTGTGGTCCCAATCGCCGCCGGTCCACTGGCGGGCGAACTGGTGGGGCGAGCCTGCTTGGCCAGCTTGACCACGCGAGGCTGAACCGCTGGATGAGGCAGCACCGATAGCGGCAGCGCGCCGGCCTGATTCCGACCCGCCTGCCGAGGCGATTCCCTGGGCTCGCAGGAATGCGTCGGCCTGCGCTGGCGTCGCCCCGGGAAGGTTCAACAGGGCTCGCCGCGCGTGGCCGGGAACCTGACTCTCCATCCGACGCAACATCGCCACGTTCAACTTGGCTGACTCGTTTTCCCAGCCGAAACGCCAGCTGACCGCTGCCCCATCGCCGCTCAAGATCTCGTCCCCCGACATAGCCGGGGTCGATGGCGAGATCACCGCAAACGACCAACCCGGGGAATCCTCTCCGCTCGACCGCTCCGAGCCGCCCTCGAGCACTTGATGGAACGGATTCCTGCCTCCGTCGGTCGGTCGATCTCGTATCAAACGATCTCGCGCGGCGCGGGGCATTTCGATGTGCAAAAGCATCGAATCGATGCCACTCATCGCCGCCAGCCGTGCCTGAGCCCGATCGGTCTGCATGCGGCTGGCGCGATAAGCCTGTGTCATTTGAAAGTTGAACCCGTACGCCGCCAGCGCGACCAAAATCACGGTCACCATCACCACGACCAACGCCATCCCGCGGCGCAGCGTTCGGTGGACACGTCGCTGTGGACTGGC
>CAYWXT010000214.1:0-9736 GCA_964462125.1 uncultured Pirellulaceae bacterium | reverse complement strand
GTTTGGTGATCCCCCGGCAGATTTCGACCATCGGGGTTTCTTGGAATGCATCACTGCCGATCGCGCCGGTGGGGACCTGGCCGGTGATACACAAGATGGGGACGCTGTCGAGTTTGGCGTCGGCGATCGCGGTGACCAAATTGGTTGCCCCCGGTCCGCTGGTGGCCATCACGACCCCCACCTTGCCGGTGCTGCGAGCATAGCCCTGGGCGGCGAACGCCCCTCCCTGTTCGTGTCGCGGCAGGATCGTCCGGACCGATCCTCCGAAGCGGGTCAGGGCTTGGTGCAGCGGCATACTTGCCCCCCCAGGATAGGCAAACAACACCTCGACCCCGTGATCGACGAGGGATTTGACCAAGATGTCGGCTCCGGTCATCGATCGAATATTGGAAGCGTTCGCGGTGCTCATGGATCGGGGGAATCGGTATCGGGGAATGTGAAGTGAATGTCGCGTGAAGGGGCTCGCCGAGAAACTGACGTTTACGCCGACGTGAAAAATCCGCAATCTACTCGCTAACGTAAGTTCGCGTCGGAAGTTAGGCAATGGTTAAATCGGCCCGGTGGCGATGACAAATTGGTGGAACTTGTTGCTGGTGGCCTGTGGCGGTGCTGCGGGTTCGGTACTGCGGTATCTGCTCGCCCTGGCGGCCGTCGCGGTTCCTGGCGGCTCGACCTTGTGGGGAACCACGGCGGCGAACCTGATCGGCTGCGCGGGGATCGCGGCGGTGATGGAATACGGCCTGGTCGAGGGGGCGATTTCTCCTCGCATGTCACTCGCCCTTCGCGTCGGCTTTCTGGGAGGGTTGACGACCTTTTCGACCTTCGCGGCGGAATCGATGACCCTGGTTGGGACGGGGCGTGGACTGGCCGCCGCCAGCTACGTGACCGCGAACCTGATTGGTGGTTGTGCGGCGTTCTGGGGCGTTTCTTCTCTGGTGCGGGGATGGGTGTCATGAATGCCACGGATCGGACCGGGGTCGGTGACAGCGGCGATTGGATCGAGGACGACCGGATGGACAAGGGTTGCGACCGAAGGGTTCGGCTGATGGCTGCGGCGTGTCTGATGTTTTGTGTGCTGCCGGGCCGCGCGGCGGCCGATTTTTTAGAGCCGATGCCGCGATATGCCCACGCGCGGCAGTTCCGGGGGGATGCCTCCCTGCACGCGATCGCTTTTGCCGACGAGCAGACCGGTTTGGCCGTCGGGGATCGCGGCACGCTGTTGTTGACTCGCGATGGGGGGACAACGTGGCATCTTCGCGATTCCGGGGTCGACTGCCAACTCTGCGACGTGCTGTGGTGGGACGAACAGCGGGCGGTGGTCATCGGCGGCGGTTACGACCGGATCACGGGGCTCAGTCGCGGCGCGGTGCTGTGGACCGAGGATGGTGGTCGGCGTTGGCAGCGGGCGGACGACGGGGAGCTTCCCCGTTTGACCGACCTTCGAATTGGAGCCGACGGTCGGACACTGCTGGCCATCGGCGATTGGTCTGCGGCTTCGGGAACCCGGGCCTTTGCAAGTAGCGACGGCGGACGGACCTGGCAAGGTGAGGATCCTGCCGACGAGTTGGTCGCCGCAGCGACGGAGCCGACGTCGGCCGACCGGCGGGACTGGACCGAGACGTCGCAGGCACCGGCGCCGATCCGCGGTCGTTGCCGCGTGGGGGCGAACGAGCTTTGGGCGGTCGGCGATCACGGCTGCATCCTGCACTCGGCTGACGGCGGCAGGACCTGGCAGGCTCGCCGAGGCGGTGAGCGGCAGACGTCGTTGCTGATCGTCTCCCGACGCCCCGCCGATGTGCCCTGGCCGGTGATCGGTAACGAGGCGTTCGAATTCCGCCAGCGGGTTGCGGTATTGGTGGCGGAATCGCAGCCGGGCGACTTTGCCGCCGGATCCGAACAGGCACTGGTCCGCCAGGCTGCCGTGACGTTGGGCGGTGCTGCCGCGGATTCCTTGACCGCCAGCGGTATGGGACCGGTGGACGACAGCCAGCGGCAGCCGCAGGGGGCTGATCGTTGGCTGACCGAGTTGGACGATTGGCTGGCGATGCATCGGCCGTTGGTGGTGGTCTTGGACCGCGAGCTTGAACCGTCGGTGCGGGAGTCGTTTCGCCGCTTGGCGATCGAGCGGGGGACCGCTCGGGTGGTCACGTATGAGCTTGGTCAGCAAGGAGACTCGATGTTGCACGCCGGCGCGTTGCTGCCCCGCAGCGGGGTGTTGGCTCGCGACCTGTGGGAGGACGCGTTACAGCTGGTCGCTCCTGGGGATGAACCGGGGGAGAGCGTGGCGCTGCGGCGTGTCCATGACGTGGCTGGGGTGGCGCCGCGAGGCGATTCGGTCACTGGCGGCCTGCGGAGACCGGACGGTTGTGAATTGGCGGCCGAGATTCCTCCGGCCCCCCGGCGGCAGCTGCAAACCGCTAAGGCGCGGCTCAGCGAGTCCCGCCGACTGGATCGCCTGTTCGGCACCGCTGGCGATCCGGAGACGTTCTCTTCATCGCTGCAGATGCTGGTCGCGCAGACGGCGTCCGAAGACCGGTTCCGGTTGTTGTGGAGGGCGTTTCGAAAGGCCCGCACCCAGGTGGATCGATCACGGGAAGCGTTGGTGTTGGAACAGATCGCCAAAACGATGGACGAAACGTCGGTCGGCGATTGGTCCCAGCTCCGCGTCGAGGTGATGCGACGGAGCGAAGAATGGTCCAGCTTGCGAGAATCAATCATGGAATCGGCGCGAGCTGGTGAGGTCGCGACCGCTGCCGATGTCGTTCCCGTTTCCCCGTTTAAACTACCAGAAGGCAGCCGCTTGGAGCAGGGCGACGGCGCAGTGCGACAGGCCTCCGCAACGTCGCCGTTGCGGGTCGCCGTCAGCCAGCCGTTGGAGCTGAACCGAGAGCGTCAGTCGGAGGAATCGCGTGAGCGGGAGGTCGATTTGGTGTGGGAGTTTCATCCTGCGGTGCTGGTTGCCCGCGACGCTTTTCGGCGCCACGGGAGTGACGGGGAGTTGCAACCCGCGGAGAAACCTTCCGCCGACCTCCGTCGAGTGACCGAGGCTGATCCTGGAAGTGGGTGGTCGCGGTTGTTCACCGCCGATCGTGGCCAGCTCGTGATCGCTCCCCGTGCCCCAACCCCGCCGCGACTCGATGAACGCGTCGACGATCCGTGCTGGCAACAGGCCGCACCGCAGAGTTTGAAAGCTGGGATCGCAGGCGAGCCGGCGACAATCCAGATGGCCTACGACGATGATTACGTCTACTTTGCCATCACCTGCCCAGCTGATTCACTGCGTCCTGATTCGCAGGGAAGGCCGGCGGATGGTCGCACGCGGGACCACGATTTGAACAGCTGCGATCGATTGCAGCTGCGAATCGATACCGACCGCGACCTGATGTCGTCGCTCAGCCTGGAGATGTCTGCAAGCGGCCGCACGCGGGATGCCATTGACGGCAACGACGCTTGGCAGCCGACTTGGTACGTGGCACCGTCGGATGGGGAATCGAGCATCCGGTTCGAACTCGCCGTGCTCCGCCGCGACCTGATCGAGCTCCCCATCCATCCGGGGCAAAGCTGGTTCGTTTCGCTGCGACGCCTCGAGGCCAATGAGTCGAGTTGGGACCATCCTCTGCCGCAGCCGGCCAACTGGCTGCGGGTCACGTTCGAATGAGATCGATGCAACGTAGATGAACGCAATCAATGCCTCGGAAGACACTGCCCCGGACGGCGGCCACTCGATTCACGCCGGCCAGGATTTGGAAGCAGGGATGCTCGCCAAGAGCCGCGAGTGGGTCGACCTGTTTCCCTGGCTCCGCCTGTTGCGGATCGTTCGGCTGGCCGGCTCGCCGCCGCATTTGGTCCTGGTCACCGTGATCTTGGCAGCCTGGATTCCTGGCATGACGCGATTGGTTGGCGGGGATCCTGCGGCGGGGAGCGATCCGGGATGGGGCGATCGGAGTCAAATCGGGTTCGCGGCAGAAGCTGGTGATCAAGCTCGGCCAGCGCTCCCTGCGACGCTCGAAACGTTGCGGCGATCATTGCCGAGTTCGCTGTTCGAACCCCTGTTGCCGTCGGCTGCCTGGTATTGGAGGGTTGGAGCCGTGGTTTGGACCTTGTTGCTTTGGACACCGCTGGCGCTCTTGCTGGCTCGGCAAGGGGCGCTGTTGTCTGCCGGTCGCGAGCTGGGTGGGTTTGGTGCCGTCGCGGGACAGGCCCTTCGCCGCAGTCCCGCCGGTTGGTTGGTCGCTGTGATTCCCGCCCTCGGCGTCCTGCTGATCGGAAGCGGTCTGGCTGCCGCGGGGTGGTTGGAACGGACCGTCGGCAATTTGGGGTGGCTGGAAACGCCGCTGGCGGTTGGCTTGTTGCTGCTGGCGATTGCCTGTGGCATCCTCGCCCTGGGAGCCAACGTTGCGGTCCCGCTGGGATGGTGCGCGATTGCGAACGAGCGCGAGCCTGATCCGTTCGACGCCCTCAGCCGTGGCTACGAATATCTATATCGCCGACCGATCCAGGTTGTGTTCTATGCCTTGGTCGCCGCCGTACCGCTGTGCATCATCGATGGGCTCGCGCGGGCGGTCGCGCTGTCGGGCAGCTTTGTCTTAGGTGGGATGATCGGCGACGGGGAATCGCCGCTCGCCAGCACGGTGGTTCAGTTGCTCCATTACCTGCCGGTCGTCGTCAGTCTGACGCTGGTGTGGGGGTTGGTGGGCGGGATCTATCTGTTGCTCCGCCAGGACGCCGGTGGCCAGGAACCCGAGGATCTATGGCAGCCAGGCGCCGTCGCGGAGGGACCGCTGCCAACACTGGGCGGTGCTGCCACCACCAATCAATCAGGATAGAGAAGGCGGATGGCATGAGGGCCAGTCGCCCGGTGTTGGCAATCCGGTACAGCGCCGGAGGCTTCAATCGGCGAGCGTCAGCTTTTCGGCTTCGGCACCGCTGACGTCCCACCCCTCGCGGTAGTCCTTTCCAAGCAGCGTGCTGGCTTCGTCGTCGTCCTGTACCCGGGCTGCTGCTGAGTCCCACTTCAGCGGCCGACCGGCGAGGTGGGCGACGGTCCCCAGCAGCACAGTTTCCGTTAGCGGTCCGGCGTAGTCGAAATTGCACAGCGACGGTTCGCCGCCGCGGATCGCTGCCAACCATTCCGCATGGTGCCCGATGGAATCTGGGATCAGCACGATCGATGACTGCACATCTTGCTCCTTCCCGTCGACGATCGAGTGGGAGCCGTAGGTCGCCAACATCTTGCCCTGGTCGCCTTCGAACAACACGCCGCTGCCGGGAAAGTCCTTGCCGGCGACAAAGTCCGCGGCGAGTTTTCCGTCGTGCCAGACCAGTTCGATTTCGTCGTGGTCGTCGGTCGCGGGGAACCGGTAGCGGACGCGGAGGCCATCCGGACATGTGTCGGGGTTCGCCTCGGGCCCTTCGGCGACGATCCGATCGGGAGCGTTGAGCCCGAGCGCCCAGAATGGCAGATCGATGTAATGGCAACCCATATCCCCAAGGGTCCCGGCGCCGTAAGGTCGATAGCGCCGCCAGTTTGCCGGGTGCAGTCCTGGCGTGAATTCGCGTTCCGGTGCCGGCCCGAGCCAGAGGTTCCAGGCGAGCGATTCGGGCGCCGGGTCGCCGCTGGGCAACGGCATCTTTTCGGCAGCCCAACCCTTGCCCACCCAGACGTGGACTCGTGAGACGCTGCCGACCGCTCCGGCGCGGATCTTTTCGACCACGCGTCGATAGTTATCGGTCGCATGGACCTGGGTTCCCATTTGCGTCGCCACGCCCGCGGTGCGTGCCGCTTCGGCAACCGCACGGGCTTCGGCCACGGTATGGGTGAGCGGCTTCTCACAGTAAACACTCAGCCCTTGCTCAATCGCCCGTATCGTCGCTGGGGCGTGATGGTGATCTGGTGTGCTGATGACGGCCCCGTCCAGATCGTTCTCCGAGGCGAGCAACTCGCGGTAGTCACGATAGACTTCCGCCTTGGGGAACTGCTTGGAGGCTTGGTCGAGATACCGCTGGTCAACGTCGCAGATCGCTGCGATCGTTTCCGAGGAGACTCCGCTCAAATTCGCCGAACCGCGGTTGGCCACGCCGATCACGGCCAAACGGAGCGGCTGGTCCTTCTCCGCGGCGCGTCCCGAGCGGCCGAGCGCCGTCATCGATGCGAAGGCAGCGGAGTTGGCCAGAAAGCGTCGCCGGGAAATCGAAGCTCGATGAAGTGCTGACATGGGGTGGGACCTCGGGAAGGTGGTGGTGGGAGGGATTTCGTGTCAAGCGTCTTCCCATCATACAAGCAACGCGTCGGCGGATCGCCCCACTGACTCGTCCGGAAAACCGTGCCACTTGACTCGATGTGTTACGATGGCATGAGCCGAGTTGTGCCCCGCCGCTACACGGTTCCCACCGTCCCACCGAACGAGAGCACGATGTCTCAGCTCCCCACCGCTCGCAGAACGTTCTTGAAAGCTTCCGGTGTTAGCATGGCGCTGCCCATGCTTGATTCGACACGAGCGAAAGCCGCTTCCGAGTCGGCTCGAACCTCCGAGTCGGATCGAAGCGGTCCCGCCAAGCGGCTGGTGTGTGTGGGGACCTATCTTGGGTTCTACCAGAAGGCTTTCTATCCCGAGCAGTCTGGATTCGATTACGAGACCTCCGAGTTGCTGAAGCCGCTCGAGCACCTGCGGGATCAGTTGACGGTCTTTTCCGGGTTGGATCATCGCGACGGCAACGGGCACAAGAAGGTGTCGCGCTGCCGATGATCGAACGGCCGAGCGTGTTGTACAAGAAGCTTTTCTCGTCACCGGAGGACCAGCAGCGGATGGATTACCTGTTGCACAGCGGCCAAGGCGCGTTGGACCAGGTGCTGGAGGAGGCGAAGCAGCTGCGGCGTTCGGTCAGTCACCGAGATCGGGCCAAACTGGACGAGTACTTCACGGCCGTCCGCGATGTGGAACGCCGGGTGATGAAGCAGCGAGACGGTTTGGACACACCCGTTCCAAGTGTCGATTACTCGCCGCCCGAGTTCGATCCCATCGCACCGACGTTGATGCTGGAGTGTGAGCAGGTGATGTATGACCTGATGGCGCTGGCCCTGCAAACCGACTCGACGCGTGTGATCACGATGAACATCGGCGGCCTAGGCCAGGTCTTCACCCTGGACGGAAGAACCTTGCGGGCCGGATACCACACACTGTCCCATCACGGCAACGACCCCGACAAGATTCGCGACCTCGTCCGTGTCGAATTGGAACACATGAAGACGACGCCAATGGCGGAGTCCGCCTGGATGACGCGAACCGGCATGACTGGTCCGACCCCAAAACGTCTGAGTTCGTCGAGCGGGTAATGAAGGTCCTGCGGAACGGGAAAATGCCTCCCGAGGATGCGGGATCGCTCAGCGACCGCGAGCGAAATGACGGGATCGAATCGCTGCATATGGCGCTGATGGAGCACTCCGCAACCGGCGGCACCGCCCTGCGGCGTCTGACACGGACCGAGTACGAACACACCGTTCGAAAGGTCTTTGGGATCGATTTTGAAACCCCTGACGGCTTTCCCTCCGACGAGTCGGTGCACGGCTTCAACAACATGGCAGAGGGGCTAGTGATTTCAGCCCCACTGATGGAAGCCTATTTTCAATCCGCCATTGCGGTAGCCGATCGGATCGTTCCTCCGCCGCGTCCGCCTGAGCCTTCCACATGCACCACCATTGCGGCCGACGAATTGGTCATCAGCTACTCCTCCGGCGCCATCATCGACGGCGCGATGCGGCTCGCAGCGAAAACGGACACGATGTGGCGGAGTTCGACGTGGCCGGAGAAGTATGAGGTTCGTTCGGCCGGCACCTACCGGATTCGCGTCTCCGCTTCTCGCTTCGCCCCTGGTTCCGACGCCTGGCCGGAGTTCGAGTCGGTGGTGGAGCTGTACGCGTCGGAAACGCCGGTTTTCGATTTCGCCAACGCTCCGATCGACGGGGTGAAAGGCGAGCAGGAACCACTGGCGGACACGCTGCGAACGATGTTCGACAACGACCCCCGCTTGCTCGCCGGATGGCTTCAAGTCGAGCACGGTAGAGGACTCCGTGGCGGCGTGGGCTGGGATCGCGTGAAGCAGATACGCGACTCGGACGATCTTGATCTCGACGCGGTGCAACGGGCGTGTTTCCCAACGACATCGCCGGTTCAGGAGCCGTCGAGTTCAACGATGTGAATGATCTGAAACAATTCGTGGCCGACAACATCGACGATTTCGCCGAGTGTCTGTCACAGAAGTTGCTCAGTTACGCGACGGGCCGACCGGTGAGCTATGCAGAGAAGCAGGAGTTGCGGCAAGGGGTGACGGCCGTGAAATCGCGCGGCAACGGCTTTCAAGACTTGCTGGTCGAGGTGGTCACGAACAAGGCATTTGGAACCAAGTGAGCAACCGCCAAATCGCAGCGGCGCATCGTCGTGCGTGTCACTGTTTGGTGGCGACGAGTGTGTAACGAAACGACAGTAGGTGCAGGGGTGCGATTGACGTGACACGGTCGATGGCATTCCAAAGCCACCACGTCCTTTCGTCGAGGAAACTGATGATCGTGTTGTCGTAAGCGACATGTACGTCAAACCGATCCCGCATCCGCCGTGGGATCACAAACTGGTTCTGGGTGAACAGGCGCCACTCCGAACGGCGGCGAAGGTGATACCAGGTGATCGAAGGGTTCAACAGATTTGGTTCCAACGCGATGTACCGCCCACCCGGTTTGAGGACGCGAGCGATTTCGGCCAACGCACCGGCGACATCGGGCACATGGTGCAGGAAATCCCATGAATGGACGACGTCAAAGCTGGCGTCGGCAAAGTCGAGTTCGAGTGCCGACCCCTGGCGTACCTGACAATTGTCGAGCCCATACTCGTCGATCACCTGCTGAGCGATTTCCAGCATCGTCTCCGAGACGTCGACGCCGATCAGTCGCTCTGTATGCCGGCTCAATAAGGGAAAGTAGAAGCCGGTTCCACAGCCAAGATCGAGGAGATCACCGGCGGGCTCTGGGAAGTGGGCTGCGAACACTCGGGTCACCAACTCTCGAACCCTGGGCCGCTTTTCCAGCATCCGCCGGTCAAAACGCTCGAAGTAGAGCGGTTGCTTCTCGCGGACAACGCGGTTGTAGTGACTTCGATTCTTCTCCAGGTCGTGAAACAACTGGCTTGCTCTGGTTGGATGGACCGATTCGCGGGTTCCGCCTCTGCGATCGGGCCCGGCTTGATGGTTCCGCTGAAGGGGGCCATGTTTTCCTGAACTATACTCCAAAGACTTCGTGTGACAGCGCGGGAAGGCGATCATACAGGTGTTCAATCACAGCCTAGCAACGAACCCATGACGGCGGACCTTCTTCATTCCCGCACGTTCGCGTTTTGCGGTGGCTTGGCCCTGGCGGTCGCCGTGTCTCTGGTGTATCTGCCTGCAGCCCGTGGTCCGTTCATCTATGACGACGTGGCGGCCGTCGTTGAGAACGAGTCGATCCGAAGTGTTTGGCCATTGTTTGGAACCGGGCAGCAGCGAGGACCGCTTCGCCCGCCGGTAGAATCTCCGCTCGCCACCCGCCCGTTGGTGAACTTTTCGTTTGCGATCAACCATCGAATTGTTCGGCAAACTATCGGCAAGCCGATTGGCGCATTACCAGGATGAGCGACGTCTGTGGGAAGACGCCAAGCAACACCAGCCGCACAACGCGACGGTGTGGATCAATCTCGGCACATTGTTGGCGGAG
>CAYWXT010000213.1:0-9767 GCA_964462125.1 uncultured Pirellulaceae bacterium | reverse complement strand
GAGGTCGCGCGAGTTCTGCTACCCTACAGATTGGTGGCGCCGAGCCAATGCCATTGGCTGTCGAGATGAACGAAATGTGAATGCGGAGAAAGATCCTCGTGAAACCAGTTGTCCGAATTTGCCTTCTGAGCTTGCTCGCCGCGTTCCTGACGGCGGTGGGTTGCAAGCCCTCCTCCCAACGCGACGGTGGGGAGGGTGAGTCCACGCTGCGGATCGCCGTGATTCCCAAAGGGACCAGCCATGAGTTCTGGAAATCGGTCCATTACGGAGCGAACCAGGCAGCTCAGGAGTTGGGGAACGTCGAGATCATCTGGCGGGGGCCGGTAGTCGAATCGGACACCGGCAGCCAGATCGAGGTGGTCAAGAACATGATCACCCGCCACGTCGACGGCATCGTGCTGGCGCCGAACCAAAAAGGAGGGCTCGTCGATGCGGTGGACGAAGCGATCGCGGAAGGGATCCCGGTGGTGATCTTCGACAGCGGCCTCGACGCCGGACCCGAGATCGTCAGTTACGTCGCGACCGATAACTTCAAAGGGGGCCAGATGGCTGCCGACCAGATGGCTGCCGCCATCGGCGAAAAGGGGAACGTGATCCTGCTGCGGTACCTCGCCGGCAGCGAGAGTACCGAGCAGCGGGAGGAGGGATTCCTGGAGGGGCTCCAGGAATATCCGCAGATCAACGTGGTCTCCTCCGACCAGTACGCCGGGGACAATGCGACCTCGGCGAAGGAGAAGGTCGACCAGTTGCTGCAGATCCACGGCGACGACCTGGCAGGGATCTTCGCCGTCTGTGAACCCAATGCCAACGGAACCCTTGAGGCGCTGCGGAATGCGGGATTGAACGGAGAGGTCAAACTGATCGCGTTCGACCCCAGCGATGCACTGATCGAAGCGTTGAGAGATGGTTCCTGCTCGGGAATCGTGCTTCAGGACCCGGTTCAGATGGGTTACCAGTCAGTTATGACACTGATCGCCGGGATGCGCGGCGAGCCGACCGAAGCGTTCATCTCGACCGGTGAATATGTGGCGACTCCCGATAATATGGACGACCCCGAGATCGACGCATTGTTGCACCCGAAGCTCCAGGAATGAAATGGAAACACCGCGACTGGAGATGCGTGGGATCAGCAAGCGGTTCGGTCCGACGCAGGCGCTGCAGGACGTTTCGTTGACGGTCGCCTCCGGCCAGGTGCTGGCGTTGATCGGGGAGAACGGGGCGGGCAAGAGCACCTTACTGAAGGCCCTCAGTGGGGCGCACCTGCCGGACGCCGGGGAGATGTACATCGACGGCGATCGTTTCCGTCCCAAGAGGCCGAGCGATGCCCGGCGGTCTGGCATTGCGATGATGTACCAGGAACTGAATCTCGCCCCCGACTTGAGCGTCGAGGACAATGTCTTGCTGGGGCAACCGGGGGTCGCCGCCGGCTGGCTGCCGCGGACACGACAACGCCCGCGGGTACGTCAAGCCCTGCAGGCGGTCGGCTTGGCCGAACTCGATCCGCAGGCCCGCGCCGGGGATCAATCGGTCGCGACCCAACAGCTTCTGGAGGTCGCCCGCGCCCTCGTCAGTGACGCGCGAATCATCCTCTTCGACGAGCCGACCAGTTCGCTTCCTCGCGAGGACGTGCAGCGTTTGTTTGAGATCGTCGCGCGGCTGAAAGAGGATGGGATCGGGATCGTCTACATCAGCCATTTCCTGGAGGAGGTCCGCGAGGTGGCGGACACCTACGCGGTGCTGCGTGACGGCCGGAATGTCGGTGCGGGGCAGATCGGCGAGGTGAGCGATGCGGAGATCATCACGCGGATGGTCGGCCGTGACGTACAGGACCTGTATCCAACGATTCCCCACGAGCCGGGCGAGCGGTGGGTCGAGATCGATCGGCTGTGCGGTACACGGTATCCGCGGGAGGTCAGCGTCTCGCTGCGCCGCGGGGAGATCTTCGGGATCGCCGGGCTGGTCGGCGCCGGGCGGACCGAGTTACTCCGTTGCCTCCTGGGGCTCGACCACGTCACCTCCGGAAGGGTGTTGGTCGATGGCCGCGCCGTCGGCCGCTCGGTGCGGCAGGCGATGCGGAGCGGGTTTGGCCTGTTGTCCGAAGACCGCAAGTCGGAGGGACTCGCCCAGGATTTATCGTTGGTGGAAAACGTCACGATGGGAAGTTTGGCACGCTACGCCCGCTGGGGCTGGATCAACCTCTGGAAGCGGAACCACGTCGCGGAGGATCTGTTGCGGCAGGTCGAGGTCAAATCCCGAGCGGCGAGCCAACCGGTCTCGGAGCTTTCAGGGGGCAATCAACAGAAGGTCGCCATCGCCAGGATTCTGCACCAAAAAGCCGATATCGTGATGTTGGACGAACCGACCAAGGGGATCGACGTGGGGACCAAGGCGGAGATCTACCGCATGATGGGGCGGTTGGCGGCGGGGGGCCGGACCGTCATCTTTGTCAGCTCCTATCTTCCCGAGTTGTTGGCGGTTTGCGATCGCATCGGCGTGATCGCCCGCGGCCGGCTGCGAGCGGTTCGTGCCGCGTCCGCCTGGACGGAAGAAGACGTGATGGCCACAGCGATCGCCCCCGATGACGCCGCCGTACCCGGTGATTGACCCATTGCCATGACTTCCGCGTTGAGCTTCATTGCCAAGATCATTCTCCGTTCCCGACTCGGGCCGGTCCTTGCCCTGGGGGTGATCGTTCTGCTGTTCGGCATCGCTGACCACCTGTGGGGTGGCGGCTACTTTCTGTCGCTGCGGAACGTTCGCGTGATCTTGAGTTCCGCCTCGCTGGTCGCCGTCCCCGCCTTGGGGATGACGATCATCATCATCGCCGGTGGGATCGACCTGTCCTCCGGGACGGCGCTAACGTTGAGCGGTACGGTCTTGGCGGTGCAACTGAAGAACCTTGAGGTGGCGGCGGGGGAACCGGGGTTTGCCGCCGCGATGTGTGGGGCGTTGTTGATGACCGTCCTGACCGGATGCGCCTGCGGGTTGCTCAACGGGACGTTGATCAGCGCTACCGGTGTGGTTCCATTCATCGTCACCCTCGGCACGATGACAATCTTTCTCGGCGTCGGTCAATTGGTCGCCAACGAGTCGACCGTCTATGCGCCCAAAGAGAACATCCCGGCGTGGCTGCAGTACCTCTGTTACACCGGATCCCGGGGAGAGAACTATCTGATTCCCGGACTGATGTTGCCCACCAGTGCGATCATTGCGGCGGGATTGTCGTTGGCGGTGGGGCTGCTGATGGGGTTCACCGTCTTCGGCCGCAACGTGTTCGCCATCGGTTCCAACGAGTCAACCGCGCGGCTGTGCGGGATCAACGTTCCCCTATTGATGGCGGCGGTTTACACCTTGGCCGGTTTTTTTGTCGCGATCGGCGGGTTGCTGTATTTTGCCGACGTCAAGAACGGGAATCCTTCGGATGGCACGGGGAAGGAATTGGAGATCATCGCGGCGGTGGTGCTCGGCGGCGGGAGTTTGAGTGGCGGCCGTGGTTCGGTCGTGGGAACGATCGTCGGCGCCCTGATCATCACGGTGATCCGCAGCGGTTGCTCGCAACTGTCGATTCCCAACACGTACACGCTGATCATCATCGGCGCGATCATCATCGTCGCGGTGGTTTTGGACCAGCTTCGGCGGGGCTCGCCGGAGTGGCTCTTCCGACGCTTGCCGGGACCGGGCGCATGAAAGGGTGGGGAGCGCTGCGTGTTGACCGTCGGACGGTGCGGTTGTCGGTCGGAATCTTGAGCTGGGGGATCGCCGCGATTCTGCTCGGTGGGCTCTTGGCGGCTCGCCCAGATTCCACTCGCGCCGATCATCAGCTCTCGGTTGCCCGCTACCTGCTACTGCCAAGCCGCTCCGTCACGGCCACCGACACCACCGGCCGGGTCCGCCGCAACGACCCTGTATTTCTTCACGACTCCGGTTCGCCCTTGAACGCAAATTCACCTGGGGAGCCGGGCGGCCGATGGCGGCAGGTCGGTTACGTCCGCGACGTCGTCGGCGAGCCGGGTTCCCGTCGCGTATCGATCCTCTGGCATGACGAACACGTCGATCCTCGGTCATGTGACTTGGTGCTGCATCAGCAGGGTGGCGGGCTCGAGGACGTGGTCACGGTGATGTTTCCGCCGGAAAAACGCGAGCGGATCCGTCAGCGACTCGCCGAGATCATGGCCGAGCATGGCGAGCAGCTGACCGCGACCCTGCGTCCATTGGTCGAGCAAACGTTCCGCGAATCGCTGCCGATCATCGAGGAGGAATTTCGGGAATCGGTCCTCCGTCACCGAGAGGATATCGATCAGCTCGGCGAGCGGTTGCACCACGAAGTGGTTGCCGAGCGTTTGATCCCGATGGCCAAGCGTGAGGTCTTGCCGATCGTCCGCCGGCACGGGCAACCGCCCCTGGAGGAGATCGGTCGCGAACTGTGGGACCGGGCATCGCTGTGGCGCTTCGGTTGGCGGGCGATGTACGACAAGTCACCGTTTCCGCGCCGCAGTCTCGTCCGCAACGAATGGGAACGATTCGTCGAGGCGGAGGCGATCCCGGTGTTCGAGGACCATCTCGACGAGTTGGTCGTCGCCATGGAACGAATTCTCACCGACATCGCCGCCAATCCTGCGGTGCGCAGCGAGTTGGCGAGCGAACTGGAGCGACTCGCCAACGACCCGGAGACGAACCGTCTGGCGCGTGCGATCCTCCGGGAGACGTTTGTCGAAAACCAGCGGCTCCGCGATCGTTGGCGGGAAATCTGGACCGACGAGTCTGCCCGGCTGGCAATCTCCGAGGCGGGCCAGCGCTTGGAACCGGGGATTCGACAGATCGGCGACGAGCTGTTCGGAACCCGGGAGGAGGGAATCGATCCCAACTTTGCCCGCGTGTTGCGAAGTCAGATCTTGGGCAAGGATCGGCGTTGGCTCGTGGCGCGGCCGCGGCTCGAAACGGCGTCGCCAGATGCTGATCGCCGCCCTTCGATCGTTCGCGCCGAGACCCCCATGGCCTATCCCCTGGTCTACTTGGCCGATGAATCCGCCGACCCCGCGGGTGTAGCGTCGGAGAGCGATCGGTGACCTCCATTGCCTCCCCGGACGATTTCCGCGGCGAAAGTTGGACGCCGCCGCTGCGGCTGATCGATCTTCACCTCGAGGTCGCTGGCCGGGTCTTGATGACGGGGACAAACGTGGTCATCCCGGGAGGAAAGATCACGGTGATCGTCGGGGCCAGCGGCGCCGGCAAGTCGGTTTTGCTGCGGACCTTGGCGGGATTGCTGCCCCGGGTCGGGGAAACGATTTCCTGGCGGGGCGAGATCGACGAGGGGGAGGGCCGGCCGTTGCGGCGGGTGGGGATCGTCTTTCAGCAGTTCGCACTGTTCGACGAGCTGTCACCGCTGGGCAATGTGCAGTTTGCCATCGACCATCGGAGCGACTGTCGCAGCGCTCCGTCGCAAACCGCCGCCCAGTGGCTCGAGGAACTGGGGGTTCCGGCCTGGACGCCGGTCGCCGGTCTAAGCGGCGGACAGAAGCAGCGGTTGGCGATCGCGCGGACGTTGGCGGCCGAGCCGGACATCGTGTTGTACGACGAACCGACCTCCGGGCTGGACGCCGCCAGTGGCCGCAAAGTCGCCGCGCTGATTCGCGAAACCCAACAGGCGCATCGTCGAACCAGTATCGTCGTCACCCATGACTACGAGACGCTGCTGCCGATCGCCGATGAAGTCTTGCTGGTCGACGGTCAACGGCAGCAGTTGCTCGCCGTCCCGCGCGAGCAGTGGGAGCAGATCCCATCGCGAATGCAGCCGGCGCCGGTGGAAGGGAGTTCGCCCCTGGGTGAATCGGTGTGGGTCCAACTCCGGCAGCCGATCGAATCATTTTTGGTCGCCAGCGGTTCCGCGGTGATCGCGGCGGTTCGGCTGCCGTGGGACGGGCTGCCTCGCTTCCCGCGGGCTCGCTGGGGATTGCGGTTTTGTGCCCATTACCTGCGGCTGGTCGGTGGACCTTCCGCCTGGGTCTATCTCATCCTGGCTGGGCTGATTGTCGGATTCACCAGTACCTATTTCACCTTCCGGTTCCTGCCGTTCCGGCTATATACGCAGCCCCTGTTGATCGACGAACTGCTGGCGTCGATCGGGTTTGCACTGTACCGCATTTTGGTCCCCGTTCTCGCCACGGTCTTGATCGCGGCCCGTTGCGGTGCAGCGGTCGCGGCGGATGTTGGGGTGAAGCGATACGGGGGCCAGGTCGACGCGCTGCGGACCCTCGGTGTCGGCCCCCGTCCCTACCTATTGGTTCCGATCCTGGTCGCATTCGTCGTCGCCACGCCGCTGTTGGAATGGTTGTCGTACAGTGCGGCGCGGTGGATCAGTCTGATCACTTTCAGCTGGAGTCATCCCACGATCGGTCCCTACTTCTGGGCGCAGCATTTTGAACGCAACCTGGAGGCCCCCGGGGCGACGACGCCGTGGGACCGGGCGCTGCGGAGCGGCTGGGGATGGGTGTTGGCCAAGAACGTGTTGTGCGGCGTCGGTACGGCGGCGATCGCTTATTATCGTGGATTGGCCCCCAAGGGATCCGCACGCGATGTCAGCGATGCGATCACATCCACCGTCCTCTGGACGACGCTGTATGTGTTGGTTGTACACTTTGTCGTCGCGCTGCTGGAATTTTAGGCTTTGCCTGAAAACCCGTCTCCCCTGATTGAAGAAGCATGGCCGATGGACAAGAAAGCGAAGAAACGACTCGACGTCATCAACAAGAAACTGCAGACGCTGCGTCCAAGACTGACCGGGTCCCGCGAGCAAGCGGACGACGTCGAGGAGATCCGCCAGCTCGAAAGTGAGATCGCGTCATTGGAGGCGGAAGCGAAGCAGCTCAAGGAGAAAGGTTAGGCGCTTGCTCCACAATCGCGGCGCCAGCCGGTGTGATCGCAGAGGGGTCGATCAACTGTTTGGCGGTGTAGCGGCCCATGGCGGCGACGGTCGGGTAACTCATCGCGATCATCGGGGTCAGTTCGACACCGGACCAATCCTCGAGCTCTCCGCTCAATTCGACTGCGGTCATCGAGTCGAGCCCGTACTCGGCGAACGGTTTGTCGAATTCGAGGTCCTCGGGGGCGACCCCGGCGCGGACGACCAACCACTCCGAGAGCCAGGTTTCAACGGCTGCTGCGACCGATTCCAAGTCATCGCGTGACGGAGACTTCGGCAGCTCCGGGAGCGAGATCGGGGTCTGTTCGCTGCCGGAAGCTCGGTCGTAGCGGTACTTGTGCCGGATCGCCCCGGTGTCGAACAGTTCGCGGCACTGCCCACGTTGCACCTTGCCGCTGCTGGTCAGGGGAACGCTCCCCGGACGTACCAGGATGACATGCCGGGGATCGACCTCGTGCACCTCGATCACGACGCGGCGAATGGAGCGAACCAGGGTGGGGAGATCCTCGTCGCGCATCGGTCGGGGAACCTCCGCGATCACCGCCAAGGCCTCGCTGCGGGGGCCCTCGACGGAGAAGGCCGCGACCTGGCCCGCTCCGCGACCGATCGTTGTTTTGACCGTCGCTTCGATGTCCTGGGGGAAGTGATTTCGTCCGCGAAGGATGATCACGTCTTTCCGCCGCCCGGTGACGTAAAGCTTTCCGCGGTGCAGGAAGCCAAGGTCGCCGGTGCGAAAAAAGCCCCCCTCGCCGTCACTCAATGTTGCATTGAATTGCTCGCGATTTTCGTCCGCGCGATTCCAATACCCATCGGTAACGCTCTCTCCGCGGAGCCAGATCTCTCCGATCTCGCGTTCCTCGGCAACCCGCTGGCGTTCTGGGTCGACGATCCGGAGGTCGGTTGCGAGCGCCGGTTCGCCACAGCTGACCAGCTTTTGGAAATCGCGTCCCCGCCCCTGGTCGTCGATCACCACCCGCCCTTGGCCGAGCGACTCGCGGGTGACGGTCAGCACGGTCAGCTGGGAAGGACCATCGCCACCGGTGGCCAGCAGCGTTGCTTCGGCGAGTCCGTAGCAGGGATAGAACGCCGAATCCGAAAACCCGCAGCTGGAGAACCGGTTGGCGAAGTCCGCCAGGGTTCGCGCCGAGACCGGCTCGGCCCCACAAAAGGCTGTTTTCCAGCAGGAGAGATCGAGCGAGTCGGTCTGCTCCGGGGAGATTCGGTCGACGCATAGTTGGTAAGCAAAGTTCGGCGCCCCGCTGATCAACGCCCGGTAGTCGCTGATCGTCTGCAGCCACCGCAGCGGGCGTTGCAGAAACCCGCGAGGGCTGATCAAGACCGTGCAACCGCCAACATACAGCGGCGTCAAGATGCCTCCAATCAATCCCATGTCGTGAAAGAACGGAAGCCAAAACACCCCGCAAGGGGCTGGCCCTTCAATGTCGCGTTGCCACTCGAATTGAAAGCCGCGGCGGATCGCTTCCAAATTGGCCATCAGGTGGCGGTGCCGGACCATCACCCCTTTCGGTTCGCTGGTGCTGCCGCTGGTGTATTGCAGCAGCGCCAGGGCGTCAGGGTCGAGTGCGGCGGTGTCCACGGGGCTTGCCGCCGGTGCCCCCGCCAGATCGGTGGCAATCCGCGGTAGGGCGCGCGCATGCTCGTGAAGCTTTTCCGGCGCGATCCCATCCAGAGTTTCACGGTCGCCAATGATCGCCGCTGGTTGGCAATCTTGGGCGACCGAATCGAGCCGCGGCATCTCGCGGCCCGGTTTCGGGTAGCAGGTCGGAACGGGGACCCAACCGGCAATTTGGCATCCCAGAAACCCAGCGACGAACTCGATCCCGGGGGGGAACAGGAGCAACCCCCGCGGCGCGGCGCCTTGGGATTTCGGTAACCGGGCAGCCACGTCGCAAGCGCGGGCCCACAGCTCCGCGTAGGTCCAGGTCAACTCCTCGCCGTCCTCGCCGAGGAACACCACCGCGGGCAGGTCCCCGTGTCGGGCGGCACGCTGGCCAACCCAGTCCGGCAATGTCCGCGCCTGCACCGGCGCAGGACCGTCGATCGGAGGCGTGGGGGACAACGGTTGAAATGCGGGCATGCCGGCTAGCTCCGGGCAAGGGACGGACGCGGGAAAGCGGACAATCGATCACCGGCCTCCTGCCGAATTAGCTCCCTGAAAAATAATTTGCCGGAGCCAAAACGACAAACGCCCTCCCTCCAACGGATGCCTCGAACTTCGTCGGCACCTCCACAGGTCTTCACCTGCAGAGGGGCGTCATGCCAAGGGGGTGCGGTGGCGGCGACCACAAAAACCCACGCTAGCGATTTCTTTCCCACTTCGCACGCGAAATCGCAAGCATCGAGACGAGTTGCAGGTGGATCGAGAAGCCGAGGTTCGGTTGATATCGGTCGCGGAATCTAATCGTCGACCACCATTGACGATCGATCAGCGATCCGAACCCGATCGGCGCGGCAGCGAACGAGCCTGCTGGGGTAAGACGCTCGGGTCTGCGAACAAGCGGAAGGGCGTTCCCCGATAGTGAATCCGCCGCACGGTATTCCCGTAGACGTGCAGCGGCCGGTAGGGACGTTGTTCGATCGGCAGCGACCGGATCCGCTCGCGGTACGGGCCGCTTGCGATGACCACCGGCGACCAACCCGGTTCAGCGGCCCCGGCACCGCCCACGCCGCCGGCGGAGAGACCCAGCCCGAGCAGGACGGCGCCCCAAATGCAATGGATCGTGCATCGACGTTGTAGTGAAGAAGCCTCTGCGTTCATCGCGTCTCGAATCCCCTCGTCATCAGGTGCTCTCTTTCGGGTGGGCTGCCACGTTTCATAACGACCTTA
>CAYWXT010000212.1:0-9785 GCA_964462125.1 uncultured Pirellulaceae bacterium | reverse complement strand
GAGATCCGCACGCCGATGAACGGGATTTTGGGGATGACCGAGCTGGTGCTCGATACCGATTTGAGTCACGAGCAGCGGCAGCACCTGACGATGGTCCGCGACTCGGGCCACTCGCTTTTGGCTGTGATCAACGACATCCTCGACTTCTCCCGAATCGAAGCTGGCAAGTTCAATCTTGAGCCCGCCCCGTTCGTGCTTCGGGAAAACCTGGGCGACACGTTGAAGTCGTTAGCCCTGAGAGCGCATCGGAAGGGCCTTGAGTTGACCTACCACATTTCGTCGGAGGTGCCGAGCCGCGTCGTGGGGGACCATCATCGGCTGCGGCAGGTCGTGGTCAATCTGGTCGGCAACGCGATCAAATTCACCGACGAAGGCGAGGTGGCGTTGAAGGTCGAGCGGCAGGAGGAGTGCGAGCGGGAGGTCGTGTTGCACTTTACGGTCCGGGACACGGGTGTCGGAATCGACCCTGCAAAAAAGGCCCGCGTGTTTCGCGCCTTTGAGCAGGTCGACGACTCACCGACGCGACGCTTTGGCGGAACCGGTCTCGGGTTGGCGATCTCCTCCCGCCTGGTCACTTTGATGGGCGGACGCATTTGGTTGGAGAGCGAGCCGGGGGTCGGCAGCACCTTTCATTTCACGGCTCGATTTGGCAAGACCGAGCCCGCGCCGCTGGAGTGCCCGGACGGGATCGCGGACGTCCGCGTGCTGATCGTCGACGATAACGAAACCAACCGCTGCAGTTTGGAAGAGATGGTCCGCAGTTGGCAGATGCGTGCCTCGGCCGTCGCCGACGCCTCGGCGGCACTGGCGGAACTTCGAAAGGCGCACGACCACGACGACCCGTTTTCGCTGGCGCTGGTCGACCTGAAGATGCCCGGAACCGGCGGCGTCGAACTGGTGGAACAGATCAAAAACGATCGACGATTGCGTGAAATCGCCTTGGTGATGCTCTCCTCGAGCGAGCAGCGACCCGATCTGCAGTTTGGTCGCGAACTCGATCTGAAAGGCTTTTTGATCAAACCGGTCAAGCCGTCGGAACTGTTGGAAACGATCACCTCGGCTCTTGAGCTGCGAGACGCCTCTCCGCCACCGGAGCCGAAACCGCCGCCGGCACCCCCTGCGATCGAGCCGCTGCGGATCCTGTTGGTCGAGGACAATTTGGTCAACCAACAGCTGGCCCTGACACTTCTAAACAAGGGGGGGCATGATGTCCGGTTGGCTGAAAATGGCCGAGAGGCCCTGGAGACGCTGCAGTCGGAATCGATTGATTTGGTTCTGATGGATGTCGAGATGCCAGAAATGGATGGGTTGGAGGCGACGCGCAAGCTGCGCAGGGTCGAGCAGGAGGGCGGGGCCCACGTGCCTGTCATCGCCATGACCGCGCACGCGATCAAGGGTGACCGCGAGCGTTGCTTGGCGGCGGGGATGGACGATTACTTGGCCAAGCCGATCAAGCCGAACGAGTTGCGGGAAAAGCTCGCCCAGTTCGCGCCGCCGGCCAAAGAGGCGTCGTCTGACAAACCGCCCGAGGCGGGGAAGGGGACTTCGAGCGATCAGGCGGAGGAGTCGGCGGATCAACCCGCGTCCGCTCGGGGCGGTGGAAATGAGGGGCAGGGAGCTGCGGCGGAGCCGGGGGACGCGGTGGTGTTGGACTTGCAGGGGGCGGTCGAGCGGTACAATCTTTCGCCCGACGCGTTGAACCGGATTGTCGACACATTTTTGACCGGCTGCCCTCAGCTATTGACGCAGATGCACACCGCGATCACCGAAAGGGATAGTGCCACATTGCATCGTGCGGCCCATTCGCTCAAAGGTTCAGCAGATATCTTTTCCGCCAAACCGGTTGTCGAGTTGGCGCTGGAGCTGGAAAGGAAGGGAGGGGACGCGAAGTTCGAAGGTGCCGAGGAAACTTGGCAACAGTTGCAGCGCGAGGCCGACCGGCTGATCGCTGCCTTGCGACGTGCCACGCACACGGATGCGGCGTCACACCCCGCAGCCACCGAGGAAGCGGCCCCCGAGGAATGACGGAGATTTTTCATGGCCGATCGACCCGTTCGCGTCCTCCTGGTCGAGGACAACCCGGTACACACGCAGTTGATTCATGAGCTGTTGGGCGAAGCGACCAACCCGCCATTCGCGATCGAGGCGGTCGACCGGCTTTCGGCTGGCTTGGATCGTTTGGCCAATGGGAGTACGGACCTGGTCCTGTTGGACTTGATGCTTCCCGACAGCGAAGGGCTCGACACGTTCTATCGCGTTCAGTCTCAAACCAGCGCCGATCTGCCGATCGTCGTGCTCACCGGCGTCAGCGATGTGACCTTGGGGGCCAAGGCGGTCGAGGACGGGGCGCAGGACTACCTGATCAAGTCGCAGATCAACAGCGAAATCCTCAGCCGATCGCTTCGCTACGCCCTGCAGCGGACACGAGCTCGCGAAGCAGAATGGAGTTCACCGATGTTCCGCCTTGCGCAGCGTCAGTTGCTCAAGGCAGCCCAGTTGATGGGGCTCGACGACAACATCCGTCAAAGGCTGTTGTTCCCCCAGCGGACACTGGTGGTCACCTTTCCCTTCCGCCGCGACAAATACCAACAGGTCGAGACGGTTTTCGGCTACCGCGTGCAACACGTCGTGACCATGGGGCCGACCAAGGGCGGCCTCCGCTATCACCAGGACGTCACGTTGGGGGAGGTCTCGGCGCTGGCGATGTGGATGACCTGGAAATGCGCGCTGATGAAGCTGCCGTTTGGCGGTGCCAAAGGGGGCGTCCGGATCGACCCGACCGAGCTGAGCGGCCACGAACTGCAGCGGTTGACCCGCCGCTACACCTCGGAGGTGCTGGGGATGATCGGGCCCAACCGCGACATTCCGGCGCCCGACATGGGGACCGACGAGCGTGTGATGGCGTGGATCATGGACACCTACAGCCAGCAGGCAGGTTATACCGTCCCGGAGGTGGTGACGGGCAAGCCGGTTGTCCTAGGCGGCTCCCTGGGACGCCGCGAAGCGACCGGTCGGGGACTGGTCTATTTGGTCGAAGAATCGGCCCAACACTTGGGAATCGAGCTGCGTGGGGCCACCGCGGTGGTGCAAGGCTTCGGCAACGTCGGCACGGCCGTGGCACGGTTTCTCGAGCAACTGGGGGTGCGGATCATCGGCGTCAGCGACGCGACCGCCGCGATCGTCAACCCCGATGGCTTCTCGGTCGAGTCGCTGCTGGAGTACACCCGCAAGCATCGCTTCCTGAAGGGTTACCCCGAGGGGGACACCATGGACGGTGCGGAACTGCTGGAACTGGAGTGCGATATCTTGGTGCCGGCAGCTTTGGAGAACCAGATCACGTCCGAAAATGCTTCTCGCGTGAAGTGCCGTTTGCTGGCCGAGGGAGCCAATGGTCCCACGACGCTGGAGGCGGACGACATCCTCACCGGCCGCGGCGTGTTCATCCTGCCGGACATTTTGGCCAATGCTGGCGGCGTGACGGTCTCCTATTTCGAATGGGTTCAGGACACGCAGAATTACACCTGGACGCTGGAACAGATCAACCAACGCCTGCGGTCGATCGTCACCGCTGCCTTCCACCGTGCCCTGCAGCGGGCGACCCGTGACAATACCGACATGCGGACCGCGGCGTTGATCGAGGGGGTGCAGCGGGTTGCCGAAGCCAAGCTCGCCCGCGGGCTGTTTCCCTGACGCCCAGCTTCCTGGGGTGAAAAAGGGTCCGGGTGAAAAAGGGTCCTGACCCCTTTTTTCCTAGCGTTGGTAAATCGGCAGGTAGCCGCGGTCGAGTTGCAGCATGATCAGATTGCAGGCGGAGACATAGACCGCATGGATCTGGCCGTCCCAGTAGCCGTCGGGGCGTTGGTCGCTCGCGATGCGGTCGTACAGCCGGTCGCGGAACGGCAACCACAATTCGTCTCCTTGCCGGTAGACGACCTGGCTGTAATAGAGATAGGTGTAGTGCCAGTGGCCGAAGGCGCGGGCACCGTCACTGATGTCGTGCAGCGTCTCCTTGGAATAGTTCCACATCTCCGGAACGTGCTCGCTGTCGTAGTCGCCGGCGTTGTAGAGTGCCGCCAGGGCGGCGGCCGTGATCGCCGGACGGCTGCTGCCCCGCTGGCGGCTGCTGTAGCTGATCCCGCCATCGGGATTTTTGCAGCTGTAGATGTACTCCTTGGCCCGTTCGATAACCTCACCGCTGACCGGGATCCCGGCGTTGCGGCAACCTCGCAGGCCTTGGACCTGGGTGATGGTGGTCGAGCCCTCGTCGAAGTCGTTTCCTTCCTTGGCGGAGACGTAACCCCAACCCCCAGCGGCGGTCTGCGCGTTGCCGCTGAATTCCACCGCCTTGGTCAGCACCTCCACCAGTTCCTGCCGCCGGTCGAGGAGCCCCTCTTCGCCGAGAACTTGCGAGAGGAACAGCATCGAAAAGCCGTGGCCATAGGTGTATCGCTGGTCGGTCGTCGGGTCGCCGATCAGCCCGTTGTCGCGGCTTTTGCTGATGATGAAATCGGCCGTGCGAGCGATTTCGCGAGCATAGGGTCCCTGGGTCGTCGTGCTACCGCTGGCGATCAGTGCGGTGCCGGCCAGCGCTGCCATTGCGGTGGGATACACATTCGTGTTCCAGTGTCCTCGGGAGGACTGATTGCGGCTGAGCCAATCGAGCCCCCGGGTGGCGGCGTCCTTCCAACGCGGGTCGAGTGCCGACTCCTGAGCAGCGGACCGGCGCCCTGCGGCGGCGCCGGCGGTCAGCAGGGCGGCGGTTCGAAGCCACTGGCGACGGTTCGTGGCAAGGTCCATCGGGTTGTCTCGGGAGCGAGTTGGTAACGGGAATCCCCTCGGCCACCCCATTCTACCGGCATGGCGAAGAACTGCGAACTTCCATTGACACCGCCGGGTGCCGCCCGCTCCTCCGCTGGCACAGCGGACAGAAAAACGTGCTTCGCTGGGCCTGCACAATCCGCCGTATGATCCCTTGGTCGCCACACCGCGGGCAGCGCTCCCCGGCGCGGTCGTAGACGCGATGAGAACTCTGGTAGCTGCCGGGGTTGTTGAGCGCATTGCGGTAGGTGCCATCGCGCAGGGTGCTCCCCTCGTTGTCGATCGCCTCCAGTAGCACCCGCGGAATCGCCTCGGCAACCCGCCGCCACTGCGGCCGGGTCAGTCGGTCACAGCGGGTCCGCGGGTCGATCCCTGCCAGGAACAGGATCTCGGCGGCGTACAGGTTGCCGATCCCCGCCACACAGGACTGGTCCAGCAGCGCCACCTTGATCGCCCGTCGGCTGGAACCGAACAGGCACCGCAGAGCCGTCTCGTCAACCTCCAACGCGTCGACGCCGAGTTTTGATTCGAGCTGGCAGTGCAGTTCCTGTTGACCTAGCAGTTTGACCGTCCCCAAGCCGCGGCGGTCCCAGAAGAGCAGTTCCAGCGTCGAGTCCCCGCCGAGGGTGAGCCGCAACCTGAGGTGTTCCTGGGTCGGCGGCTCGGAGAGCAACACGAGGCCGGTCATTCGCGGCTCGATCACGATCGCCTGGCCATCCTCCGGAGACTGCTCCCCCGTGGGGTCAGCCTGCAAGCCGATCAACACCCGCTTGCCACGCCGGCCGACCGAAACGACCCGTTGACCGACGACGCGTCGTCGAAAGGTGTCGATCGGTGGTGTGAACACGATCGGTTGCCGATCGCAGGGGGGACGTTCGGCGGCGATGATTTGGCGGCTGACGATCGGCAACAGCCCCCGCCGCATCGTTTCGACTTCGGGAAGTTCAGGCATGGCAAATGCAACCGTCGCGGGAGTGGACCACAAAGAACATGGAAAACACGAAGGAGGGGAGAAAGAGTGGAAGGCGACCGCGTTGACCACACTTCCCTCCCCCGTGACAATTCACTTGCCACGAGGAAGTCACTTGGCACGAGGAAATCTCTTTCCAAGCGTCGCGAATTCGCCCTTCCCAGCGGTTTCTCTTGTTTCCTTGCTCCCCCGGCATTCCGGGGAGGCGTAGGGCGAGGGGGACCGTCCGCCAGGAATCCCGATCGATGAGCACCGTACCTGCCAAGTCCCACGCTGACGCTGCCGTCCCTGATGAGCGGGGGCGTTTTGGAGATTTTGGCGGCCGTTTCGTTCCCGAGACGCTGACCCGGGCGCTGGACCAGCTATCCGAGGAATACGATCGTGCCAAGCGGGATTCGGAGTTTCAGCGGGAGTTGGCATCGCTGCTGAAGACCTTCGTCGGCCGCCCAAGCCCGTTGTACCATGCCCGGCGGCTGAGCGAAGCGGCCGGCGGGGGCCAGATCTGGCTCAAACGCGAGGACCTGAATCACACCGGGGCGCATAAGATCAACAACACGGTCGGGCAAGCCCTGCTGACGCTGCGGATGGGCAAGTCCCGGGTGATCGCCGAGACCGGGGCGGGCCAGCACGGCGTGGCAACCGCCACCGCCTGTGCCCACTTCGGGCTCCCCTGCACGGTCTACATGGGGGCCGAGGACATTCGCCGCCAGAAGCCGAACGTGTTCAGCATGAAGCTGATGGGGGCCACCATCTCGCCGGTCGAAAGCGGCTCGCGAACACTCCGCGACGCGGTCAATGAGGCGATGCGGGATTGGATGGCGTCGGTCGAGTCGACGCACTACATCATCGGCAGCGTCATTGGTCCCCACCCCTTTCCGATGATGGTTCGCGATTTCCAAGCCGTGATCGGCCGTGAGACCCGCCAGCAGTGCCGCGAGACGTTTGGCCGGCTCCCCGACCGCGTTGTCGCGTGTGTCGGCGGTGGCAGCAATGCCGCGGGGATGTTCTATCCCTTCGTGGAAGACGAGGGGGTCAAACTGTACGGGGTCGAGGCGGGAGGCCGGGGGACGCAACCGGGCGACCACGCCTCTCCCTTGTCCCACGGCAGCCCCGGCGTGCTGCACGGCAGCTACAGCTACGTGATGCAGGACGAGGACGGGCAAACCTGTGACGTGCACTCCATGAGCGCCGGGCTCGATTACCCTGGGGTCGGTCCCGAGCACAGTTACTGGAAACAGACCGCCCGGGTCAGCTACAGCGAATGTGGTGACCAGGAAGCGATGCAGGCGTTCGATTCCTTGGCGCGCCGCGAAGGGATCATCGCAGCCTTGGAAACCAGCCACGCCGTCGCCAAGGCACTCAAGCTGGCCGCCGAGATGTCCTCCGACGAACACCTCGTCGTCTGCCTCTCCGGACGCGGCGACAAGGACGCGATGGAGATCGCACGGTTGCGGGGAGAGACGTGGTAGCGTTTCCGCCTGATCGAGGACGTCCCCAAATCCTGGTGGAGTCGCCGGCACTCGGCCTTCGCTGGGAACGTTGAACCTGCGAGCGTTGTTATCAAGTTGTAAGCAATGCGTGATACGGAACCACCCGCATCGTGAAGAGAGCCCGATGACGAAACTGACTTGGCTGGGCCACGCCAGCTGGCTGATTGAAACCGGTCGCCACCGGATCCTGCTCGACCCGTTCCTGAAGGACAACCCGGCAGCGACAGCGAAGCCTGAGGATTTCCAGGATGCCTCGTACGTCTTGGTTTCACATGGCCATTTCGACCATGTCGCCGACGTGGAGCCGATCGTCAAGGCGAGTGGGGCGAACTTGATCACCAACTTTGAAGTCGCGCAGTGGTTCGCCCAAATACACGGGATCGAGGAGGCCCTCGGGATGAACCTGGGCGGCAGCGTCGAGACCGATTTCGGGAACGTGAAGCTGGTCCCGGCGCTGCACAGCAGTATGCTTCCCGACGGCTCCGACGGAGGCAACCCGGGCGGGTTTCTGCTGACGATCGACAGGGCGCGACTCTATTTCGCCTGCGACACGGCGCTGTTCAGCGACATGAGGTTGTACGCTCACGGGGCCGATGTCGCCGTGCTGCCGATCGGCGATCTGTACACCATGGGAATCGACGACTCGATTCAAGCCATCAAGTTGATCGAGCCGAAAGCGGTGTTGCCCAACCACTACAACACCTGGCCCCCGATCAGCCAGGACGCTGGAATGTGGGCCCAGCGCGTTGAAAAGGAGACGAACGCGGCCCCGGTGGTCTTGAAAGTCGGACAGGAATTCGAGGTGTAGTCCATCCCCCGCGCCGAGCCGGAGCGTTACACTTCCAGGAACAACCGCGTCGGATCTTCGATCACTTCCTTGATCGTTTTCAGGAACCCGACCGCTTCGCGGCCATCGACGATGCGGTGGTCATAGGTCAGGGCCAGGTACATCATGGGACGGATGACAACTTGGCCGGAAACCGCCACGGGACGATCCTGGATCGTGTGCAGGCCGAGGATTCCGGATTGGGGCGGATTGACGATCGGGGTGCTCAGCAGGGACCCGTAGATCCCTCCGTTGCTGATCGTGAAGGTGCCACCCATCAGGTCATCGGGTTGTAACCGATTTTCCTGCGCTTGTCGGGCGTATTCACCGATCGCGTGCTCGACATCGGCGAACGACATTCGCTCCACGTTCCGTAACACCGGCACGACGAGCCCCTTGCCACCGCCGATCGCGATCCCAATGTCCTGATAGTTGCGGTAGACCATGCTGCCGTCACGGATCTCGGCGTTGACCGCGGGGAAACGCCGCAACGCCTCGACCGCCGCCTTGGCGAAAAACGACATGAAGCCAAGTTTGACGCCATGTTTTTCCTGAAAGGCGTCTTTGTGGCTCTGGCGAATCTTCATCACCGGCTGCATGTCGACCTCGTTAAAGGTCGTCAGCAGCGCGGCCGTCTGCTGGGCTTCGACCAGCCGTGCGGCGATGGTGCGGCGGAGCATGCTCATCGGCTTGACTTCTTCGGCCCGGAACGAAGGCTCGGTGACCAAAGACGTTGGTGCTGCGGGGCGCAGCGGGGTCGTCACGTCGGTGGCGCCCCGGGAAGCGGGGGCGGAAGCGGGGGCGGAAACGGGGGCTGCCGAACCGGCCGGTGCGGGCGGACGATTGCGAATGAACGCCAGCACATCTTCTTTCAAAAGTCGACCGCCGGGACCGGTCGCCGGGACATCGGCCGCATCGATTCCATGTTCCTCCAGCAACCGCTGGGCCGCTGGCATCACGTACCCCGCAGCCGAACCACGGCCGGAGCTCGCCGCCGCGGTCGATCTCGCCGCACCGCTGGCGCTGGAAGCCGCCGATGGCGACGCCGCCTGCGACTTGCCCAAAACGCGATCACGTGACTGGCCCCGCGATTGATCGCTGGCCGGGGACGTCTCCTCCGCCGAAGCCTTTTCTGCCGAAGCCTTTTCTGCCGAAGGTTTCTCGGCCGGGGCCTTCTCTGTTGGTGTCTTCTCTGCTGCGGAGGATTCTTCGCCGCTCGGCTTCTCGCCAGGGCGGATCGCCCCGATGACTTCCCCCACCTCGGCAAACTCTTCGTCGGGTTTGGAAATCGACTGCAAGACCCCGGAGGCGGGGGCGGGGATTTGGACCGAAGCCTTTTCCGTTTCAAGTTCGACCAGATCTTCCCCTTCTCGAACCCAGTCGCCTTCCTGTTTCAGCCAGCGACCGATTTGCACTTCGGTGATCGACTCTCCGACGCCAGGGACTTCGACGTTGATGGTTTCGCTCACGACTGCGGTTTCTCAGTCAGGGTCAGGGGAGAGGCCGGAAAAAGCTTCCCGGAGAAACGAACCGGTCCGCTCAGGATACCGATCGATTCGCCGAGTGTCAGGAACGGGCAGCGGGAAATCTGCGGCTCGCGTGCCCCGGGCGGGGGCCGCATCCCGCTGCTGCCGATGTATCGGCCCTGCACGGCGGGACAAAGCAGATCGCGTGATGCTTG
>CAYWXT010000211.1:0-9977 GCA_964462125.1 uncultured Pirellulaceae bacterium | reverse complement strand
TTGTGGAGGAGGACCGATGACAATGCATTCCCGCGGCCGCGGCGCTGGCGATCTGACGCGGGCCAAACGGCGATTTGATCAGTGGCGACGCTCTGGACGCCGAGGGCGCTTGCCCAACGAGTTATGGACCCTCGCCGCCGAAACCGCCTCCAAGCACGGCGTTGAGGCCACCGCGGAGCAGCTTCGCGTGGATCCTCAGCGACTGGGCCAATGGCTCGATCGCTTGGGTTTGACGGCGTCTGAGAATCGACAACAGCCCGCAGCCACCGAACACCACCCGCCGGATCCAACTTTCGTGGAACTGGCACCGATACCGCTTGCTCCCAGCACGCAGTGTCAACTCGAGGTGAAAGAAACGTCGGGACGGAAGCTGCGAATTGTCCTCTCCGGAGACGCTGTGGCGCAAGCGCCGCGGCTGTTGGCTGAAATCCATCGGGAGGCGCCGCGATGATTCAGCTGTGACCGGAAGCTGCCGCCCGCTGCGGTTAGCGGATGGACCCCGAACGAGGTGGAAATGGTCCTGCTGCATGAACTGGCCCATGTCCGGCGTCGGGACAACTTGGTGAATCTGCTGCAGCGGGTTGTCGAAGCAACTTTGTTCTTCCAGCCGGGCATCTGGGTTGTGTCGGCATAGGTGCGCCGCGAGCGCGAGCACTGCTGCGACGCGGCGGTGATTGCCCGCACGCAGCAGCCGATTCGGTATGTCCACTTTTTGGCCCGGCTTGCCGGCTGTCGCGCCCCGCAGCTGCCTGCCGAAGCCGTCGTTTCATCCATGGGTCAGCATCGTCTGCTGGTCCGAATACGCCACATCCTAAATAAGGAGAGAGAACCGATGCAAATTTCTAAACAGATCCTCAGCATTATCGCGACCGGAGTAATCATTGGCTTTGGTCTCATGGCGTGGAAAGCACCTGTGGCGGCAGAAAACAGTAACGCGCCGCGCGGCCGGGAGGACTTGCGCTACGACGGAGTGCCCTACGCGCAGTGGGAACGCCTGTTGCAAAGGGAACTCAAACCGGAGGAGCGCATCGAAGCAATCGAGGCGCTCGGCACCTTTGCCAAATACGGCTATGCTCGCGAGGCGGCAACGGCCATTTTCGAGGTGATGCGACAGTACGATACGTCGACAATTGCGGCAGGGTCCCCCGAAGGGAAACTGAAGTCAAAGGCGATTTATGTCTTCAGCCAAATCGACCCGGAGGAAACGTTACCACTGCTGAAGGAAACGCTCAGTGACGGAAGCCGCAATGGCCGTCTGTTTGCCCTGCGGGTTTTGCAAAAGCTGGATTCGCAGGCTCCCGAGACAACAATTCCGGCTATTGTCGAGGCCATCGGCCACCCGGATTCGCAGGTGGCAACAGTGGCAATACAGGCTGCAACGGACATCGACGGCGACCTCAGCAATGAATATCTGAAAAAGGCGTTACGAAAGGCGGTTGGGCATGGGCAGCCCCAGGTGGCGGAGGCAGCGATTCGAGCTTTGGTGAAGGGAGAAGAAGACATCTTCGGCCGCAACCGCAGTCCGGGCGTTGAGGGAGAAGGCATGGACACCGGCGGCGCGAACTCCTTTGGCGGCGCCTTTTCTGATGAGACGGCTTATGTACCCGAGTTGCTTCAGGCGATCAAAAGTGATCACCAAACGGTTGCCGAGGCAGCGAGAACCGCTTTAATTCAACTTGGCAATCTTGGGAAGCCACTTAGGCAGGCGGTCCCCGCTCTGCATCGGATGCTCGAAAATGATGACCCGGACGTCCGATGGCGAGCGGTATCTGTTCTTGCCCATTTAGCGCACTATTCGAAAGCGGCACGGAAAGCCGCATTGAAATTCGCCATTGAAGCTATTAAGGACGACGAGAACGTCCCCTACGCCCTGGACATACTTAACGAAGTGATACATTCGGTCTCGCCAGAGATCGTGGCTGACGAGCGTGTCCGCTCGGTACTCAAGGATCTCCGAGACAGAAGCGACGGTCAAACGCGACAACGTGTTGGTGAAATCCTGACCTGGCTTGACAGAATCAAGCACCGGAGGCTGGAAAACAAAAGCTCGCAAAGACGATGACATCGCCGTAACCATCACAAGGTGGTCGATTGCAATGTTCCGCAGGGCGTGGAGGCTGTTTCATGGCGGGTGTGACCGGCGAAATACTGATGGAATACGGCGGTTGGTACAAGCAGCTCAAGCCGATGCAAACCAAGCATTGGACCGCGTTGGCTTCCCGTTTGCCATCGCTGTCGCACAAGCAACGCGTCGAGTCGCTTGCCACTGTTTCGCCGCGGACGCTGTGGTCGGTCGCCCCTGGCGCAGTTGCCTTCACCTCGCACTTTTCCAATCGGAGCAATCATCTGATAGACTCACATCCGTGAGACTCCAGTCTCACCCAGGGAATCGGCACTCGCAGCAGGCGATACTCTGCGGAGCAGCATCGGACGCGAGCGGCGTCGATGCCGAGATCGCAATGCCCTGCCGCGTGAGCCCGGACGGGTGCATGACTGCTCATCAACGTGCGACGTCTGGATACTTTGTTGTTTGGTTTCGGCGTGTATTGAGCGGGTGCACGACCAACGAGCAGATTTTCTCGCGAATTTTTCTGTGAATGTCGTCGCCTTGGCGCAGTACCGACATTGGGGAAGTGCCATGGTCGATACGTCAAACGAAATGGAAATGCTGCGCCATGCCGCGGGCGGGGAGCCCGAGCGTCTGGGACCGATTTTGTCGCGATTCGAACCACGATTATTGCGGATGATCCGTCTCCGGATTGATCCACGACTGCAACGACGCGTCGACCCGGCCGATGTCGTTCAAGCGGCTTTCCTGGAAGCGTCCAGGCGGCTGGATGAATATATCGGTGACCCAAGGGTACCGTTCTTTGTTTGGGTCAGGTTCCTGGCACTTCAGCAACTCGCTTTGGCGCATCGCCAGCACCTGGGGGTACAAGCCCGCGACTTGAAGCGGGAGGTGTCGCTGTATCGAGCGTCTTTGCCCCAGGCGTCCTCGGCAGACCTCGCGGCGCAGTTGATCGGAAAGCTCACCTCGCCGACGCAGGCGGCCGCGAAGGCGGAGTTAAAGCTTTGCTTGCAGGAAGCGCTGAATCGCATGGATGAAGTTGACCGCGAGATACTTGCCCTGCGGCATTTTGAGCAACTGAGTAATTCGGAGGCGGCCGACGCGCTCGAAATCAAGCCGTCGGCGGCCTGCAATCGGTACGTCCGCGCCTTGGAGAGTTTGAAACAGGTATTGGCATCGATGCCAGGCGGCCGCGAGTACCTTTGAGAACCAGACGCATGTGGGACTGCAACTCTGGAGGAGCAATCGGGAATGAGTGACGAAACCTTCGGAGCCGATCCGGTTGGGAAATTGGCGGACGAGTTTCTCCAGCGTTACCGCCGCGGCGAGCGGCCGTCTCCGAGCGAGTACGCTGGGCAGTATCCTGAGCATGCCGACCGGATACGGGAACTGTTTCCAATGCTGGTGATGATGGAGCAAGGCGCCACGGAGATGTCGGCCGGTGCAAATCCGCCGGAGGACATTTTCACCGATCCCGCCCCAACACAGATCGGCGAATACAACTTGCTGAGGGAGATCGGTCGTGGAGGGATGGGAGTCGTTTATGAAGCCGAACAGCTCTCACTCAACCGTCGCGTTGCGGTCAAGGTTCTCTCGACACAGATTGCCAACGACCAACGTTTGGTGAGCCGCTTTCACCAGGAAGCCCAAGCGGCGGCAAGGTTACACCACACGAACATTGTCCCCGTGTACGAGGTCGGACGCGAGGATGACGTATGCTACTACGCGATGCAGCTGATTCATGGGCAGGCGATCAGTGATGTGCTGCGTGAACTAAAACGACTTCGCGAACAATCCGCCAGTCCTACTGCACCAGCCGATGAGCGTGGATCTTCAGGTCCTGGATCTCCGGAGCAGCCGGCGGCACCCACGAAGGCGATCGAGACGCCTGATGTCGGCAGCATCGCCGAATCCCTGCTGACGGGACGCTTGTCGCTGAGTTCCGCCGAAGAACCGGCCGGGACGCGTGACTGGTCAGCGGGCGTCCAACAAGTAAGCATCGGCTCTTCGTCAGCGGGAAACGAACCGAATCGATTGCCGGTCGGTAAGGCAAGCACGGCTTCGATGGCGGCGGACGACACCGAACCTTCGTCGATCACGTTACCGGGCCAGCCGGATGCCAGCTACGACGAAGCAAAGATTTCTGGTTATTTTCGAAGCGTCGCTGAGGTCGGCGCGCAGGTCGCCGACGCCCTGGAACACGTCCATCGCGAAGGGATTCTTCACCGCGATATCAAGCCTTCCAACTTACTGCTGGACCTACACGGAAGGGTCTGGATCACCGACTTCGGTTTAGCCAAGACAGAGGGGGATGACCTGACCAACACCGGCGACGTGGTGGGAACCGTGCAGTACATGCCGCCGGAGCGATTTCGTGGACAGTCCGATCAGCGCAGCGACATCTACAGCCTGGGAATCACGCTGTACGAGATGCTGGCTTTGCGCCCCGCGTTCGATCCAGCGGATCGCATGAAGGCCATTCAGCAGGCACTCCACGAATCGCCGCCCCCTTTGCGGAAGCTCGACCCGAGGATCCCGGCCGATTTGGAGACGGTCGTGCTGAAAGCCATCGACCGTGAACCGCGGCATCGGTATCAGACCGCCGGGAAACTCAAAGCCGATTTGCAGCGATTCTTGCAGGACAAGCCGATCGCCGCTCGCCGCGTGACTCGCCGAGAGCAGCTTTGGCGGTGGTGCCGCCGAAATCCGGTCGTCGCCGGCCTGACCGCAGCTCTGCTGGCCACGCTGATGGTCGGTCTCGCCGCCGTGAGTTGGCAATGGCTGCGAGCGGAACGAAACGCCTTGGTGGCGCAACGAAAAGCAACCGAAGCCGAACTCGCGACCGAGGAGGCGAAACAAGAAGCCGCTCGGGCCAACGCCGCGGCGACCCGTCAGCGAGAGGCGCGACTTGCCGCCGAAACTTCTCAGCGGCGGTTTCGTCGTTTGCTCTACATGGCCCACATGAATCTTCTCCCGCAGGCTTGGCAAGAAGCGAACGTCTCACGAATACACCGGCTGCTCGAAACTCACGTCCCGCCCCCGCACGAGACTGATTTGCGCGGGTTCGAGTGGTACTACTGGTGGGCAAAGTCTCATCAATACCACGCGTCTTTGCGGCACGAGGGTCCTGTTTTCGCGACTGCTGTGTCATCGGACGGCCCGATGGTCATCTCCGCGGGCGCCGGTCAGCCGCAAATCAAGGTGTGGGATACCGAGAGCGGTTCGGTAACAGAAGAACTGACCGGACCGGGCGGCTGGATTCATGCCACGGCGCTATCTGCGAACGGACAGTGGCTAGCTGCCGGAGGAAGCAACGGTGATGTCTGGCTGTGGGATCTCGAGAATGATGAGCGTCAAGACCTTCCCGACGCGCCTGATGCTCCAATCCACGCCATTGCTTTTGATCCCCAGAGCACGACTCTGGCTGCCGGAGCACAGGATGGGGCTGTTCGGTTTTGGAGCCTCGCGGACGGGACACTTCAGGCGACGTGGGATGACCACCCTGATGCAGTTGCGACCTTGAGCTGGTCGCCCGATGGGAAATCGCTGGCGATGTCTTTCGGTGAGTGGACGTCTGATCGCCAAAACAAGCAAATTTGGCTGCGCAGCGTGGAAGACCGCAAAGTCCGCCACTTTCCGCGGGGAACAGGTCCGCTGACACTTGACCTGAACTTTTCGCCAGATGGGCAGCGACTGGCCACAGCAGGCACCAACGGCGTCATGCTGTGGAACCTTGCGACCGGTCGCATGAACCAACTGCAACAGCATACCGATGTGACGACAGCCGTATCGTTCTCCCCAGACGGTCGGTTGTTGGCCAGTGGCGGCAGCGACCGTCAAATTCAACTTTGGGACACCGAAGAGAATTCACAGGTTGCCACACTGAAAGGGCACGGCAGTTCGATCGGTTCGCTCGCGTTCACCGCCGACGGCCAGCGTCTCATTTCTGGTAGCGAGGACGGCACTGTCAAACTGTGGGAAGACTTCCTCTCAAACGATCTCGTTTTGAACCATCAGGCGGCGGTCCATTCGGTGGCCGTTTCGCCCGACGGAAGCATGGTTGCGGCTGCGGGTGATTCCGGCACCGTGCAACTTTGGAAACTGAAAACCGCTGAAAAACTCGGTGCGCTCCGTGGCGAGCTGAAGACGATCACACAGATTCTCTTTTCGCCTGACGGATCGTGGCTGGCTGCTTGCGGACATCGAGCGAGTTCTCCCAACGGCAACGCCGGTCGCGTCGAAATCTGGTCGCTTGAGCGCGAAGAACGACTCCGAACGTTTGGCGGACCTGTGGGCGGATTCGAGGCTGCGGTCCTTTCCCCCGATGGCCGACATATTGCGACCGCCGGCGCCGGCGGCAAGGTCCAGATCTGGAACACGGCAGACGGGACTCTACAGCAGACATTCGACGGCCACACAGGGCGGGTCCGAGCGGTTGCCTTTTCGCCCGATGGGATGCTGCTTGCCTCCGCCGGTAACGATCTGTCGATACGGCTTTGGAACGTGAATACGGGAAAACGAAGCGGGTACTTAACGGGGCATACCCGGACAATTTTCGATCTCGCCTTCTCTCCGGATGGCCAGACACTGGCCTCGGCAAGCCAAGATCAAGCCGTTCGTCTATGGAACGTTTCGCAGCGGTCGCATCAAGGTCTCTTGCATGGGCACGCCAAACGGATCAACGCGATCGCTTTTTCCCCCGACGGCCGGACGCTGGCTACCGGCAGTGGCGATCAAACGATCCGCCTTTGGGATACCGTTGAAAATGGGCAGAAATGCCGACTTGAAGGACATCGTCTGCGGGTCGACAGTGTTGCTTTCTCGCCAGATGGCCGAACGCTTGTTTCCGGGGACATTTCCGGAGAAATCAGGCTGTGGCCAGCAGCGACCGAGCCACATCAACTGGAGCATCGAAAGAATCGAGTAGAATCCCGATGACGGTTGCCTCCACGTACCGCGGACTGAATTTCTACGGAGCTTCCTGACCATGATGACTTCTATCTTGACCCATTGGGTGCGAAGTTCGCCTCATCCGGTCTCCTTCCTGCTTTGCGCCGTGCTGACAGTCGCTGCACTATCGGCCCCACCAGTTTCGGCGCGAACCTGGACCGATCACACGGGCAAGCACCAGATCGCCGGTTCAGCGAAAGCCGGTCGACCCATTCGGACCGAACACTCGGCCCGCCCCGCCCACGGCAGGGAAAACGACTAACACGATTGCCGCGTTTCCAGCCGACAAGCAGACGACCGTTCTCGGTCCTGGCGATAAAGCCGGGAATGCAACACGGGCTGAACAGATTCTCAGGAAGCCAATGCGCCACGGAGCGTAAATCATGCAGCGATACCGTATCAAAGAATTCGCACGTATTCTTTTCCTTCTCGTGGCCGTGGTCGTACTGGCCAGAAGCAAGGCCTGCGCACAGCCGAACTCCGGACGGACATCGAAGCGGCCCGAATCGCTGATGCAGACACTTGGCTGGATGCCGGAGCAGACTGACACGATCATGGCGGCGCGGTCTTTTCAAGTGCCATGGGGGCTGCACGGCAGCAAGGATTTCGAGGCGACCAGCAATCTTTCGGAAGTTGTCGAATTTGTGCTGCAGTACTTCACTGTGCACCCCCACCTTGATCCTGAAAGCGGCCGCGTCTCATACCTCAAATCCGTGGCGGGACAACCGCTCAGGTACGCGGTGGTGGGAGCAACCAATTACAGCACGGTCTCGCCTTTCGGCAGCTTTCGATATCAGGGGTGTCACGTGCTCGTCTTCGAAAATGAACTGGGCGCGGCCCGCCAACAGCTGGAGCAATTACTGCAGGACGATGCAGCCTCGGTAGAGACCATGGTTGGACACAAGGTCTACGTGCTCGACCGGAAATTCGCCACGGAGCCCTACATCGCGTCCCAGGAGTGGGAGGGGCTCTTCTTTGTGCAGCCGGAGCCACGGACGCTGATCTATGCAACCCATCAGGAGTATCTCAGAGAACTGCTGCAGAACCGCCAGGCAGATCGGGGCGAGCGTGCTGCTTTACCGGAGCAGCTCGCCGTATGGCAGCACGTCGACCCTGCCGCTACCGCGTGGGCGGTCCGACACTTTTCGAACTCCGTGACCGGAACCCGCCGCCAACGACAACGCGTTTCAAGCGGCTTCGCATTGACACTGCACCCGGACGGGACAGAGGTGTTGCGCATCGTGTACCTGCCGGTCGACAGGGCTCGACCGGAAAAGCTGGTGCGTCAGCGATGGCTCGACTCACCATTGCTCCGGCACAAGCCGGACATCAATGTGGAACTACAGCGGGGAGATTCAAATTCGATGGTGGCGACGATTCACCTGACTGACAGAGAAGACAACACGTTCATCACACGCTTCACAATGCTCCTGCACCTGGCCAAGTTCATGTCGGACGAACTGGTCCTCTGGGAACAGTAGCGGCGCTCTCAACTTGAGGGCCGAAGAATTTTGCAACGCCGAAAAGGATGATCGCATCGCCTCAACCGGGAACAGGCAGTCGGGGGAAGGCAAACCAGAGGCCCCAAATAGTCCCGGGAAACGTGACCAAACGACGTTATCCTTCCAGTACATGCCTGCCGATGTCAGCTTCATTGCGATGATCGCGGAAGGTTCATAAGAAAATGGCCGTCGATACCGGTGCAAACAGCTTGGCCCTTTTTCCCAGATAGCAATCAACTCGTTGCCGCGTCGGCTTTGGACGAAACAGTACGCCTTTGGGATCTCGAAACGGCGAAGCCCGTCCAGCAATGGGAGTTTCGAACCGGACCGATCGCTGTTTCCCTCGATGGAAGACTGCTCGCCGTTTGCAAGGACGATGGCACAACACAATTGATCGCGAACCTCGTACTCAAATGGAACCACATATGTCACTTTTACTTCGACTGTCTCTGGGAACACTGCTACTTCTGCTCAGCGTGGCCTGGGTGCAAGTGCAGGAGCTCACCACGGGCGGCCCGGTTGGCCGGCATGAAGTTATTGAGTACGGGTTGCCGTTCGGGTGGATCATTTACGACAGTGCCGCAGGGTGGTATGTTTCACTTCCAGGACTCATTGGAGGTCTATTCGCCGCGCTTTCGATTGTCATTTTGGTGCATTGTCTGCGCAACCGGCTGGAAGGTGCACCGCGAAGCGGCAGAGGGGTGGCGGCTTCCATGTTCGCGGCCGTTCTTTTGATTGCTTTCTTCCTTTCCATGCTCGTGTATCCAGAACAGCCACTCCCTTGATGCGATACTCAACCTGGACGGCTATTTGCCTGCGGCTGAAAGGCTTGGGCAGTGAATGGACAAATAGCCGGACAGGATTATGTCGCCATACAGGCGGCTGCGTTCATCCGGCCGAAATCCTCAGACTATCATCACAAATGCCGGAACGTGTTCGGTCGCAGGGCTGTGGAAGCTCGTGCGGGCGGTCTCTGACAGCGTCATTGGCTGTCATGGGAATTTTGACGCAGAGGAAAATCCTTACTCGGTCCACAACAGCAACCGCGGCATGGATGCGACGCGGGAGGTCGGGGGTGACTGCCATGTTTGACTTTGAAACTGAATTGGACGTCAGCGTCGATGGTTCCAGGCACCATCCGCTCGTGAAAATCGGCGGCGCAATGGCGGGACTATTTTTTGTGGTGCTCGGCAATTATTTCCCGCTGGCCACCGCTCTGAAACTCATCTTTGTGAATGCGTTGAATCCAGGCCAGCAGTTTCCGTGGTGGACCTGGCTTATGGTGTCCGCTTTCCTGTTGTGCATGTTTGCCTTTGGTTCTCATTGCATTGCAGGCATGACTTACTGGATCGCCGACGAACGTCTCTCGCGAAAGACATGTCGCCTTATCGTTGCCGTGATAAGTGCCCTCTCGTTGGCAGTCGCGACCAGCGCACTCGTCATGGGGCAATGGGCCA
>CAYWXT010000210.1:3735-9981 GCA_964462125.1 uncultured Pirellulaceae bacterium | reverse complement strand
GGGGGGGGTGGGGGGGGGGGGGGCGCCCCCGCCAAATTTTCCGCCGCGATGTTGCGAGACCTCTCTCCGGAGTCGATTGAAAGTTCCGAGTACCTGAGCAGCCTCTGTTCCAGTGATGCGAGGGCCTGTCGCGAGGCGGTCGCTCGCTATTGGACGGCGCAAGCGAAGCGGTGTCGGGAGGCGGGCGATTTCGGCGGCGCCCATGCGGCCGTCGTTTCTTCGGGCTGGGACCTCGGTCTCGGGTCGCTGGGTGACTACGCTGGACTGTTGGAATCGGTCGAGAGGATGGCGGCGGCGGCCGGGTATGCCGCGCGTGCCGAGCTCGCGGCGACCCATCGAGCCTGTCTCCGCTCCCGCTACCGTATTTGAACCTCGGAGCCGATTGCATGCAGGAAGAGCCCTCGTCCATCGTTTGGCATGAAACGTCCGTGGCCCGCCGCGATCGGCAGCGGCGGCTTGGCCAGCGTGGCGTCGTGGTCTGGTTCACCGGTTTGAGCGGTTGCGGGAAGAGCACAATCGCGAACGAGCTGGACCGCCAGTTGCAGCAACTCGGGGCGGCCACGATGCTGCTCGACGGGGATAACATTCGCCACGGCCTGTGTGCCCCCCCGGACCGGCTGGCGGCGGAATACGGCGAGGCCTTCGCCCAGCGTTTCGGGCTTGGGTTTGGCTCGGTCGACCGGCAGGAAAATCTCCGCCGCGTCGCCGCGGTCGCCGCGCTGATGGCCTCCGCCGGTCTGATCACCCTGACCGCCTTCGTCAGCCCCTACCGCCGCGACCGCGAACGGGTTCGCCGGACGGTCGAAGGTTCGGGCCGCCAGGGGGACTTTTTGGAAGTCTTCGTCGATACGCCGCTGGAGATCTGCGAGGCCCGCGACCCGAAGGGGCTGTATCGCAAGGCGCGCGCCGGTGAGATCCCCCATTTCACCGGGATTAGCGACCCCTATGAAGCTCCCGAGCAACCAGAGGTTCGGCTTCCTGGGGGCGAGGACCGAACGCCGGCCGAATTGGCCGGCGAGGTGCTCGGCAGCCTCCGCGCCCGCGGCGTCATCCACTCCCGCGGCAACCGCCCCCCGAGCGGCTGCTGATTTGCCGTTGCATCGTCCACTCGGACCGCTACACTACCGGCTTCGTAGCCTAGGTTAAATGATGGAAGACGAAGCGAATGACGATTTCGAAAGAGCGCAAACAAGCGCTGATTAGCGAGCACCGGGAGGCCGATACCGACACCGGATCCCCCGAGGTGCAGATTGCGATTTTGACCGAGCGGATCAACGGCTTGACCGAGCACATGCGGACGCATCCCAAGGACTTCGCGTCGCGGCGCGGATTGTTGGGACTGGTCAGCCGGCGTCGGCGATTGTTGGATTACGTGCGGGGCGACGACCCGCAACGATATCTCGATATTATTGGAAAACTGGGCATTCGTAAGTAGCCCGTTTCGAGCCACGATTCTTGCGACGCCGGCGATCATCCGAGTCTCCTCAAGCGGGGGCACGGGTTTCTTTTCCCCCGTCGCAGCGACGGGCTCTCGTTGGTGCGGTTCCCCGAGTCTCTCGGGCGAGCGGTTCGCGGACGGAGTGCGAAACATGCCTGTGGGCAGCACCCCCACGTTTCTCGCCCCCCGTCTCAGGAAGTTTGAGTATGTTTGCCGCCGATGCCGAGAGGTTGATGGCATCTGCGGCCTCTCGTGTTGTGAATGCAGGTAGTAAAAAGACGTCCAGAAGGTAGGTAGTAATTGTGACTGTGAACAAATTCCGGGTAGAGCGGAAGATCGGCCGCCACACGCTGTCGTTCGAAACGGGACAGGTTGCCAAGCAGGCCTCCGGCAGTGTGCTGGTTCAGTATGGAGAGACGGTTGTCTTGGTAGCGGTTGCGAGCGGCCCGCCCCGCCCCGGCCTCGATTTTTTCCCCCTGATGTGTGACTATCGGGAGCGGTTTGCGGCGGCCGGTAAGTTCCCGGGCGGATTCATCAAACGCGAGGGCCGTCCGACGACGAAGGAAATCCTCAGCTCCCGGCTGATGGATCGCCCGATCCGTCCGCTGTGGCCAAACGGATACAAGGATGAAGTCCAGGTCCAGGCGTTCGTGATGTCGAGCGACCAGGAGAACGATGGCGATGTACTGGCGATGACCGGCGCTGCGGCCGCGTTGCATCTCAGCCCGCTTCCGTTTCGCGGGCCGATCGCTTCGGTTCGTATTGGCAAGGTCAACGGCGAGTTGGTTGCCTTTCCGACCCATACGGAATTGGAGCAGAGCGAGCTCGACATGATCGTCAGCGGCTCGGCCGACGTGGTGGCGATGATCGAGGGCTTCGCTCGCGAGATGCCCGAAGAGGAGATGATGGAAGCGATTCACTTCGCTCACGGTGTGATCCGCGAAGTGATCGAGTTGCAGCAAGAGCTGTACGCCAAGGTCAACCCGACCAAGGTCGAATACGTCGAACCGGAGGATGACGGGCTGCTGCAGCGGCTGACCGAGAGCTACTACGACGATTTCACTTCCGCCCAGGAAGTCGAGGGGAAGCAGGCCCGCGCCGACGCCGTCCGAGAACTTCGCGATCGGGCGATTGCCGAGGTCATTCCCGACCCAGAAGCCGAAGGAGCGTTCACCGCCGGTCGATTCAAATCGGCGTGGCACGACTTGGAAGAGAAAGTGATCCGGGATCGGATCCTGGCCGGAACCCGACCCGACGGCCGCGACCATTCGAGCCTGCGTTCGATCTACTGCGAAACCGACATCTTGCCGCGAGTCCACGGGTCGTCGCTGTTCCAACGGGGCGAGACCCAGGCGATCGTCACGGTGACGCTGGGGACCTCCCGCGACGAGCAACGCGTCGACGGGCTGCAGGAGGAGTACAGCAAGAAATTCATGCTGGACTACAATTTCCCCCCCTTCTCCGTCGGTGAGTGTCGCCCCATCCGCGGACCGGGACGCCGCGAAATCGGCCACGGCGTTTTGGCCGAACGAAGCGTCTCTCCCGTGTTGCCCAACAGTGAGAATTTCCCTTACACGATTCGGGTGATCAGCGACATCACCGAGTCGAACGGGTCGAGCTCGATGGCCAGCGTCTGCGGGGCCACCTTGGGACTGATGGCCGCCGGGGTGCCGATCAGCAATCCGGTCGCCGGGATTTCGATCGGTCTGGTCAAGAACTCCGACGACCAATGGTGCTTGCTGACCGACATCCTCGGCACGGAAGACCATTTCGGCGACATGGACTTCAAGATCGCCGGCACCCAGAACGGGATCACTGGGATCCAACTCGATTTGAAGATCGATGGCGTCGGGGACGACATCATCCGGGCGACGCTCAAGCAATCTCGCGAGGCCCGGATCGAGATCCTTCGCAAGATGTTGACCGCCATTCCGCGCCCCCGGCGGGAGATCGCTTCCAGTGCCCCGCGTCTGCTGCGGACCAAGATTGCCCCCGACAAGATCGGCGCCCTGATCGGCCCCGGTGGCAAGAACATCCGTGCGATTCAAGAAACGACCGGTTGCGTGATCGAGGTCGACGACGACGGGACGGTGCTGGTCGCCAGCACCAACAAGGAGTCGGCGGCCGAGGCGATGCGTCAGGTCGAGGCGTGCACGGCGACGGTGCAGATCGGCAAAATCTACGATGGCGTGGTCAGCAGTATCAAGGAGTTCGGCGCGTTCGTCGAAATCCTGCCCGGCCGCGATGGATTGGTCCACATCAGCGAGCTGAGCAGCGGCTACATCAGCAACATCGACAAGGTGGTCGGCGTGGGGGACGCGATGAAGGTCCTGGTGATCGACGTCGACGAACACGATCGCGTCAAGCTGAGCCGGCGCCGGGCTTTGGAAGAACTCGGCCAAGAGGACGAGTTGGCAGCCGCGATCGAAGCGGACAGTGGTGGCGGGGACGACCGTGGCGGCGGGGGCGAGGACCGGCCGCGGCGCCGGCGTAGCAGCGGCGGCGGAGGCGGCCGCAGCAGCGGACGAGGCGGCCGCCGCGAAGGCGGATCCGAAGGTGGCGGTCGCAGCCGCGACTGAACCAGCCCCAGCCCCGGCGTCAATCGCCGGGCCTCGATCGCTATGCCTGCCAATGACCGCGGAATCGATCGACGCAAGCCGTCGGCTATTCCGCGTAGAGCCATCTGGGTTGATCGTGGTTCGACAACGTATTCCGTTGCAGCGGCGTGAGCGGTACGGTACTGAGCAGATGTCGCGGTTCCAGCTCCTGGACCAGCATCCGCCGCTGCGCCTCACGCCCCCGCGGGGCCGTCGGCCGGGTGCGGGTTTGCTGGGAGCGGGCGGTTCGGTTCCGAAAGGGAAACATCGGTTTTCTTGCAGTCAATTAAAGTGACGAGTCGGGACCGCTGGTAAACTGGAACCTCCAGTACCGCTCCTGATGTCGTGACCGTCGCAGTCACCGAACCGCGAACTGATCGTCACTCTCTGAAAAAGCGTCGATTCATGGCCGATGCGAACCCGCACGTCGACGCGGACTCACCCGTCAAGAGTGGGAACTCGGCGTGTGGCGAAACGTCGACCGGCGAAGAATCGCGAACGGACTCGGACGTCACGGTCTGGCTGCGCGCGTTGGAAGCGGGTGACCAGGACGCTGCGGGGCTTTTGTGGACGTACTGTTACCCTCGATTGCTCCGTCATGCTCGGCATCGATTGCCCGAACGGATGCGGCGGGTCCTTGATGAGGAAGACGTCGCGCTCAGCGCCTTTAAGAGTCTTTGCTTGAGGGCAGCCCAAGGTTCATTTGGGGAAATCCAAGACCGCCAGGAGCTGTGGCGATTGCTGCTGTGCATCGCGACCCGCAAGGCACAGGGATATGTCCGCCACGAGACCCGCCAAAAACGTGGTGGCGGGAAAGTCTGCGGAGAGTCAATCTTTGCTCCAGGGGACTCATCCAATGGTGACGCTGGGATCGACCAAATACCCCAAGGCGCCTCCGTGGCGGAAACGCCGGAGGAGTTCGCCCAACAATGCCAAGACCTGTTCGATGCCCTCGCCGATGAAGCCCTGCAAACGATCGCGATGTTGCGGATGGAGGGTTACCGGGTCGACGAGATTGCCGAGCGGGTCGGCTGTGCCCGGCGGTCGGTCGAACGCCGGTTGAATCTGATTCGTACCATCTGGCAGGCGGAAGGAGATTCCCCGACGTGAACCGACTCCACCCCAACCGCGCGCGATCGACCATGAAAGGCCCGCACGATCGCTCGCAGGATTCGTCGGGGTTGGACAGCGGCGAGTCGCAATCACGCTCGACCACGGAAGAACTGTCGGTCGCCTCGCTTCGTCGGATCGAGACGGTCTGCACACAATTCGAGCGATCGACGCCCGATCAGCAGCAACGGATCGACCATTTTCTCGCGGGCACCCATGGTGACCAACGAGCGTTGCTGTTGCTCGAACTGATCGCCCTCGATATTGAACTCCGCCGGGAACGAGGGGAGGCTCCTGCGACTCAGGAATATGAACGGCTGTGGGACTCGATTGGCCGCCGCCCCGAAAGCATCAACAGCGGCGTCTACAAGAGTGATTATTGGCGGTCGTTTCTGCCTCCGCCCCCGGAACAACAATTCCCGCCGGCGAGCCACCGGTATCGCTTCCTCACGCGGATCGGTCGTGGGGGAATCGGGGATGTTTGGCGAGCCCACGACGAACGTGGTGAACGGACGGTTGCCGTGAAACTGCTGCGGTCCCAACACCGGGGAGACGCCGCCGCCGAAGAGCGATTCCGACGAGAGGCCAAGCTGACCGGGACGCTGCAGCATCCCGGTATTCCCCCCATCTATGACCACGGGCGGTTGGATGACGGGACCGCGTTTTTATCGATGCGGCTGGTCGAGGGGCAAACACTCGACAGCCAGCTGCGAAATCGGCCGCCGGGAAAGCAAGGCCTAACGGGACTCTTGGGCACCTTCGAACAGGTCGCTCGAACGATCGCCTACGTGCATGCCGAAGGGGTGGTCCATCGCGATCTCAAGCCCCAAAACGTGATGGTTGGCCGCTTCGGCGAGGTTCAGGTGATGGATTGGGGGCTGGCCAAGCGACTGAACGCACCCCCAGGCCAGGCTCCCGAAAAATTTCCCGGTCCGCCAAACCCTGCACCGAACGCGGAGGCGGCCGCACCAAAGACTTCCGCCCCGGACGCAATGGTGCCGAACAGCCTGGAGCGGTCGGACGATCAACGAGACCACTCGGCAAACATCGGGCGAGCGGATGAAACGGGTGTGGATGAAACGGGCGCGGCTGACGCGGGCG
>CAYWXT010000210.1:0-3635 GCA_964462125.1 uncultured Pirellulaceae bacterium | reverse complement strand
CGGGCGCGGCTGACGCGGGCGTGGATTGTGCGATCGGACTCGGACCGCCCCTGGACTGCAATCTCACACGGGCCGGGGATATCGTCGGCACGCCGAACTGCATGGCCCCGGAACAGGCCCGCGGCGATCTGCACTTGGTCGACGCGAGAGCGGACGTGTTCGGCCTCGGAGCCATCCTCTATGAAATCCTCACCGGCTGCGGCCTGTGTGAAGGACTCGAGACGAACGAGGCTCTTCAAAAACTGTCCGCAGGAGACTTGGCCGGTTCGATCGAACTCCTGCGAGTATCCGACCACGATTCCGAACTGGTCCGCCTGTGTGAGGATTGCCTGCGAGCGTCGCCGGAGGAGCGTCCGGCCGATGCGGGACAGGTCGCCTCTCGGGTCTCGGCGTATCTTGCGGGCGTCGCCCAACGGTTGCGCGACACCGAAATCGATCGAACCTCGGCTTTGGTCCGGGCGGGGGAGGAACGCAAGCGACGGCGGATGATTGGCCAGTTCGCCTCAGCGGTCGCCGTCGTCTCCCTCGTCGGTGTCGCCGCTGTGGCGTGGCAGTGGAACCAGGCGGTCGACTCGTCTCGAAGCGCGATCGCGGCCCGACAACTCGCCGACGAGCGATTCCAACAGGCCCAGCAAGTCGTACAGGAATACCTGACGGAGGTCGCCGAACGCGATGGAGTGCTTGCCCGCACCCCCGGAACCCAACCGTTGCGGCAGGCACTCTTGGAAAAGGCCCGCAACTACTACGACGAGTTCCTCAGCGAGGCGAGCGGCGACCCGTCACTGCGGTTTGAAACCGCCGCAGCCTACGCCCGCTTGGGTGAAATCATGCACATCCTGGATCCCGGCAGCGATGACGTCTTCGCCCTCTACAGCAGCGCGATCGAGATCTATCAACAACTCATGGAGGAAACGCGGGAGGACGACGCGATCCGAGCCGCCGAAGGTTTGGCCGACGCCCACTCGGCCATCGGCGATGCCCACCTTTCGGGAAGCTCTCACGGACAAGCCGAAGCCGCCTACGCCGCCGCCGCCGAAGTCTTCACGGATCTGATCGTCGAGCACGCCCGCGAGAAAGATCAGCTGTCGCTCGCCAAGATGACACATAACATCGCACTGACCCGAGCCAATCGTGGAAAGAAACACGAAGCCGAAAAGCTGTTTCTCGACGCCGTCCGCCTTGCCGAACCATTGTTGGAAACTCTAGGCGAGGATCCGGAGAGCCTGTACGCGATCGCGAACACCTACTCCGGCGCCGGGGTGCACTACGGCTTCAAACTCGGCGACTGGAAAGCGTCGCTGGACTACGGACAAAAGGCCGTCGAACTGCGGTCCCGGTTGGTCGAACTGGCCCCCAGCCGACACCACTACGAGAACGCATTGGCCGGCAGCTACAACAACGTCGCCTTGGCGCTTTTCCACAACGGCCGACCGGACGAATCCCGAGACAGTTTCTTGATGGCAGCGGAAGTCCGCGAACGACTCACCCGAGAAAACCCCGCGATCCCCGAATACGCTTGGTTCTTGGGACATATCTACGGGAACCTCGGCACGATGTCGGCGAAGCGAGACGGCGGCCGGGAATCGGTCCACTACTACGAGAAAGCGTTGACTCTGTACCGCCGTGTGTTCCAAGATCACCCGCAAGTCTTGGCGTATGGCCATAACACAGTCAGCGCATTGACCAGCATCGCAGAGGTCGACCCGCGGCACGAGCGGACCGCCGGGCTGATTCAGGAAGTGGTGGCGACCTACGAGGAGTTATTGGCCCAACGGCCGGACTCTCGCGGCTATGCGGCGAACGTGGCGCTATACCGCTCGTTTTCCCTGACCCCCGCGGAGCCGTTCTTCTCCGTCCTTGGCGGTGCCGTTTCCACGGTCGATCCGAACAACGCATCCCCTGAACGTTCGTCGGATCCGGCGGACTCCCACGGATCCGCCGCGACGATCGACACGCTGCTTGAGCTGACCGAGGACTGCTCGCCGGATCGCCCTGGCGTGTCCCCGCGACAGCTGACGATTCGCGGGTTGATCCTCGGTCGCGCCGGTCGATGGGACGCCGCGGCAGCAGCACTCGAGGCGATCCCGGCGGACGACCGCGATCCGTTGGGCTGGCTCGTCGCCTCTCAGATTCAATCGGCTTTGGGTGACCGAGACGGCGCCCTGGAAAGTCTCAGCCGCGCGACCGAGCAGATGGACAAGCAGCCCTTCCCCGAGTTTGAACTGGTCGTGCTCCGCGCGGAGGCCGAGCAGTCCTTGGCGGCCGAGGACCGCTAATGGCCTCAGCATTGTGATGAAATCGCAAGATTAGCCTACGGCGTCGAGACCGGCTTGGTTTCCGATTCGGCTTGCATCGCGACGACGACCTCGAGAAGTTGCTGGGTAACCGGTTCCTCGGGCTGGATCTTGAGCACCCGGCGGAGTTGCTTTTCGCCGACGGCGAGATGCCCCAACACGAGATGGTGGTAGGCCAGCAGGAACTGGGTATCCATCGCCTCGCGGTCCGCCTTGGCGTCCTGCTGTAGACGACGATAGTGTTCGCTGTAGCGGTCCGGGACCGGGTAGAGATCACGAACCGTCTCCCAGGTCCAGATCGGGCCGAGCAGTATCGCGTTGTAGGCTTCCGCGGCGGCCGGTTTATAATCCTGCATGGCGAACAGGATCAGCGAGCGGAATTGCAGCGCATCCTGGTTCTTCGGCACCAACTCGACGGCTTCGTCCATCTGCTTGAGCGCGCCAGAGTAATCCGACTTTTCAAATGCCATCCGCGCCGCCAAAACGTGTTCACGGGCTTGCTCCTCCGCGGTCAGCTCTTGTTCCGGAGGTGGGGGCGCCGTCGGATTTCCAACCACCACAACCGGGTCAACGTGACGGGGAGGCGTCGGATGAGGGTTCAAAATGCATTCCGACCCACCACGAGGTGGCGAAGTTCGCGCCGTACCACCCCCGATCGATAAACCGGTCGCAGCCTGCACGATCCGGGACAACCCGAAGGGCGACGCGTTGCGCGAACGGAGCGCGTTGCCTCCGCTTGGAACAGAAATCCTCGCCGACGAGCCCGACGAATTGTTCGACCCGCGGTAGAAGGTATCGAACGCCCGAGATGGAACGCTGGAAGGCGTGACTCGACGAATGGATCCGCCCAAACCAGATCCGAGGTTGATGTTCAGCCCTTTCCCCAGACGGATGCCCTGGGCGTTGGCTCCCGTGCCCACAGGCAAGGAGCCGACTGCGACGACGGCGACGAACGCGAGTAGGTAATGAAGGCGGATGCGGCGGGTCATGTTCAAACTCCGGTTGGAGAGGGCGAGTTCATGGAGCGTGAGGTTCACGCTGTTGCCTCTCATACGGGCGAATCCCGAGGTGTTACGCTGCCAGCGAAAGATTCTGGCAAGAATGACGAAAACAGCCCGCGACTCACCGGGGAGTCGCGGGCTGCGTTGCGAAGGCTGTCAACCAATGAGGCACACCCTTTGCGATTTGTGGCTTGATAAGCATTTGCAACACTCTCCCCTTGGGAGAGTCGAGCTCTCAGGCTCGGAGAGGGTGCCCTCCCCGGCCCTGAGAGGCCGGCCCTCCCGCGAGCGGGAGGGTGATATCAAAATGCGAAAACTGCACGAGCTCCAACGACAGGGA
>CAYWXT010000209.1:0-10043 GCA_964462125.1 uncultured Pirellulaceae bacterium | reverse complement strand
TCCCGCGTTGGCCCGGCGGAGCCCAAAACCGCCGGCCGGCGCCCCGGCCGGCTAGTTCAATCTCACGATCACGCCGCGGCGTTGAACGCAAAACCCAGAGAAATAACACTGGGGTCTGACTCTCTCTGCGCTGACTGGTCCAAAAACCCCGTCACAGCCGCGTTCTCCGCGTTGACGCTCCGCACTGACGCTCCCTGTCCGCCGATCGCACCCTCGATCCACCCAGCTCGGCCGACGGCCGCTGTTCTGGAAAGGCACTGACCCCATTCGAGTCTCTGACCCCTTCGGGATCGTGGCCGGGCGCAGCACCAATCGGTGAACGGTTACCTCGACAGATGCCGCTCATAGTACGAGGGGAGTTCGGGGTGCGGCCTCGCGGGCTAATCCCCTATGGATTTCTTGGGCGCAGAAGTAGACTTGTGGCTCATCCGCAGTTTCTCTTAGGTTGCTTGCGGGTGTAGCCACTACGCCTGCACCAACCAGGCGAGCGGCATTTTCCACGCTCGGGCGTCGAACCGAACGTCGAATCAGTGCCCAAGCCCTTCGGCGCGGACGGTTAACTAACCGGAAACGCCGCAAATAACGGGCTAGAAGCGAACGGGCGGCATAGCTCAGTCGGTTAGAGCAGCGGAATCATAATCCGCGTGTCGGGGGTTCGAGTCCCTCTGCCGCTACTGGATGTCCCCCTTTTCCTGGCCGGTCGGCCTTAGAAATCGGGGTTGCGGGTGTGTAGGAACGGATAGCTGTGGACGATCGTTCGTATGATCACTGAGAAGCGGTTGTCGTTCTCCTCGGCCGCCGCCACGGCGTCATCGATCACACAGTCGTCTCCCAGCACCGGGCCTCGGCCGAGGGCGTAGATCAATAGCTGCTGGGTCAACACGCGGACGAAGGATTCGCGGTCTTCCAGCAGGACCTGTTTCAGCTCGACCGGGCCGTCAAAGCGTCGACCGTCGGGCAGTTCGCCGCTGGTGTCGATCGGCTTGTCCACCTCGGTCTCGCGCCAGCGTCCGATGGCGTCGTAGTTCTCCAAGGCAAATCCGAGCGGATCGATCTGAGAATGACACGAGGCGCACTGCGGGTCGGCGCGGTGAGCTTCAAAGCGTTCCCGCAAGGTCAACGTTGCCACCGACGTTTCATCCTCGGGCAGCTCCGGGACGTCTGGCGGCGGCGGAGGGGGGGCGGTCCCCAAAATGGCGGCCGCGATGAAGTTGCCGCGCCGGGGAACGTTGGTCCGTCCCGGATCGCTCTGGGCCATCAGCAACGCGGAAGCGGTCAGCAGCCCACCCCGGCGGCGGTCTTTCAAGTCGACACGTTGGAACTCCGCTCCTTCAACGCCATCGATTCCATAATGGTCCGCGAGTGGCTCATTGACGAACGCATAGTCCGCGTCGATCAACTCGGTCACCGGTCGATCTTCCCGGATCAAATGGGCCAGCATGCGACGCGGTTCGGCAAGGATCGATTCACGCAACCGATCGTCGAAGTCGGGAAAGGCGTCCCTGTCGGGGCGCTGCGAGGCGGCGGTGTCGAACTGGAGCCAGGAAGCGAAGAAATGATCGATCAGCGAATCGCTGCGGGGGTCCTCGAGCATCCGCCCGACTTGGCGATCCAATTCGTCCGGTTCGCTCAGCTCGCCGCTGCGGGCCAGCCTCAGCAGTTGCTCATCGGGCGGGGCGGCCCACAGAAAGAAACTCAGCCGCGAGGCTAGGTCGAAGTCATCGACGTGGTAGGGTCCGTCGGCATCGGGCCGTTGCTGTTCAGTCCGCATCAAAAACCGCGGCGAGGTCAGGATCGCGGTCAAGGCGTGACCGACCGCGGCCCGATGCGACTCCTCCCGCTCTCGAAGTGAATCGTAAAGCGTCATCAGCTTGTCGACGAAGGCGTCATCGACATCGCGGCGAAACGCTCGTGTGGCGAAGCGGCGGAGAATCTGGCGGGCTGCCTGCCGCTCAGCTCCTGGCTTGCCGGAATCGGTGGAGTCGGCCAACTCCTCCGGCTCCACAAAAAACACGCGGCGGTACGGGTTCGCCTCGCCCCCGCCGCCGCCGTCGGCCGATTCCAGGATCGCATCGACGGCGTTTCGGGCGGCGCTGAAATACTGTTCGACCTGCAACGGAGAAAGGGTCAGCGATTCGGCGATGTTGCGGAAGCCAAAACTGATCGCGTCTTCCGGAAACTCCTCCGAGAGCCGCAGGTCGAGCCCGGTCAGGTGTTGAATCGAACGGTCGTACTCGGTGCGGTTGAGGCGTCGCAGTGTCGGAGTTCCGGGATCGCGCGGCGCGGAACAGTCAAATTCGCTGACGGTCATGTCGATGAATTCAACGATCAGCTCCCGCTCCTCACGGCTCGGTTGCCGGGCATCGTCTGGGGGCATTGTCCCACTGCGAAGCTGCTCCAACGCCGTCCGCCACATCAGCGGATTGTTGGCGATCATCCGTGGGTCGCGGTCGGATTGCAGATCGACCCCGCCGTTGGGCTCGTCATCGTTATGGCACCGATAGCAATACTTGCGCAACAGGCCGCCGATGTTGCGGTCAAAGGAAAGCGGATTGTCCCGCTGGCCCGGCTGCGCGTGTGCTGCGGGGACGCTGCCGAGGGCTAACAGGAGCAGGGGGAACAAGCCGCCGACCGCCCACCGCATCGTTGACAACGTTCCCGTTTTCAACGGCGGCCTCTGAAGGCAGCGATCGCGGAACCGCCGGCAGCGGTGACGGGAGATCCTCACGACAAGCCTTTCAGTCGTCCCGTGCTGTCGCCGAATTCGGACCGCTTCACACCGGCCCGCTGCAACATATCGACGTACAGGTTGCAGATCGGTGTCTTGTCGCCGTACTTGATGTGCCGCCCGCCACGGAGGGTGCCACCGGCGCCGCCGGCGACCAGCACCGGCAGGTCATCGTGGTTGTGGCGGTTGCCGTCACTGATACCCGACCCGTAAAGGATCATCACGTTGTCGAGCAGCGTCCGCTCACCCTCCTGGATCGCGGCCATCCGTCCCAGCATGCGGGCGAACAGTTCCATGTGATGGGTGTTGATCCGCGTCAACCGGTCGTAGTTCTCTTGCTTCTTTTGGTGATGGGAGTTGGCGTGGTGTGATCCCGGCGCCTCGATTTCGGGATACGACCGGCCAGACTTTTCGTAGGAAAACAAGAAGGACGCGAGCCTCGTGGAATCGGTCTGGAACGCCAAGGTGAGAATGTCGAGCATCAAGTTGACGTGGTCGGCATAAACCGGCGGGACGCCGCGGCCTTCGGGGATGATCAGCTCCGGCAATTCCTCGCCACGGTCTTCGGCCTCAGGCGTATCGCGGAATGCTTCCTGGTGGTGCGAGAAGTCGTCTTGATCTGCCCATGCGATGCGGCGTTCGATTCCTCGCAAACCTTCGAGATACTCCTCCACCTTGCGGCGGTCGCTGAACCCGAGTTTCCGTTGCAAGTCCTTGGCATCTTCGCGGACCAGATCGAGGACGCTGTGCTGGATCGTGTTCCGGCTTCCTTTTTGTTTCGGCCCAGCCGAGCGGTTCCAATCGGGGCGGCGCGGCGGATTGTCTCGGAACAGATTGTTGAACAGCGTTTTTGGGTTCATCTGCAGCGGCGCCGGGGTCGTCTTGCTCCGCCAGGAGATATGGGAGAGGTAAGTGCCGCTGTAGCCATGGTCGCCACGGTGTCCGGGATCGATCCCCAAGGCCAATGATTCGACGGGGGTGGACAGCCCGATCTCACGGGCAGCGACCTGGTCGACGGAGGCTCCTGCGACCTCGGGTGTTTCCGAGTGTTTGCACTTGCCACCGACCAAAAAGCCGCCGCCGGCCGGTTCGTGTCCTGCCGATTTTCCATTGCAGTGATCGGCCGCTAAATCGCTAACGACGGTGACCTTGTCCTTGACCGGCTCCAGCGGCTTCAGAATTGCGGGCAACTCCCCGAGCTCCCCTTCCGATTCAGGCCGCCAGGCATCCATGTGAACACCGTTGGGGACGTAGAAATAGGCGAGCCGGACGGGAGGCCCTGAGGGGTCGCCGGATTCGGCACGTTGTGGCGATTCCGACGCGGCGGCGCCCGCAGCCAAGGGCGCCATCGACTCCAGCCATGGCAGCGCGACCGCGGCCCCGGCGCCTCGCAGGACGGTACGGCGCGAGAGGGGGTTGCTGTGACTCATGACGGTCATCCATTGGAGGGCAATGTGGGAGGGCAATCCGAGGCGGGAGTTGCATGATATCGGACCACGCCGCGGTCCGCAAAAGTGGACCACGAAGAACACGAAGGGGCACGGCGGAGTGGAAGTTCAACCGGTGGGGGGCACCCGTTACTAACTTCAATACGCCCGTGCCTTCCCCCCCCGCCGTGTCGCTACCAGAGAGGTTTTCGTGACGGTGCGGCGCAAGCTGTCCGGCGTTGTGCAGGAAAGCTACATTCGGGGTCGGGTTACTAAGCGGACGGGTTCGGGCTCGTGCCGTCGGCTCAGGGAAGGCCCATGTCCGTGCCGTGCGAGCTGGCGCCGGTGGGTTAGAATTTCGGAGCGCTTCTCGCGGGATGCATCTGAACCCGCGTTGAGATCGACCGCCCTAATGCCGTTTCCGAACTCGGGGAACCTCCGAGATTCGGAACGTGATCGTGTCCAACCCAAGAGCCACTCGATGCCTCACCGTAGACAACCGTCACGCCGGATGCCGGAACGTGCTTCCGGCGCGATTCCAAGACTCCTGTTCCGAATCAGCGCGGCCCTGTTCTGGTCGCACCTGCTCGTCGAGCCACTGGCTGCCGAGATTCCCGAACCGACGCGAACACCGCGTTGTCAAGTCGTCGACTTGGATGTGGGAGAGTCGACCGAATTGACGCTCGTCGACGGCACGGAGGTGAGGGTTCGCGTGATTGATTTGACCGAACAGCGCGACACGGTCCGCGAGGCTGTGCGGCATGCGGAGGTGCGGGTGGAGGTGAACGGGGATGTCGCCGATGTCGCATCGTCGGTTTACCACTTGCCGGTCACCGTTGGCGGCGTGCAGTTGGACGCGCCGATCACCCAGGGACGGTATCGGGGTGTTTCCGGTGACCCCTGGGCCTTGGAGAAAGATGTCCGGCTACGGTTCTGGCCGGCCGACGGTCCTTGGACTGCGGCCGGTACGTTTGGCTATCCCCTGAAGCAGCGCTGGTTCGCCTCGCACACGTCCATGGCCAACGAACCGATCGATACTGGCATCGAGTCGGGATACATCTATCACTACGACCTCGACTTCGGCGGTGCGGAGGGGCTGACGGAAATCGTCGCCGCGACCGATGGCCTGGTCGTTTCCTCTGGGGAGAGCGCTCTTCCCGGATACGAATCATCGCCGGTCAAACCGCGGTATGACGTCGTGTACCTGTTGGATGATCGCGGCTGGTTCTATCGCTACAGCCATTTTCACAACATCGCCTCGGAGGTCCGTGTGGGGCAGGTTGTCCGTCGCGGCCAGCCGTTGGGGGTTTTGGGAAAGGAGGGAGCCAGCGGTGGTTGGTCGCATCTTCACTTTGGGATCTACCAGCGGATGCCGTCGGGAAACTATGGCTCGATCGACGCCTACCCGTTGGTCTGGGAAGCCTATCTGCGTGACCGGCAACCGGAGGTTCTCGCGGTTGCCCGCCCGCTGCATCTGGTTCAGGTTGGAGAAGCGGCGGAGTTGAGCGGCGTTAAATCGTGGAGCGAGAGTGGAAACATCGAGCGCTATGAATGGACATTCACCGACGGCAGCACCGCTTTGGGCGAAACGGTAACGCGCCGCTACGATCGACCGGGGCGGTACAGCGAGATCTTGAAGGTCACCGATGACCAGGGGCGGACCGACATTGATTTCGTCCGCGTGTTCGTCGTCGATCCCGAGAACCGGCCGGACGCGTTTCCGGGCAACGTGCATGCCGCCTATTGGCCGACCGAAGGGATCCATCCCGGCGACCCTGTAACCTTCTTGGTCCGTTCGTTTCGCACCACCGCGGGGGAGGAGACGATCGACTTCGGCGACGGCACACCGCCGGTTACCGTCCGATCGGGGGCAGAGAGTGACAATCGGGACCCCGACGGCTACGCGAAAGCGATCCACACCTTTGAGCGCCCCGGCGACTACCTGGTGCGGGTTGATCGAGAGGACCATCACCGCTGGCCCATCACCACGCACCTGCACGTGCAGGTGGTGGCGACGCCGGAATGACCCCCCAGTTTGGCGTCCGATCATGACGCCAGTTTCGGACTTCATTGTGTTGGACCGCTGGCCGATAATCGGTATAATAATCCAGCACGGTCCCACCTCCACCCGCCGATTCGGCACTGCGAAAGAGTACTGCTCTCCCGCGTGTTGTCGGCGGTCCCACCCCACGCAATACCCACCGCATCGCCTGTGTTTGGTCGAATTCGTTGCGCCATTACGGTACTGAGCGCCACGGCATTGCTCAGCCTTTTCTTCCCGACGGTTGTTTTGGGAAAGGAGGGGGATTCTTCGGACGCCAAGGGGGCGGACAAGGTTCATGATGCCTTGCAGCCTCCACCGCGCGAGGAGGTTGCAGCGGCCTGGGCAGAGTCGGGTTGGCCGCTGCTGCAGGAGTACTGTGTCGACTGCCACAACGCCGACTTTCAGGAAGCGGAGCTGGATGTCTCCAGGTTCGAGTCGCTGGAGGAGATCGAGGCGGACGGCGAAACGATGAACAAAGTGATGAACATGATCCGGTTTGGCGCCATGCCTCCGGAAGATTACATGGTGCCGACCGATGAGGAGCGGAAGCAGCTGGTGGATCGCGTGGATCAGACGATCTTTGCGGTCACCTGTGACATGCGGCCTCGTCCCGGCAGGGTGACCGCTCGACGTCTGAATCGCGCCGAGTTCAACCATTCCGTTCGCGATCTGTTCGGCGTCGATCTGCAGCCCGCTGAAGACTTTCCCTCCGACGAGGTCGGCGGGGGATTCGACAACAACGCGGACGTGCTTTCGCTGTCACCGATGCTGATCGACAAGTACTTGACGGCGGCGGAAGCGATCGCCGAAGAGGTTCTGCTCGATCCCTCGACGTTGCCGGACGTCAAGGTTGACCGGCCGGGGGACCAGTTCGCTGTGCAGGGCGAAACGAAGACCGGAAGTTTCTACGGCCGGTTCCTGAGCCCGGACGCCTACGCGTGGACCGAGTTCGAAGTCCCGCTGTCGGGAGAGTACCGACTTGATTTTCGCGGCGGGGCGACGGCCGAAGAGGGCGACCCGGTGAAATTTGGTGTCTACGACGAAGACGGGATTCTGCGGGCCGTGTTCACCGTGAAGCATTACGGGGGAGGCGGCGGCAGTGACCGTGATTCGACCGACCTGTCACTGAACGAGGGCAAACATCGGTTCGTTTTCGTGCCGCTCGGGGATGTTGACGAGGACGACTTGGTTGTCGGTGAATCGAAATTCGATCGGGCCGATGAGTTCACCGAGGAGCAGATCGCTGAGGGGCGGAATCGTTTTGGTGAACCGCTCAGTCCCGATCGCGGGATCGACGGCGAAGAGTTCCCGGCGATGGTTCGCAAAATGTCAGTGCGTGGCCCGAAGGATCTTGACGAACAATTGCTGCCGCCTTCCCAGGAGGAAATCATTCGTCGGCGGCCGAAGAGTTCGCGGGGGTCACACGTGCGCGAGGCGGCCGTGGATTGTCTTCAGCCGTTGATGCGGCGTGCCTTTCGTGGCCCTGTCAGTGAAGAGGAAGTCAAACCGTACGCCGAGTTGGTGGCCGATGCGGTGCGCGGCGACGAAACGTTCGAGCGTGGGTTGCAGATCGCGATCAGCGCCATGCTCGTCTCTCCCCGTTTCCTGTTCCGCGTGGAATCACCGCTGGAACAAGGGGAGAAATCCGAGGCGGATGAGGGCGAGTTGACTCAGCATCAACTTGCGTCGCGGCTCAGCTATTTCATCTGGAGCAGTCTGCCCGATGAAACGCTGCTGGACCTGGCCGACCAAGGAGAATTGCGGGGGGAAGAATTGGAGCGACAGTTGCGACGGATGCTCGAGGATCCGCGGGCCGAGACGCTCGCGACCGAGTTCGCAGCCCAGTGGCTCGGGCTTCGCAACCTCGATGGCCATCAGCCCGATGCGGAGCGTTTTGACGGGTTTGAATCGTCCCTGTTGCCCTTGATGGCGGAAGAGACACGCCAGTTCTTCCTGCATGCGGTACGTGACAATCGCCCCGTCTCAGAATTGTTGACAGCGGATTATTCGTTCCTCAACGAACCACTGGCCGAGTTCTATGGCGTCGACGGTGTCGAGGGGGACCAGTTCCGCCGAGTTTCGCTGGAAGAGACGCCGCGGCGCGGTCTATTGGGTCACGCCAGCATCTTGACGTTGACCAGCGAGCCGACGCGGACCTCTCCGGTCAACCGGGGAAAGTGGATTTTGGAAAACGTCATCGGCACGCCGCCACCGGAGCCACCGTCGGGCGTGCCGGAGTTGGGAAAGACGAAGACGGCAGCCGAAGACGCAACGCTTCGCGAGCAGTTGGAATTGCACCGCGAGGATCCCTCCTGTGCCGCCTGCCATCGCGTCATGGATCAGCTCGGTTTTGGGCTGGAGAATTTCGACGCCGTTGGGCAGTTCCGCGAACGGGAAGGGAAGGCGAAAATCGACGCGAGCGGCGTGCTGCCCGGCGGGCGTACCTTCGAAGGAGCGTCTGAACTAAGTGAAGTGTTGGGTGTGAGTGAGAAAGAGTCGTTTGCCAATACCGTGGCGCGACGGTTCCTCGGTTTCGCCCTCGGTCGCGAGTTGACCCTCAGTGACCGCTGCACGATCGATGATATCGTCGCCAAGACAGCCGAGAACGATTTTCGAATGGTCGACCTGATGATTGAGGTCGTTCGCAGTCGACCATTTCTGTATTACGAACGGACCCCTTTAGCGTCGAAGTAACGTTTCATAGCAATCCGCCGGTGCGGATTCCCACTGTCCCGTTGTTTTGCAACCGCCCCCGAAATCTGATAGCGTGAGAGCCATGACCAAGCACATCACACTGCCGAGCGCAGCCGAACAGCGAATTCTTAACCGCCGAACGATTTTGCGGGGTGCCGGTTTGGCAATGGGACTGCCGTTGCTGGAGGCGATGACGCCGATGGCCCGCAGTGCCTTCGCATCCCCGTCCAAGTCGGACGCCCCGGTGAGAATGGCGTGTATCTTTTTTCCCAACGGCGTCATCATGCCGAACTGGGTCCCCGAAGGGAAAGGCAAGGATTGGAAGCTCTCCAAAACGCTCGAACCGTTGGCAGCGTTCAAATCAAAAATGAACGTGATCTCTGGGTTGGCCCATGACAACGGCCGATCTCACGGGGATGGGGCTGGTGACCACGCCCGCTGTGGTGCGACCTTCCTGACCGCCGCGCGGCCGATCAAGTCAAGCAGCAACATCAAACTAGGTGTTTCCGTGGACCAGGTGGCGGCGAGCCAGTTGGTCAACGAGACGCGGCTCCCCTCCATCGAACTGGGACTCAAGAACAGCCGCAATGCAGGTAGCTGTGACTCCGGCTACAGCTGCGCCTATTCGTCTAATGTCTCCTGGCGGAACGAAACCACGCCGATGCCCAAGGAAACGATTCCGCGGCAGGCCTTCGAACGGCTATTCGGTGGCGGCGATTACGCCGAGCGCCGGGAGCAGAACGAGATGCGCCGAAGCATCCTCGATGTCGTGCGTGCCGATGCGAAGCGGTTGGAAAACCGGCTCGGGGAGACGGACCGACGCAAGATGGACGAATACTTCAGCAGCGTTCGTGAGATTGAGCGGCAGATCGAACGGGTTGAAGAGGAAGACAACGCGGCCTTGCCCGACTTGGACGTGCCGATGGGCCGGGTCAAGGCGTTCCGCGAGCACGCCCGCTTGATGTTCGACATCATGGCACTCGCATTCCAGACCGACACGACCCGCGTCGCGACATTGATGCTCGACAACGCCGGTGGGTCCCGCTCCTACACCGAAGTCGATGTCAAGGAGTCGCATCACGGCTTGAGCCACCACCGGAATGACGAGGAGAAGGTGGAGCAACTCAAGAAGATCGACCGTTACCTGGTG
>CAYWXT010000208.1:0-10048 GCA_964462125.1 uncultured Pirellulaceae bacterium | reverse complement strand
GGCGGCTGGAGCGGAGCGGGTTCTTGAGCGGCGGCTGGCGGCATGCTTGCCAACAGGAACCCAGGGCCGCACAACGCGACCCAGCAGGCGAATTGTTGGATCCGATTCATGATATGCACCTTTGGTTCATTCGAAACATGGCTGGAAATATCGGGGCCCGCGGCTAGCGCCGTCAGCTCAGTTTGAGTCATGCGACAATAACTCGCTAATCGAATCGTGCATCTCTTGGGCTAGCGACGTATGGATGCCGACATACAGTCGAGCCACATTGCCGTCGGGATCGATGATAACTGTTTGTGGAATCGCGGTGACGCCATATTGTTCCGCGACACCGCCGGTGCGATCGAGCGCCACGGTCAAATCGAGCTCCAATCGCTCCAACGTCGCCGAGATCGTCGCTGGCTGCTCTTGCAGGTTGACACCGATCAACTCGACCTCCGTTTCGGGAAACTCGGCCACCACCTGCTCGATCTGGGGCATCGCTTGGATACACGGCCCGCACCAACTGGCCCAAAAGTCGAGCACCACCACACGGCCGCGGCTGTCGCCCAAGTGAAACGTCTCGCCCCCGAGCAGTTCCAGTTCAAACTCCGGAGCCGGATTGCCAACCAGTGACGATTCGGTCCCGCTCGCTTCTCCCCCGCCTTCACCGGCACCCGGCAGAAATGCCTTCGGAATCGGAGCGTGGTGCAACCGCCAATCCGCTAGAGGCGATCCTTCGAGCGAGCGGGCATTCGGTACGCCCAACAGCAACTGGTCGACTTGCCGCACATCGACCTGACACTCCCCCAGCACCGAATTGTGGCCAACGAGCATGAACTCGTCACGGCAAGCTTGAAAGTCGAAAGAGATGCGGGTGCCGTCAGCTCGCCGGGCCTGCAGATGCAGTTCCCCAGAGGAGCCGATTGTTTTTTCATCGGTGTCGACCTCGGTCAGCTCCGAGGAGTCGGAAGGGATGTCTTCGGGGTGCATCCAGAAGATCTGCGCGACCAGGTCGCGGTCAATCCGGCGGGTCTCTAAACGCACTTCCACCCTCAACTGATCCTCGTCCATCCCTACCAACCGACCGCGCAAGAAATCTCCAGTGCGGGAGCAGATCAGGTGGGTGGGCGGATCGTCGCGACGCGCCCGGGGCACCATCAGCAGTCGCTCGCGCGTCGTCGCGGAAATCTGTTTTGGCCGATTCAAGTCCGCCAGAATCACAGACTTGACCTCCTCGTGGGGAACAAAGCCTTGCTCGATCGTTGGCGATGAAAAGGTGATTCCCCGCCGATCGGTCTTCACAACCTGGCAGGGAACGGTGTCGCCACTTCGCAGGAAAAGCATTCCCTCCTGATCGCTCCACGCGTCATGCTTGGATTGCGCCTTCCCCTGGCTCGATCGACCGCCACCAGCCGCTTGAGCCTTGCCGCCGAAAAGTTGGGCCAACGCCCCGCCCAAACCGCCGCGGTTCGCCCGCTGGCCGCCGCGAGCTTCCCCACCTGCACGTGACCATGGTGAACGCCTGGGTGGGAATGCAATGCGTCCCTCGAAGCTCGAGCGGAGCGGCGCCGCACTCCGGCTGCCGTTGGGATGCCAATAGAGCAGTGCAACTTCGTCGCTTGGTTCGCTCTCTGTGATCTTGCCGTGCAGCATCACACCACTGCCGATCAACCGTCCATGCTTGGCGCGTTCATCGATGCCACCGGCTTCCTCCGGCGCGTTCCGATCGGCTTCGGAGTTGCGTGATTCAGATCGGTCGTGTCGGAATTGGGAATTGCTAAGTGAATCCAGCTGCGCCAGCGGAATCCGTATCGACTCACGGACGCCGGAAACGTGCAAGCTGACCTCACTGGCGTGCACACCGCCCCATTGACCGTACAGGTACCAGCCTTCCGCCGTGACCGCCCGACACAACGGCGCGTGCATCTCACCGTCCGGCTCAGCCTCAGTTCCAAGCAAGCGGTGGTCTGGTTCCTTGAGTATCAACTGCCGGACCTGGTCCAGCGGAATCTCTGTGGTGTCGTTTTGTTGTTGAAATGCGATGGTTCCTTGCGCCTCGTCCAAACGCATGATTTCCCCATTCATGACCTCCCCGGATTCGAGGACAATTGCGGGCATCTCGTGCTTCTGGTCGGCAGCGGCGAGCGCGTCCCCGGTATTCGAGGTGGCCGCAAGCTGGGTCACTTGCGTGCCATCCGCGGTGCGCAAACGCACGCCGGTCCCCTGCGATTGCTCCTCCACCGGAACGTTCATTTCCGCAAGCAGCTCACCGGAGCGATCACGGATCGCAACGTGACTCGCCCGTTGGTCAAGTTCGATCAGCAACCGCCAACGACGATCGGCAGCGAAATCACCGGCGGACAGAACGGGGGTCATGTGCAATCGGTCATCGAATTCGCGAATCAACACCAACTCACCATCCCAGACCTCCAGCCGAAACGCCTGCTGGAACGAATCGTGACGGTGGTCGACGCCCAATGCCAGGTCAAACTGCGGCGAGTCATCCCAGCGGACGTCGAGTTCCAACACGCATTGGCCACCGATCTCCAAATCGACAAAGCGTCCCAGGTGTCGGCGGATGCGGGTGGCTAACTCATCGAGGTTGTCCTGCGGCAGCAGCGATTCAGGAATGCCAAATCTCGCCCCAATCGCCTGAGCGTCGCTATCGTCTGAACTCCTGGCTCCAACCGCGGGATCATCGCGGAGATCCAAACGTTGGCCGTCGAAGTCAAATTCCCAGGCAACGGCGCGACCTGGATCGTCAATATTCGTTCGTCGCAGTCTGCGCAGTTCCGGTGTCGCGCGGACCAGTCGTTGCACCCGACCACGTTCGATGTGCAACCGCTGGCCGGTCACGGTTTCCAGAACCACCTCATTGGCCGAAAGGGCAACCAGGTGGCCGAAGAGTCGCCCGTGCGATGCCAGCTCAACGGCGAACTCGCCTGTCGGAGGCTCTGCATCGGTGAAATTGTCGAAGTTGACGTGCTTTACCGCTTTGAGTTGAAAATCGAACGGCTTGGTAAACATGTCCGCTTGCCATCCCAACACGCCCTCCTGGTCAGCCGGCTGGAGTCGGCCATGGACAAAGCCGCCATTGTTCAAAAAAATCTGTCCGTTACCGGTCGCCTGATCACGCTCGTGGACCGCGTCGACGCGGTTGGACACCGGCAATTCGCCGTTGGACTCCCCACCGGATGAGATACCGAGGAGGCACCCGACCAGCACCGTCGCCAGCAACAGCAATCGCGCGGTGTTCGGTGGTGTCGATGGGTTGAACACAATCAACGCTCCCTGGGGTTATGCCGGATCAATCACTTCGTAGCAGAAGTTGCAGCGTCTGCTGGCCGCTCGGAACTCTCTCCGAGTTCCGCTGCTGGTTAACGTTCATAAATGGGCAGAAAGCGGTAATTGACGGCGAGGGCCAATAAGGACAGCGAGGTGGAGGCCGCGGACCCGAAACTTCCTGGAAAGCTGCCGTCGGATTGTTGATTCGCTTTGAGCCGACGCACCAGCGCCCGATTCCACTTCTCCCACGCCTCTTCGTCCGCCTGGAACAACGCTTGGGCCTGGTAGTAGTCCGTGTAGCCAGCGTAGTGACTTTGGCCGGTCGCCTCGAGCTGGCCGAGCAGGTATTGTTTGGTCGCCTTTGCCTGCGGAAGATCACTGCGCCGCGCGATCTGATAGCACAGCGCCGCGATGGAGCTGCGTGCCAGCGAATCGCCCATTCCGCCGAGACCGCCGGAATAGCCGACCTGGCCGCCGCTGGATGTCATTTGCTGGAAATATGAGATCGCCCGATCGATCGCCTTATCGGGAACCTCAATCCCGGCGTTGCGGGCTGCTAGCAGGCCGACCAATACCGCGCCACTGACCGAGGTATCCGCGTCGGTGGCATCGGGTGAGTACCGCCAGGCTCCCTGCGGATTTTTACGCTGAGACGTCAAGGCGCAGCGGACGGCCAGTTCAAGGGCATCGCCAATTCCAACCGGCGATCCGCCACCAGCCGCACCACCCGACGCAGACTCCCTTGCCCACAACCGACGCTCGTCGACCACGCCGTAGGCTTCGGAGAGCGCCAGCATGGCGAACCCGTGATGGTACATGCTCGGTCCCAGATAACCGGTCGCGGGATCTTGACTGCCGATGATACTTTGCAATGCCTTGCGAATCGGTTCGCTGTAGAGCCCAAAGTTTGGGTCTTCGCCCGAGGCCAGCAACACCATCAGTGCCATGCCATCGACCCCGGGGCCCTTTTGCCCGCCCTGCCAACTGCCGTCGTCTGCCTGCGCGGAGATCAGATACTGCAGGCCGGAGTCATAGATTTCGCGCACGTCGCGGGGGACCGCCTCCCCATAGCGGATTTCAGGCGGTTGGGCCGACGTGGGAAGGCACGCCCCCCCGAACCATCGGCTGAACAACATCGCGAGAAGGATAAAACGAATCGCGCTCATCGGGAGGCCTCCCCACTCGATGAATCGGGTCCATTCGAATCCGGGGCGGGATCAATTCGATCCAACAACAGCCCCTGTTCCTGGAGCGATCTCAGGTGTCCACGATGGGGAAGGAAAATATCCTGCAACGCCTCCCACTGTTCCGGTTCCAAGAATGCCTGGAACGCTTCAGGGGGAATCGCGTTCATTTGCGGGATAATGGAATCGTTCATGACCCGCACGGCGGCCCGAGCCTCTTGACGTTGTTGCTCGGCGACCGGGCGAACTTTGGCCTCGAGCAAATCCATCAAGCTTCGGCGTTGATCGCGCCGCAGTGGCACCTGTTGTTCGATCGTGGCTACAGCGGCACGAATTTCGCGCTGCCGACGGACTCGCCGCCGATCCTCTTTCCAGGCTGCCCAGCGTTCTGCCTGTTCGTCGTCGCAGATCGATCTCAACAGCTTGGACAGCATCGAACGCGCCGCCAGCGGTCGACGATGAACCGTGGTCCGAACATCTTGAAGCTCTTGAAAAATTTCTTGGGTCTTTTCCTGCTCGTAGCTCCGTCCCGCGTACTTGGCGTGCAGCGAGCCGAGCGTCTCCCGGACGCGCTGTTTCTCACCCTCTCCTGCGAGTCGCAGCAACCGTTCCTGGTCGGGCGTCAAACCGCAGACCTGATCAATCCGCTCAATCTCGATTCGGATCAGCATATCGTAGTTCTGATGAGCCTGGTCAGGCGATTGATTGAATACCCATTGATCAAGAATTTTCTCGGTGGCTTCGAACGGGTTCGCATCAGTCTGCGTCTCGCTCCGTTGCTCCCATTCCCCCTCCACGTCCACCAGGACCTCGCGAAATCTCGCCGTCTCCTGTGCGGCGACGCCCCGAACGTGGGCCAAGTCGACCAACAGGACCACGGCGGCAGCAACCCAGCAGCTTGAAAGAGGCTTCACGTTCACTTTCCATCCCAAGGATCGTGCGGGAAAACGGTGTCCGGTACCTTTTGCGAGGGACTCGCCCTCCGGGTGCTTTGCACAAAAGGTACCGGACACCTTTTTCCCGCTCATTGCCAATTTGAATCGGTGGAGGTGCATTCAATCGCTCCGGTCATCGCCCGCTTCATCATGATCCAAGTTGTCGAGAGCCTTCTTCCAACGATCCGCCTCCGCAGCGGGATTCGCTTCCATGGCCAGCGCATTGCGTTGGTTTCCAATACGGATCTTGCGGACACTTGACCAACGTTTCCGCTGCCCGATGGTGAAAATGGATTGCACCTCTTTGGGAAGTTGCATCGCTGGAAAGTAGTGCCGCGGCAACTGTTGTGGAATCGATCGCCACTCCTCACGCCACGCGGAGATTAGAAGTTTGTCGAGTTCTTCCTCCTGCTCTCGATCAAGCACCAATAGAAAATCGAGGTGTGCGATCATGTTGGCGATCGTATCGCGTCGCTGCGATTCGACGCGAAGTTTCATCTCCTCCCGCAATCGCGAAGCCCGCTGGTCCCCCAAATGTTCAGCAGCGAGTTGAAGCAAGCTCTCACGGAGCATGGTGACCGGCTCGACCTCGCCCTTCGTGGAACGGCCGTCACGGCGCATCACAACGCGGTTGCCCTGCCGGACCTGGATCGCCCTTGCGCCTTGCGGCATGCCGGCGACGAGGCTTTGTCGCGCTGCGGCCGAGGCGGCTTTTTCTAATTCCGGCTCGGCGGCGGCCAGCAGTTCCCGGCGCTCGGCCCGCGTGGTGTCGCAAACGAGATGCACGAAGTAAACCTCTTCGTGCAAGACCGGACGCAGCTTTTGTATCATCTCGTGCTGCATCTCCTTCGTCCGTTCCTCCACCCCCATTCGCTGCAGCCCAGCGGCGACATCGGGTGCTGCAACGGCGGCTTGCACCTCGACATCCCGAACGACTGCCGGGGCTCCTTTCGGCCGACCGGTCCCCTTGCGAATGTTCAGCTTCCCTGTCGGCGGCGGCCCCTTCGGTTTGGCTTCCTTTGCATCTTTCCCATGATCCTCTCCCGCCGACTCGTCCTGTTCCTGCTCCTGCGGTGTCCCGTCGCCAGATTCGGCCGCTTCGACCTCAACGGCATCGTCGGCCCGTTCATCACCACGACCAGGCGTGATCACGCACCAGGCCGCCAACAAGACCAGAAAGACGGCGAAAGGAAATCTCGGCAGGTCATGCGTGGAATGCATCAAACCATGCGGGGGTGGAGGAGAAAAGGTGGCGGTCAGAAGTCTCGGCGACTTCTGCTACGAGATATTTGTGCCCATTCTTGACAGCACATTGCGGGGCACTACCGGCCTCCCGGAATTCGTTCCAAACCGTTGAAATATTCATCCAATCCGCTGCGATACTCTTCAGGCAATTTCGAGGCACTCTGGCCGGTCGCCTGCGATACCTGCCGTTGATCACGAACCTCTTGCTCGTTCGTCCCCGATCCGAGCAGGGCAATCGCGGAGTCGACTGTATCCCCCTGACCCCCGGCGCCGGGACTCGCACCACCCCCACCGCCTCCGTTGGGATTGATCCGCCGAGACTGCAACAACAATTCAATCACCTCGGTCTCGGCCGCGATCGCGGCCGGGCCCGTTTCGGGACTCGCCAGGATTCCTTCGGTCTCGTCCATCACGGTAGCCACGAGATTGAGCAATCCGATTTCTTTGGCAAACTCCTGCTCGCCGCCGGGCAATTCCTGGATCTGTTCGACGACCCGCTCGGTGCGCTCGCGTAAGGCGGCCTGCAGCTGCGCCAACCGCTTCGCCTCCTCGCCATATTGCTCCGGCTCCTGCGCCTCGCGTGCCTGCTCGGCGACTCGAGTTTCATCCCGCAGGTCGACTTCCCCTTCCAAAATCTGCAGTGCTTCCAGGACAAGCGAGGGGGGGAGGCTGGCGGGGGACTTTCCACCGGGACACTGACCGCAGTTGGACGGGTCGACCAAGTCTTCGGCCCAGCGATCGAGGGTATCGGACCAGAACTCGCTCAGCGTCATCGAAGTTCCGACATCAACCGGCACCCTCTCACTCAATTCCCGCAATCCTCCAACGACATCTTCTTCCCGCATCTCCGCCAGGATCTCCTTGAACTTGACGAGCCGTCGGCGTTGATAAAACGCGTCCATGTCGTCCATGATCAGCGATACATCGTGGCTGCATTTTTCGTGATCGCTGGACAGTTCCTCCACCGCCTCACGGGTAGCCGGTGATTTGGCGATCTGCGCGGTGGGCTTTCCAAAGCTCGATTCGAGCTGTTCGCCTCCCCGATCCGCGAGGCTCGCCTGCAACCGGGAAGCTGCCTTCATGCGTTTGACCAACGTCGAGCCTTCCATGTTTCCCAGGATGCGTTCCAGCTCGTCGGCGATTCGGTCGAACTCGGCGAGCAGGTCTCGCTGTTGCTCGACCGCTTGATCCACCGCATCGCCAGCCGGACACGGTTCGCCCTGTTCACCGTTCACACCGCCCATCAGCGTCGTGGTGGGCAGACGCAGCGGTGCGCCGCCCCCTTGCTTCTTCTCTTGCGGCTCTTGTTCCTCGCCGGGATCGGAAGGCTGCTGGGATGACTCCACGTCGACCAGCTGCGGCGGTGCATCGGGCTGGTCCTCGTTCTCCTCGTCCGCTGCCCGGCTCCGTTGCGCTCCGTCCCCGGCAGCGCGCAGCTGACCGGCCGCCGGACCGCTCGGGTTCGCCTCGCCCGCCTGTGGTGCCTCTGCGGCATCCGCCAAGAGATCGGCGACCGAGGGCATTCGGTTGGCCGCGATGTCCTTGAGGATCTGCAGCATCTCCGACCACGATTCCAAGTAACCGACACCGATCTCCGGATTGCGACTCGCCTGAAGCAGCAGTTCTTCGCCGGCGCCGGTCAATCCGGTCAGCCGGCGACCATTGGCCCGTTCCGCCGCCGCTTGGTCGGCAATCTCGCGTCGCACCTCCTCCCGGTCGAGCTCTTCCGGCGGCAGATTTCGCAGCCGTTTGTTGTTCTCATGTAGTTGTCGCTCGCGGTCACGAACCTCCAAACTTTGGCGATGCCACTTGCTCAACTGTTCGGTCAACCAGATCGCATGTTGATCAGGATCGAGCACGTACAGCAGGCTGGGGGCGGAGTAGACGCGGGGGCGGCCGGGAAAGTAGTCCTCCACATAGACTCGCACCAGAATCGGCTGCGGTTCAATTTCCATTGCCGCCGCGGAAAACGTGCCCGCTGCCTCCAGCTGATCCTTCGTTGGCCCGCCAGCGGCCAAGGTTCGTTCGCCCTCGTTCGGGCCCGATACCGGCCCCTCGCCTGCTCCTTGCCAGTGAAGCCCAACCTGGCGCACCCCGAAATCGTCACGAGCTTGGATGTCAAATGTCAACTGTTCCGAGTCGAGCACGACCCGTCGTCGCGGCAAACCCTCCACCGCAACCGCTGGCGATTGATCGTCGCGGGCGGAGATGGTGACCGTCAGCGGATCGCGACCGCTCAGTCCCAGCTCATCCTCCCATCCGAATTCCATCGTGCGAGATTCCTCCACCGTCACCGGCAAACTGGCAACCTCGCTGCCTCGTGGCGCACGCGGCTGGTGATCGACGTGGGCGGAGGCGAGTGTACGGTCAGCGGTGACAGAAAACACCGCTTCCGAACCCTTGACCAGCGAAACCGATCCGCCGCGAACGTCCAACTGCTGTCGCTCATCCCGCTGCAGATAATGCGGCAAGGCAACTTGGGCCTCAATCGATGTCAACTCCGGCCGCAGCGTCGGCTCGACCCGCACGCGCTGGCGGGCGTCGCCGATTCGCAGCCACAAGTCGCTCGGCTCCAGCAACGGCGGAAGCTCAAACGCGTACTGGCTGGGGTCTTCGAGTGTCGCGCGCAGGGGCGGCTGCGCTCCAAGTTGCAGCTGGCCCTCGGCCGGTCGCAATCGCGTCGTGTCGGTGAGTCGAACGTTCAACGAAAACGGCTCGCCGTGCGGCACGATCAAACGCTCCGGCAATGGCGTGAACGTGGCAAAGGTGTAACGTGGTGTGTCACGCCAAGGAGCGGCCAGCCGCACCGCGGCGTTGCCCGCGGCGGACGGGAAAAGCCCCACCAAAGTGACAGTCGCCACGAGAGAGCCCATCGCCACGATCCCCCACAGTCGCCGGCGGGCCGGTGGCGTCGCATGTTTCAGGTCACGTTGCTGGGCGTCCTGGGCCACCTGCGTCACCGCGGCGTAACAGAGCGCCGGCGAACGAGATTGCTCCCCCGGGCTGCGGACCAACTCGATCACGCCCAACAGTTGGTCACCCAGCCGAGGCATGCGACGGGCGAGCAGCTGGGCCAATTGATCTGGGCGGCGATAACGCCAGACCCAACGGTGCAGTTGCAGCGGCAACAACGCACCGGCCGCGAGCGCGACGAAGAACAACAGCCAACGCACCGCATTCGGCGTCTCGGTAAACCGATCGAGAATGAAAAGACACAGGAAGGCGACCATCAGGCCACCGACCGACGCTGCAATCGCCTCGCCCACCTTGAGCCGCCAGACCCCACGGCGATAGTCAGCCAACTGGTGCTGAAGCGAATCAGGTAGTTGCAAGGACCGCGCCGCATCTGCCGTGCTCATGACCGTCTCTCCCACTCGCCGCCAAGTGTACGGTTCGAACCTCCTCACAGGCCCTGAT
>CAYWXT010000207.1:0-10062 GCA_964462125.1 uncultured Pirellulaceae bacterium | reverse complement strand
AGATTTCAATTGTTGGCGTAGCGTTTCAACGGAATCGAAACGGGCAATGTCACGAACCTGGGTGACGACGTCAACCTCCAGCGTCTGCCCATACAAGTCCCCGGAAAAATCGAGCAAGTGAACCTCGACCTGGGGCGCATCGTTCGATTCAAAGGTCGGGCGGGGACCGAGATGAATCGCTGCCGGCACCGACGCGCCCTCCAAGATCGCGATGCCGCCATAAACCCCGGGGCCCGGAACCAGCACGTCGATGCCGGTCAGATTCGCGGTAGGAAACCCGATCGCGCGGCCCCGCTGATCGCCGCGCACGACCTCGCCGCGGATCCGGTGGGGATGTCCGAGCAGCCGATTGGCAGCCTCGATCTGCCCCTGCCGTATCAACTCGCGGATCCGCGTACTGCTGACCATCGCATCCTCGCCCCCACCGATCGTGCGCCGCGTCGGGGCAACAATCTCAAGCTCCATTTGTTGTTGCTGACAAAGGGACCGGAGCACCGACACGTCTCCTTGGCGACGATGGCCGAAAAAGAAATTCGGCCCTTCCACGATGCCGCGAGCGGCGAGTTGCTCGACGATCAGGCGGTCAAAGAAGGTCGCGGCCGACATTCGCAGAAAATCGCGGGTCACCTCGCAGACGACCATACTGTCGATTCCGATCGGGTCGAGCAGCTCCGCGCGGCGCTCAAGCCAGGTCAGTTTCGCTGGCGCCGCTTCAGGACGCAGGATCGCCGCCGGATGGGGGTCGAAGACCACGGCCACCGCAGGGCCACCGATCCGGTCGGCCATTCGACGAGCCTCGCTCAGCAGCGCGGCGTGCCCGAGATGGACCCCGTCAAAGTTACCGATGCTGACCGCCCCCCCGCGGACGGCGTCGGTGATTCGAGCGAGCGGAACGAGTTGCGTCACGGGCAGGCAGGGGATCGGACGGGTCGGGCAGGGGACGGGTCGGGCAGGGGACCGTGGCATGCAAACCAAGGACCGCCGATTATGCCCCACAGAGCCGCCGCTTCGAAGGCGGGGCCTGCTGGGCGGCGGGGGAAACCCAAAGCCAACGTCGCAGAAGTCGCCGAGACGCCGCGTCGCCAACGAACCTGCTCTGGCGCCCCTACCGCGCCGCCTCCCGCACCGCGGCACCGACCTCTTCAAGCAGTTCCGAGGCCAGCATCCCCGGCGCTCCGACGTGCGCCGCTGCCAAGTCGCCGGCGCGGCCGTGGAGCCAAACGCCCAGCCGGGCTGCGTCCCAGGCTGAAAACTTTTGCCCCAGCAGCGAGGTGATGACCCCCGTCAGGACGTCCCCTGTACCCGCGGTGGCCATCCCCGGGTTGCCGGTGGTGTTGGTCCATCGGCCTGCGGGGGAGACGACCACGGTGGGCCCACCCTTGATCACCACCACCACCCCGGTCTGCTGAGCCAACGCCTCCGCCGCGTCAATCTGCTGACCTCGATCCCCCGGGCCAACACCGACCAGCCGTGCGAGCTCTCCCGGGTGGGGTGTTAAAACCAATCGACGCGGCTCGGCACCCTGGCCGGAATGCGGCACCCGCGGATCGCGGTGGCGGTCCGGCCATCCCAGTTCCGACAGGACGTTGATGGCGTCGGCGTCGAACAAACGGGGGATCTGCTCTTGCTCCAGTAGCCGCTGGACGATCTGCACCGAGCCTGGGCCGGTTGTCATGCCGGGGCCGCAGCCAACGACGTATGAATCATCGAGCCGCGAAGAGAGCTCCGCTGCAGCGATCCCGGCAAACCGCCCCCAAATATCGTCGGTCAAGGGAATCGTCATCACGCATGGATGAAACGAGGCGACCGTTTCCAAACAGCGGTCTGGGACGGCGGCGGAAACCAAGCCGGACCCGGCCCGCAACGCCGCCTGCGCAGCGAGGGCGATCGAGCCGGCCATCCCACGCGATCCGCCGACCAGCAACACCCGGCCGAAGTTCCCCTTGTGGGCATCGGCGGCGCGTGGTGGCAATCGCAGGGGGGGCGGAGACGCCGTCATTGCAGTCACTCTGTCAATATCATGCGGTCAAGGTTCTTGCAGGTTGGCAAGTTGGCGGCGAAGCTGGCTGGCGACCACCCCGGCCAAGTAGGCGCCCTTGAATCCCGCGTCGATGTTGACCACCGCGACGTTGGCGGCGCAGGTGTTGAGCATGCCCAGCAGCGGCGTCATTCCGCCCAGGTTTGCCCCATAGCCGACACTCGTCGGAACCGCAAACACCGGCGCCGCGATGTGGCCGGCGATCGCCGCCGGCAACGCTCCCTCCATCCCCGCGATCACCACCACCGCCGACGCCAGCCGTAGCCGCGGGACCGCGTGCAGCAATCGTTGCGGACCGGCGACCCCAATGTCGTCCAACCGTTGGTAAGGAATCTCCATCCACCGCAACGTCTCAACCGCCTCCTCAGCGATCGGCACGTCGGTGCTGCCGGCTGTCACCACCGCGACATGCAGAGTCGAGGCGAGCTGGTCTTCCGCCAGCGGTTCCGGTGTGACGGCCGCCCCGTCAGCAACCCGCAACGTGTGAGCAATCGGGTTGTGGTAGGCACGTTGAACTTGCAAAAAACGACGAATCTGAGTCGCTGCCATCGGGTCGATCCGGGTCACCAGAGAGCTCTGTCCGGCGTCGAGCTGGGCCTGGATGATCTCCGTGATCAACTCCGCCGACTTCCCCTCGCCGTAGATCACTTCACTGAAACCGCATCGCTCGCGGCGCCCCACGTCGATCGTCGCCCCAGGGATCTCCCGCTGGGCGGTTGCTCCGCCAGCGAAGCCCTCGGCGAGGACGGAAGTCAGGTCGACGCCGGACCCCGAGAGATGTCCGGCGGCGGAGAGATGCTGTAACGTCTCCTCGACACTCGCTTCACCGCGGGCAAGACGCTGGAGTAAATCCAGCAGGACAGGGGAGGGGGACATAATGCTCTCCAACAAAGATCGACGACGAACACAGTCGAATCGACCCGAAGGGCGGTTGCAAGCCAGTCCAATCAAATCTCAAATCGGACGAGCTTCCAGTCAATGCCAAGGACCCCAATGGGTGGGCTTTCGCATGGTGGCGAAGCCGACGGCGCTAGCCGCGGGGTATCGCGTACGATGTCCAATGAGGAGATCCAGGGACCCCAAGCTTGCGCAATCCTTTCAAGCGACCCTTTTTTTCTTTGCCGGACACCTTCGTGATGAAAAGCTGCGTTTTGGCCTACTCGGGTGGCCTCGATACCTCGGTGATCCTCGGCTGGCTTCAAGACCAAGGCTATGAGGTGCACGCGGTCTATGTCGATCTCGGTCAGCCGTGTGAAGACCGCGAGGCGACGATGCAGAAGGCCCGTGACTGCGGTGCCAAATCAGCGCGCCTGGTCGATGTCCGCGAAGAGCTCTGCCGTGATTTCGCCTTTCCCGTCATGGCTTGGCAAGCCAAATACGAAGGCATCTATCTGCTGGGAACCTCCATCGCCCGGCCGCTGATCAGCAAGGTTTGCCTGCAGGTGGCCCAGGAGGTCGGCGCGACCGCCTTTGCCCACGGTGCGACGGGCAAAGGGAACGACCAATGCCGCTTTCAGCTCGCCGCCGAAGCCCTCGACCCCACGGTCGAGATGATCGCCCCGTGGCGGATCCCCGCCTTCCGCCAAGCCTTCCCCGGACGGACCGAGTTGCTCGCCTACTGCGACCAGAAGGGGATCCCCGTCAAAGCCTCAGCGGCGAAGCCCTACAGCAGCGACGAGAACGTGCTGCACATCAGCTACGAAGCGGGCCAACTGGAGGAGCTCGATGTCAACGGCGTGGAATTGGTCGATTTCGGCATGGGCGTCAGCCCGCAAGACGCCCCCGACAAGCCGGAAACGGTGACCATCGGGATCGAATCTGGCGTCCCGATGTCGCTCAACGGCAAAAGTGTTACGGCGCTGGAGATGGTCCAGCAACTTAACACCATCGCCGGCCGCAACGGCGTCGGGCGCATCGACATCGTCGAAAACCGCTTCGTCGGGATGAAAAGCCGCGGCGTTTACGAGGCCCCCGGCATGACCGTCCTGTACGACGCGCTGATGTACGTCGAACAGCTGACGCTCGATCGTGATCTGGTGCACCTTCGCGATCGGCTCGCCCCCGAAGTTGCCGAATTGGTCTACTACGGTTTCTGGTACACGCCCAAGATGGACGCCCTGCTGGCCTTCATTCGCGAAGCCCAACGACCCGTCTCCGGCGATGTCACCCTACAACTCTACAAGGGCAACGTGATCGTCGACTCGCGAAGGAGCCCCAACAGCTTGTACGACGCGGAAATCGCAACGATGGAAGGAGGCGGCTCCTATAACCAAGACGACGCCGAAGGCTTCCTTCGGATTCAAGGACTCCCCAGCCGCGTCCAAGGCAGCATTCGACAGCGGGCGTACTGACGTAGGTTTAGCGTTTCGACACCAACCCTCCCGCTTGGAAACGAGGCTCCCTACAGCTACTCACCGCCAGTGCAACACCGTGTTCATTCGAAGACATCGTCGGCGGTCGGTTCATTGCCGGCCGGGGTGACGAGTGACCGGAATGTCCGTGGCGTACATCTTTCTGGGACGAATTGTCCCTGCCCATTCACGGTCGCCACCGCGACGCCCCCTTCGCTCAGGCCTCCCGCCGCGGAATCTCCACCGGAATTGACCGCGCCCTGCAGTGACGCCAGTTTCAAGTCGACCGGTTCGGTCCAGGAGCTGGCCCCCACCGGCGTCGCTTCCACAACGAGCAGCGTCTTCGCCGCGCCGTCATGGACCTGATCCTCCCGAAGCGGTCCAGTGGGCGGGAACAGCGTCTCCGGTCCCGTGATCAGATAGTACCCGGCGATTGGCGAGCCGCCCATGCCGTAAGGTGTTTGCCCACGCTGCGACGTTGGGTGGCGGTAGACACTCGGCATCTCCAACGCCGCCTCCTGGTTCTCCATAGCATCCCATGGACGGTCCAGGTCGAACTGGAAGTACAGATCCTCGTGGCCCAGATACGGCAAGACCAACACCCGCCAAGAGTGAAGGGGGGTTCCCGAGTCGTCGCGGCTCACCGGCGGCGGAAATCGACCGTGCGCCGCTGCGTAGGAACGGAGGGCGTCGGCGATCTGCTCCAGGTTCTTCAGCGAGCCGGAACGAATCCGGCCCGCTTGGACCCGCGTCACCGCATCCTGGCCCAGTTGGATCACCACGACCAGGACCCCGATCGCCAAGGTCACCGCCACAATTGCGGTCGCGATTCGGCCAACACGGTGTCCCGGACGAACGTTGTTGACCGCATCAGCACCCGGCCGCTTCTCCGCAGCGGTTGAGGCGAACTCAGGGATCGTGATCGGCTTGCCACATGTCACGCACTGACCCGACAGGCCGCTGTAGCGATCCTCCACCAACGTCTTCGTCTGACAATGGGAACAGGTGAAAAGATACGGCATGGGTGACTGCGGTGAATGATGCTCAGAACGCAAGCGGTCAAGTCATCTCGACCGATCCGCATTGTACCAACCGAGCCCCAATTCTCTTGCCCCCGTCGCCGCCAGTTTCGTCCCCGCCAATTTCACAACCACGCCCGATACGGCCAGGGGCCTGAGCCGGTGGTTCCAGGTGGCAGCTCGACGAAGCCGGTGCTGTGGGTCAGCGCGACGAGGTCGCCCGAACCCTTCGATTCGATCGGCTCGGCGACACCGTGGTCGATCAGCCGCACCGGGCGGAGCCACCACAGCGGGAGCGTCTTCGGCCCAGCACGCTCCAGCCGTACGGCGGGGCAGTACGGCAGCCAATCGGCTTGGCCACTGATCCGCGCCAGCAGCGGGACCGCGAATCGCTGGCACCCGATCGTGGCGCTGACCGGGTTGCCGGGCAGACCGAGGATCAGCTTTCCATCTCGCGTCGACGCGCCGAGAATCGGCTTTCCTGGCCGAATCGGAAGCCGGTGAAAGATGATCTCCCCCCCAAGCCGCTCGACGATCTCCGGGACGTAGTCATGATCCCCCATCGAGACGCCGCCGGTCAGGATCAACGCGTCGGACTCGGCTAGCTGTTGCTCCATCGACCGCAACAGCTCCTCCCGGTCGTCGGCGACATGCCGGTGGCCGGAAAACTCGATCCAGTCCTGGCGCTGAAGCAGCGCCGTGACCGCCGCGCGGTTGCTGTTTCTGAGCTGCCACGGCTGTGGATCTTCGTCCAGATCGAGCACCTCGTCGCCGGTGGTCAGCAAACTTACGCGAACCTTGGCCGCGAGGTCCGCGCCGTACTGCCCGAACGCCGCGACGGCGGCGTGGTCGGGGGCGGAGAGACGCTTTCCGGCGCTCAAGACAGGGGCGCCGCGACGGGTGTTCTCTCCCGCTCGGCGAATGTTCTCTCCCGCCTTGATCGATAACGCCTTGGGCCGCCAGCGAATGCTCGGTCCCGATTCGATCGTCTCCTCCCGTTTGACCACCGCTTCACAGCCGCCGGGAATGACGGCGCCGGTGAAGATCCGCACGACCAATCCGGGGACAAGCTCAGGCGGCGGCGCCCCAGGGATGCTCTCACCGCTGACGCCAAGCTCGTCGGTTCGTTGCAGGTCGCCCATTCGAATCGCGTAGCCGTCCATCGCCGAGACGTCGGCCGCGGGGCTGTCGTGATCCGCGTGGACGTCGCAGGCAAGGACCCGTTGGGCGAACGTTCCGCTGGAAGCGACCGGATCGACCTTCCGCAGACGATCGGCCAACGCGCCTAAGGCGTCGTCGGGAGTTTCAAAGTGGTGGCTCGCGGACATCGCCAAGGTCCTCTGGGCGGTTGATGTTGTGCAGTGACACCGGTGGTACAGCAACGGCTTCGTATGACTGCGTCAACAGCCAGCGTCGCAGGCTGCGGTCGCCCGACTGTGAAAGCTCTTCAATCGCCGCTCGCAACCGCACCGGGTAGATCGCAATCAAAGGTTGCAACCGGTCCCGCTCGGCGTCCAGGGCGCAGACGATGGCCGATGAGCCTTCGAGCCAACGGTCGCGGAGCGATTGCAGGTCGGCAGGGGTTAGATTCGGCGTATCGACCGGGGTAACCAGGCAGCCCGCGTGGCCGGTCTCGCGAGCCCAGCCGAGCGCCGCTGCGACGCCGGCGGCGGGGCCCTGGTGTTTCACCCGATCGGGAACCCACGGGATGTCCTTCAACCCAGCATCGGTGGGAGCATTCGACGCCCCGCCCGACAGGCAAACCGCATCGCAAACGTTCCGCAGTCGCCCCACGGCGAGTTCGAGATAGGTGCCGCCAGAGGAATGTCGCAGGTGCGCCTTGTCACGTCCCATCCGCGATGACTGGCCGCCGCACAGGACGACGCCAAGGAGTCGGTTCATGCCGGGATTCCATGTTGCCGTGCGAAAGGGGATCGGTGTTTCAACTTCCCGAACGCCTATGCCCCCGGTTCTTCCTCCTTCGCCACAACGTCCTCCACCCACGACTTGGCTCGCATCATGGTGGGAAACCCGATCGTGGGTGCCGAGAGGAGGGCGACGTGCCGCAGGTCTTCTGCGGAGCAACCCGCCTCCAGCGCCTTTCGACAATGCGAATGCGCCGCTCCTTCGAGTCCGGCGCCGAGGGAGATCGCGAGTTTGGCCAGTGCGATCTCGCGCGGCGACAGCGGACCGGCTTCCGTGGCTGCCTTGCCAAAGGCTTCATAGGCGCGCATGAACTCCGGGTGGTCGTCATGCATCTGGCGGTATCGTTTGGGGATCATGGCTGGTTCCAAGGTAGAAGGAATCGTCAGGGAGACTTTCAAATCGGCGGCGCCGACTCGGCCGCGACGATCGCCTCGACCAGCCCCTCCATCGTGTATGGGTTGGCTTCGGCGGTGACTTCGTGTCCGAGTTGACGCAACGTCGCCGACGTCAATGGGCTGAGGCTCGCCAATTGTGACCTGCCGACAGCGTCGCCGAAAAGCTGCACGAGGTTGCTCGCCGAGGCACTGCTGGTGACGGTGATCCAGTCGATCTGTCCCCCCTGGGCGGCTGCCAATATTTCAGGATCAACACGCTCGACATCGGTGTGGTCGTAGGCAGCGACCTGCTCAACGTCAAACCCCGCCCGCCGCAGCGACTCCGGCAGCGTTTCCTTGCCGCGACTGGCTCGTACGATCAGCACTCGCCCGCGGCTGGCCTCGGCAGCCATCGTCTCCGCCAGCGACTCGCTCTCGAAATTGGGCGGGATTATATCTGTTCGCAGGCGGTAGTCGCTCAGGGCCGCTGCGGTCTGCTTGCCAACAACGGCGAGCCGAAGGTTGCCCAGGGCACGCAGGTCGCGACCGGTGGCCAGTAGCCGATCGAGAAAAAACTGCACCCCGTTGCGGCTACAGAAAACCAGAGAATCGAAGCGATCGAGCCGAGCGATTGCGTCGTCGACTGGGCTCCAGTCACGCGGCGGCCCGATCTCGATCACAGGTTGAACCAGCACGTTCGCCCCCAGTTCCCGCAGCGGCCCCGCCAAAGCTTCCGCTTGCTCCGCCGGGCGGGTGACCAGGATCGTCCGGCCACACAGCGGTCGGCGGTCGAACCAACTCATCGTTTCGGCAAGCTCCGTCACCGGGCCGAGGATCACGATCACCGGCGGCCGCATCTTCGAAGCGGGCGTGAGCCGATCGGCGACCTCGTCGAGCCGGCAGCGAATGACTTGTTGGTCGGGAAGGCTGCAGCGGCGAACGATCGCAGCGGGCGTCCCAGCGTTCTTGCCCGCACGGAGCAGCGCCGTGGTCCAGGCGTTCACGGTCGTCACACCCATGTAGACCACGAGGGTCCCGGGAAACCGAGCCAATGCCTCCCAGTCGAGCGCCGGCTCGTTCTTATCCGGCTCTTCATGGCCGGTCACCAATGCGACGGCGGAGGCCAGCCGCCGATGGGTGACGGGAATCCCAGCGTAAGACCCCGCCGCCAGCGCCGCAGTGATTCCGGGAATGATCTCGTAGGGGACGCCGGCATCGCGGAGGGCGTCGACTTCTTCGGCTGTTCGAGCGAAGACGGCCGGGTCGCCCCCTTTGAGACGTACCACCCGGCGGCCGGCCCGGGCATGGCGAAGAATCTCGTCGACCACTTCCTCCTGCCGCCATATCCGCGACTGGCCATGTTTTCCGACACAAATCAGCTCCGCCGAGCCGGCGTGGCGGAGCATCGCGCGGTTGCTCAACCCGTCATACAGGACCACGTCCGCCTCGGCGAGCCGCTCGGCCCCGCGCAGCGTCAGCAGTCCCGGGTCGCCCGGGCCAGAGCCGATCAAGGAAACGAGAGGGGGATTCTTCATGCGACCATTCTGACCGTTTCCAGGCGTTGCACTAGGCTCGACAAGTTCCACTCCGGCGAGTTTTGGGGGCCGCACTAGCTCTGGACATCCCCGAGCACGGCTGGCATACTACGCGACTCGAATTTTGGATCCAGAACCCTCCCCCCCATCTCGATCGACGCCTCCAGCGTCGCCCACTCATGCCGAATACCGCCAGCGCCAAGAAACGACTCCGTCAAAACGAGAAACGACGCCTGCACAACCGGGCGATCAAGAGCCACATGCGGGGCCAGATCCGCCGTGTCCGCGAAGCGGTCCAGGCTGGCGACTTGGAAAAGGCTCAATCGGAATTCCGGGTTGCGACGAAGCGACTCGATCGCGCCGCCAGCAAAAATGTGATCCACAGGAACAAGGCGGCTCGGACCAAGAGCCGTCTGAGCCAACTGCTCAAGGCCGCTTCGTAGTCCACGGCCGTGTAGCACAGGCTGCCCCAGCCTGTAGACCGTCCATCAAAACGTAAATTGCCCCGTTGTCTCCTTCCCTGGGTCTGCAGTCCGATCCTCTCGCCATCGATATCGGCTGTCTTCGCCCCGAAGGGGTTTCAAGACAGTAGCCAGCGCTCTCCAAAAAAGGTGTCGGACACCCATTTTGCCGCGGTTGCCAGACCATAGCCGGCGCCCCCCGTTTCACTTTGGGAGTTGTTCGACGTCACAGTCCGCGTGATCCCCGTGAACAGCTACCACTCGCCGTCGTAGAGTTCCTGCGTGCTCAAACACCCAGAGCGCCGTGTCCTTTCGGCAAGCGTGAAAAAAATTTCGGCGGAGTTTTGGCGGGCGGCAG
>CAYWXT010000206.1:0-10174 GCA_964462125.1 uncultured Pirellulaceae bacterium | reverse complement strand
TTGTACAGCTGCCAGAATTTGTCCTGAGCTTTCTCCTTGGCCACTCGCTGGCGGGTCGTCAGTGGAATCAGACGGTCGATCTTCCGCTCGCCATGCACCCAGCACAAAGATCAATCCAGACAGGTTATTGAGCAGTTACTTTGGTATGCTGTCCTTCGTTCAAGTTCCGTTTTCGTACAGGAGACTGGCCTCTCCGAAGAGAGAACGCCTAGAATCTAGCGTCAACGTGTGAGGAGTCGGACGTGAGACTCAGACCCATCATTTTCATGACATTGGCAGTTGTCGCGGTCGGACTTTTTCTGGGACCGGGATACTTGACTTACTGCTGGTTCTTTTCGGGTTCGGCGGCTGGGGAGTATCCCATCAGTGTCGGGAAACCGGTTGAGTTGGAACTGAGCCCCAAGATGAATCCTGTGCGCTTCAATTCGGTCGTCCAATATGATCGACCACATATTGTCGTTGGTCGCGAGGAGACCAATTTTCGGGCCACGCTGAAGCGGGAAGCCCACGAGCTTTGGGCCGCCACGTTCGGTGTCCGGGAATCGAGCGACCGGGACGAGCGAAGGCACCGCGGGACCGGTTTGCGGGTTGGAGAAACAACCGTGACCAATTATTCCAGCATTCGGACGTTCTCTGTGGAAACGCCCGGTCGCTATGAATTCGTGGTCACACGGGGGCGGCAATCCGATCTGCATGTGAATAGCATTACACTCAAGGTGCGCAAGAACGTCGCGGCCGTCAACGTGCCTCTCACAGCCGCGGGGTGGGTGATGCTCGTCGGGGCAGTGTTGGCAGCCATGATTAAAGGGTTTATGGGATCCGAAGCAGGGAAGCGTCGCAAGCAGAAGTGAATCGACGCGTTCCTGAAAAGGATCTCGAAGAGCGAAATGCAATGTCGTCCCTTCAAACGCTTCCCGGAAGCCGGATTCATTGCCGTGAGACGGATGAAGAGTTGGTCTTCTCTCTGCCGCCGCGAACCGTCCGGGGAGTGATCGGGGCAATTCTGATTGGAGGGGCTTTGTTGCTCTGCATCAGCTTTCTGGGCCTCTTGACCTACCAAGTGGGATGGTGGGGCTTTGTGTGCCCGCTGCCGCTGGCCGTTTTTGCATTGCTGTTTCTAGGAATGTTTTTTGTGATGTTTGTTCGCGCGTATCTGGCCAGGACGTTGGTCTATATCGCGCGCGAGCGGCTGGTTCTGAAGACCATCGTGTTGGGTCGAGCGGCGAGATGACGGAACCGGAGCCTGCCGTTGCAGTCATCGAAGGGCTTCCGAAGGAACCGCTGGCTCCGCCTAAAGGCAGCAAAATCCGGATTGAGGAAGGTGTTTTCGCAACGCGAATCCACTTTCCCGGCACTGTCGTGATGGATTCGCAAAAAGGAATCGGTACGAGCCTCGTCGGTTTGGCAGTCTCCGCGTCCGCTTTCTTTTATATCGTCGACAATTGGCGTGGTCCTTCTCTGGCCCACGCAACATCGATGGCATGCGGCGCAGGCGGGCTGTTCGGCCTGTTGTTGCTGTTCGCGGGACTCGTCCGGCTTTTTGGCCGCAGCGTGCTGACGGTATCGCCTGAGTGGATCACGTTCCGGACCGCCTTGCTGGGCATCGTTCCCTTTTACTGGAAGAGGCTCCGGACGGCCGACGTGATCAGCGTGGGATCGACGAAGAAACCTCGCAGCCGATCCGGGCGGGTGACGGGGCCTTCCAAAGGACACGTGATTCGTACGGCGAGCCGAGAAATTCGCTATGCCGATCAACTGCGGGACGCGGTGCGCGACGAAGCGGAAGCGAACTGGCTGGCGGGGGAAATCGCCTTGCGAATCCAGGCCGTCCGCTCGCGTGCGTCGTTGCCGCCGCTTCCGTAAGTGCTCAGGAGGGAGTGGCGGTGGCTCAGGCAGAGGTCACCGCGCACGAAGACCATCCCGACCAGCGGTCCTCGCTGAATACGGAACCAATTTTCTTTCTCACTGTTAGGCCGAGTGACGCATTCATGGCGTGGAGCCGCAGCAATTACTTTTCTTCAGTTTCGGTTCGTGGCAAAAGCAGCGAGCAAGTTCTGGAACGGTTCATGAAAGCGTTTCCGTATTGAAGGTCCTAACCACTTGCTCAATCACTGGGCAGCCGATCGTGAGTTGATGTGGGCGAAGTCACTCGGTGAAGATCTCTACGAAATCCGGAATGTCCCGTTTTATGCTTACAGCCTCAGTTTCGAAGATGCCGCCCTGTTCAATCCGCTGGACCGAAGATTCCACTTCCCGCTGAACCAGGACACCAAGACACCAAGACACCATGACACCATGACATGCACAGGATCTCGAAACCGATCAGGACCTAATCGGAGTCTCGGCGAGATCCGCGCTACCGAAGGCCGCTGCCGGCGAGCACTCACACCGCTTCCTGCGTCCAGCGGCCATCGATCCGCCGCCAGGTTTTTCCGGTCGGGTTGGCGTCCTGCAACAACTTCGGCAACCGCTCAGGGCGGACGTTGTCGTAGCTGATCAACTTGCCGAAGCGAACCAACGATGCTGGGATGCCGACCGCGGTGAAGCCGGGGTGACCGGTGGCGGGATAGGGACCACCGTGGTTCATCGCGGGACTGACCGCGACCCCGGTTGGCATCTTGTCGTTCAGCACCCGGCCAACCTTCGGGGTCAACTCAAAAGCGATGCGGGCGTAGGCATCCTCGTCGCTGCGGTTGGTGGCGGAGTAAACACAACCGGTGAGGTTGCCTTCGAGGTGCTGGATCACGTCGCACAACTGCTCGAGATCATCGGCGACCACAAACAGCGACGCATTCCCGAAGGCTTCGGTTTGAAAACCTTCCGGATTGCCGTTGAATGCCTTGGCGGTTGTTTTCATGAGCGTGTTCGCCATCGCGCAGCGGTCGGTTTCCGGCTGGCCGCCGCCGGTCAGGACTTCGGCCCCGTAGCCGCGCAACGTTTGAATGCTCGAGGCGAGGTTCTCCGCCACTGCTGGGGAGAGGAGTGTGCCGGGGGTGGCCGAGGCGAACCGCTCGGTCACGGCGGACACGAACCGGTCGGTCTCCTCGCTGGCGAGCAACAGCACCAGTCCCGGATTGGTGCAGAACTGGCCGGCGCCCATCAATGCGCTGGTGAGGAACTCGTCGACGATTTCACCCTCGCGCTGGCGAAGCGCCCCTGGGGTGACCACAACGGGGTTGACGCTGGAGAGCTCCAGATAGATCGGCTTGCCCGCCTGGTCGGCTGCAGCCTTCAATTTGAGCCCTGCCGAGCGGCTGCCGGTGTAGCCGGTGGCGCCGATCCGTGGGTCAGAGACGAGCCGCTCGCCGTCGGCGTGCCCGGTTCGGTAAAGGAGCTGCACCGTGGCGGCGGGCAGCTCGGTTTCTCGTAGCGCCGCGGCGGCCTGTTCGGCCAGCAACCGGGTCGTTTCCGGGTGCGAGCTATTGGCCTTGCTGATCACCGGGTTTCCCGCCGCGATCGCCGCGGCGAAGTCACCGCCGGAAGCGCTGCCGAAGGCGAACGGAAAATTATTGGGGCCGAAGACAGCGACCGGCCCGAGTGGCTCGTAGCACGACCGGATGCCGGCCTTGGTGTCAACGGTGGGCAGCGCCCAGTCACCGCTGCGACAAGCCTCCGCGGCGGCACGGAGCTGGTTCGTCGTGCGAGGCAATTCGACGTCGGCCAACCGCGGGCTGCGAGCCAATCCAGTCTCGGCGACGGCAGCTTCGACGATCGCTTCGGCCGCCCCTTCGATTCGCTCGGCATAGCGGTCTAAGAACGCAGCGATCGATTCGGCCGGCATCGGGCGCAGCTGCCGCGCCGCCTCAGCGGCAGCGTCGAGCGCCGCGTCACAGTCCTGCCACGTGCTGACCGGGAACTCCGGCTCCAGAGGCTGGTTCTGGTTCGGGTCGCTGGAACGAAACGTCTTCTCGTGGCTGGCGTGCCGCCAATGGCCAGCGACCAATACGGGACGCACGGCGGAAGTTGCAATCGACATGTCATTCACCTTGGACGATCGGGTTGGAAAGCGTCCCGACGCCGTCGACGGTGATATGCACGACGTCGCCGGGATGGAGCGTGAAATCATTGGTGGGGACAATTCCCGTGCCAGTCATCAGGAACGCCCCGTCAGGGAACCGGTTGTCGCGGCCAAGCCATCCGACCAGCTCTTCAAAGCCGCGCGCCATCTGGCCGCCGGAGATCTGTTGATCAAACACGATCTCCCCTCCGCGATCAATTTTCAAGTCGACACCGATCTCCTCTGGCGGCGGCACGCGGTCGTAGAGCGTGATCCAGGGGCCCAACCCGGCACACTCGGCATAGCATTTCGCTTGAGGCAGATAGAGTGGGTTTTCCCCCTCGATGTCCCGGGAGCTCATGTCGTTCCCACACGTCAACCCGACGATCTTCAGCGCCGGGCTGATGACCAACGTGATTTCCGGTTCAGGAACGTTCCATTGGGAGTCTTGGCGAATCCGGAGCGGCCCCCCGTGACCGCTGACCCGACCCGGCGTGGCCTTGAAGAACAGTTCCGGTCGCGGGGCGCGGTACACACGGTCGTAGCAGGACGCCGCCGCCTCCGATTCCTCCATCCGGGCCGTCTGACTCCGCTGGTAGGTGACCCCCGCCGCCCACACTTCTTGGCGGTCGATCGGGGGCAGCCAACGAACGGAGTCGTCGATCGGGAAAGGGGAGCCGGTCGGCAGGTTCTCGACCGCCGCGATCGGGTTGTCCGCTGCGAGCAGGTCTGCCAAACAGTGGAACCCGTCGCCCAGCCGCAGCGGAACTAGTTCGCTCCCCTCCACCCGAACGAGATGGGGTTCGCCGGTGGCATCGATGATCTTCGTGATTTTCATGGCCCCAACATATCCCAGAGACAGCGATTCGGGGAGCGGTCGGTTATCTTGTCAGGTTCCTTTCCTGCGACGACGCAAGGTGATCGCGTTGCGACGACAACCTCCAAGGAAACGAACGATGACGAACCACCGAAGTGTTCCGATGATCCGCCAAGCATTGTTCACGGCGGTGCTCGCACCGATCGTCGCGACCAGCCTGACACCGCTGCTTGCAGTCGCCAACGACGGGCTGCGCTCTTACGAGGAAAACCCGTACTACTGGCAGTACCGTGGCGAGCCAGTGTTGCTGCTCGGCGGGAGTGTCGATGACAACCTGTTTCAAATCCGCGGCCTGAAGCCGCACCTCAATGAGATTCGTGACGCCGGCGGGAACTACATCCGCAACACGATGAGCGACCGCAAGGACAACGGGAACGAAGTCTACGCCTACCGCCGACTCGACAGCGGCAAGTACGACCTGGACCAGTGGAATGACGAATATTGGACCCGTTTCGAAAACCTGCTGCGATGGACGGGCGAGCGTGAGATCTTCGTGCAGATCGAGGTTTGGGACCGCTTTGACTATTCCCGCGACCATTGGCCGCCGCACCCGTACAACCCCAAGAACAACGTCAATTACGACGCGGAGGGATCGGGACTGGCCGACCGCTACCCCGATCATCCCGGCCGCAACCGCCAGCCGTTCTTTTTTACCACCCCGGCGCAGGACAACAACGAAACACTGCTGCCGTACCAGCAGCGTTTCGTGGACAAGATGCTTTCGTATTCACTGCAGCATGATCATGTGCTGTATTGCATCGACAACGAAACGTCGGGAGAAGAAGCCTGGGCGACCTATTGGGCAGAATATCTTCGCAAGCGGGCCGACGATGCAGGGGTGGAGATCAACATCACACAGATGTGGGACGATTGGAACCTTCGCGGGGACGAACACCGGCGGACGATCGATCACCCGCAGCGGTATGACTTCATCGACGTTTCGCAGAACAACCACAAGCAGGGCCAGGAGCACTGGGACAACTTCCAGTGGGTCCGCCAATACATCGCCGATCAGCCGCGGCCGATCAACACGGTCAAGACGTACGGGGCCGATGGGAATAAGTTTGGGCATTCGAACCAGGATGGCGTCGAGCGATTCTTTCGCCACCTTCTCGGCGGAGCGGCTTCGGCGCGATTCCACCGACCCGATTCCGGTCTGGGGCTCTCCGACGTCGCCGTCGCCGCCATCGGGGCTGCCCGGAAGCTGGAGTCGGAGATCGAATTGTGGGAGGTCCAGCCCGCCAATGAACGGCTTTCGGACCGAAATGAGAACGCTGCCTATCTCGCCGCCGACCCCGGGGAAGCTTACGCCTTGTACTTCACCGCTGGCGGTTCGGTCGGCGTCGACCTGAGTGATGTCCAAGGTGAACTGGAGCTGAGGTGGATCAGCATTGACAGCGGTGACTGGGGCGAGACGGCCAGCATTTCCGGAGGCGGTGTGATCGCGGTTGAAGCCCCGAGTAATGGAAACTGGCTCGCCGTGATTCGGAAGTGATGAAGAAAAGGGGTCAGGACTCTTTTTTCCCCGAAGCGGATGGCATGGGGCACTCGCGACAGCTGTCGGACACTCTCTCGGTCGCCGGTGCACCCTATTCCGGCAATTCGGCCAGCCGTTGCCGCAGGCGGCGCAGCACCCGCGACTTGGCCTGGTAGACACTCGCCGCTGCCATGCCGGTTGCGGCGGCGACGTCTTCGGTGGAGCGGCCGTCGACGGTCGTCATCCAAAACGCGGTCCAGGTCGTCGGCTGGAACTCGCCACGGACGCTGTCGAGCACTCGCCGGACGATGGCGTTCGTCGCAGTCTCCGCGCAGATGCTTGAGTCGAGTGACTCTGCCTGTTGCTCAAGCCGCTGCCAGGCGTCGGTACCCCCGACCGCCGCTTCCCGCCGAGCCACACGCCGGAAATGGTCCCGAACCCGATTTCGCGTGATCGTCGCCAACCACGACCGAAAACTTCCGTGGCTCTTCTCACGTTGGAAGTTACTGATCCCGCGAGCGACCGATGCGAAGACTTCCTGCACGACGTCCGAAGCATCGTTCGTCGCGACGCCGGATGCCCGGCACCAGTGGTAGACGATCGGCCCGAAAGTCTCCACCAACCGGCTCCAGGCGGCGGGATCCATCTTTCGCACCTCATCCAACAGCATCGACGATGCCGTGGGGTGCTCCGTAGGGCGGTTGAGTGACGGATCGCGGGAGTCCATATCGATCATCTTATCGTGCGACGACGCGGCACCGCTTCCGCCACCGCTCGGCCCGAGGTATTCGGGGGTGAACCCGGAAGCGGAGTTGGAATTCCTGACCGAGTTTGTCCCGCCCGGCAATATCGACCATTTTCTTCAGGAGGTCGCCATCCTCCGCTGCCAATTATGGCTGTGGCTCGGTCATCTTCCACGGGTCGAGGGCTTCGTTGAGCTGGTCCTCGGGGAGGATTTCTTTTTCGCGGCACAGTTCGCGGATCGTCTGCCCGCTCGCGAACGCTTCTTTGGCCAGTTTAGCGGCCTGCTCGTAGCCAATCAGCGGGTTGAGGCTCGTGCACATCGACAAACTCTGTTCGACCGCCGCTTCACACGCCTGTTCATTGGCCTCCATGCCGTCGAGACAGAACTCGACGAAGGCATTGCAACCGCCGCTGATCAGCTCGATCGATTCCAGGATGGATTGCGCCATGATCGGCATCATGATGTTGAGCTGAAAATTCCCGCCGGCGGCGCCGCTGACGGTCATGCAGGTATCGTTGCCGATCACACGGGCGGTCAGCTGCATCATCGACTCGCACATCACCGGGTTGACCTTGCCCGGCATGATCGAGCTGCCGGGTTGGCGGCTGGGGAGTTTGATTTCAAAGAACCCGCAGCGGGGGCCGCTGCCGAGCCACCGGATGTTGTTGGCGACGTTGAACAGCATCTGGGCGATGCATTTCAAGTTGCCGTGCGCTTCGACCAGGGCGTCGCGTTGGGCGTTGGCTTCGAAATGGTTCACAGCTTCGACGAATGCGATTCCGGTTCGTTCCTGGAGGACCTTCGCGACACGGCTTCCGAACTCCGGGTGCGTGTTGATCCCGCTTCCCACCGCGGTCCCTCCGACCGGCAGTTCCAGGACCGCATCCCGGGCCGATTCGGCGCGGCGGATGGAAAGTGTCAGCTGCCGAGCCAACCCGCCAAACTCCTGTCCCAAGCGCAGCGGCGTGGCGTCCATCAGGTGCGTACGCCCGATCTTGATCACCTTGTCCCACTGCTCGGCCTTGGAAAGCAGTTCCCCCTCCATCCGCTTCAGCGCCGGCAGCAACCGCGATTCGATGCCGACCGCAGCGGCGACGTGGATCGCGGTGGGGAAGGTGTCGTTGGTGCTTTGCCCCATGTTGACGTGGTCATTGGGATGGATCGGCTTGGCCGCGGCCGTCCGATCACCCCCGGCAATCTCAATCGCACGGTTGCTGATCACCTCATTGACATTCATGTTGCTGCTGGTCCCCGAGCCGGTCTGAAAGACATCGACGGGGAATTGGCCGCCGAGTTTTCCGTCGGCCACTTCATCGGCGGCGGCCAACATCGCTTCGACCTGGGCGGGGCTGAGCGGGTTCTTGCCGCTTCCGGTCAGTTTGCCAAGGTCTCGGTTGGCAACGCCGCAGGCGTACTTGACCAGTCCCATCGCGGCGATCATTCCGGCAGGCAGCCGCCAGCCGCTGATCGGGAAATTGTCGACCGCCCGTTGAGTCTGGGCCCCGTAATAGGCGTCGGCGGGGACCCGGACTTCGCCCATCGAGTCGCGTTCGATCCGTTGGTCGCTCATGCTGGTGGTCTCATGCGGTGGGGAGGGGTGGACAGCTCTCGTTGGCTGCATGATAGGGTTCCGCGGGCGGAGGAAAAGGTGCGGTTGACGGGGGGTGGGGGACGGGGGAGGTAAAGCGGGTCAAGCGGAACGGGAACGCAACCACACGGCCACCGATCGACGCTAGAATCAACGCCGACTTTTCCGGTCCGTGGCGTGTCGCGTCGCGTTGTCATGTGCCGGGTTTCCCGGCTCCCCGTTCGCCGTCGATCCTGTCTGCCCTGCTCCCCGACCCCCACCGCACGATGCGAAAACAACGCCCCGATCTTCTTGTCTCCGGACGCCTCTGGTGCCGGCATCGACCATTGATGACCGTTTTGGTGGCGATCCTGGCGATGCTGCTGACGTTACCCTTTGCCGGGGCGCAGCAGCCAACGCCGCCCGAGGAACTCGCGTCCCCTGACGCTCGCGAGCTCGCTGGTGACGTCGAGGGTTCTGGTGACGCCGACTTTGATCCTTGGCCGGTGACGATGGTGGTGATTGGAATCATTTCGGTGTTGGGGCTGATCATTGGGTTGAAGCTGAACGCGTTTTTGGCGCTGATCATCTCGGCGCTGATCGTCAGCCTGCTGGTCGGCGTGAGTGCGGGGGAGGACTTCGGCAGCCGGATGAAGGCGGTGGTTGAGGCGTTCGGGACTGTGGCAGGGGAAATTGGTATCGTGATCGCGATGGCGGCGATCATCGGCAAGTGCATGCTCGACAGCGGTTCGGCGGACCGAATCGTCCGCTCGGCGATCGGGGTAACCGGTGAGAAGAAAGCGTCGCTGGGGTTGATGCTCAGCGGCTTCGTTTTGGCGATCCCCGTTTTCTTCGACACGGTGTTTTATCTGCTTGTCCCGTTGGCCCGCAGCCTTCATTTACGAACCGGTCGGCACTACCTGCGGTACTTGATGGCGATCGCCACCGGCGGGGCGATCACGCACACGCTGGTGCCTCCCACGCCGGGACCGTTGTTCGTCACGGCGATACTGGGTGTCAACGTAGGGGTGATGATCATGGTCGGGGTGTTGGTGGCACTTCCTAGCGCCGTGATCGGGTTGCTCTTTTCGATCGCGGTGGACCGACGTTCGCCGGTGCCGATGCGGCCACTGGGGATTAGCGAGAGCAAACATGAGCCGCTGAGCGAGGACCGTTTGCCGTCGGTTTGGGTCTCCCTGATTCCGGTGGTTCTTCCTGTCGTGTTGATCGGTGCGGGGGCGTTGGCAATGACGTTGGCCGACCGTGAGGACCTCGCGCGTCTGCAGCTGGATGACGTTCGCGACTACGAGGCGTTGGCGTCGCGGTTGGCCGCTGCGGAGTCCCCTTCGCCCGGGGCACAGATTCTCGGCAGCGACCGCCTGTCGGCGGAGGAGGCTGCGTTTTTGACCGAGCCACCGTCGAACGAGGATGACCGGGAACGCGTCGTTTCGCTGCTCAATGAAGTTCTGTTGGGGAGTGACTTCTATGACAAGGAAGCCTTTGTGGGGGTT
>CAYWXT010000205.1:0-10208 GCA_964462125.1 uncultured Pirellulaceae bacterium | reverse complement strand
TGCGCTTACCCACGGCTACCATCTGTGATCCCTTCGGGATCGTGGCCGGGCGCGAGCCTGTTGGGATCATGGTCGGGCGCAAGGAGGGCGCGGTGTCACCATGCGTGGCGCTCGGAGTCTTTGCCCCGAAGGGGTTGTCAGCATCCGCGGCCTTTGCCCCGAAGGGGTTGTCAGTCAGTAGCCGGCGGTCGCGCAGCGCACCGCCGGACTCCGGCGCCACACGCCCCGCCGACCCCGAAGGGGTCGCAGATCGGTGCTGTAGACCAACGTTCGGATACATTAGGTCGTCTCCTGCAGTCGGTAGTTGATAATGTTGTCCGCGCGTTGCTCGCGATTAAGTGTCTCCCCAACGGCCGGCCGCGGAGGTACACCACCTCGTTCTCGTTGGCGGTCATAGGGGTCGATGTAGAAATACGGCGACGACCTTCCCTCTACGTCCTGGCCCATCTGCCCATCATTGACGGGCCAAGTCATCCGCGAGTAACGAATATCCGTCCGATAGTCTCCGGGATCTCCAAATCCAAACCGAATCCCGAACTCCCCATCCGACCCTGCCGAAACGATTAACGGCTTCAGAGCAAAGGTCTTTTGTCCGCCCACGCTGGGATCGGGTGAATTCGGGTGCGCCGGTGGGACGTCCGTTGCGCCAGCCACGTACGACCAATCGATACGGAACGGATCAAAGTCATCCCGAAGGCCGAGGCCGGGAACGACATCATCACTGGCGATGTAGCCGACGGGCCAGCGGATGAAACCGATCGGGTTGCCCCAACCGTCCAGGATCTCCGGCATCCCATCGTCATCGGTGTCGCCGACGCTGGAGGACGGGATGGACGAAATCGCGGGGACGCCGTCCATGAAGGTCGTCGCCATGATCATGTACAAGCATTCGGCGCTTTCGTTCGCGCGCGTCCAGGTACTGGTGGCACGATTGCGATAGGAAAACTGCGCGGCGGGAAAATTATTGGGTGGGGTAGGGGGTGTCGGTTGTCGGTACCAGTTGACGCGACGTGGAGTCGGATCGCCCGTAACGATCTGCCCGTCCCCTTGCATCACGGTTGGGACCGCGGCAGCAAATATAACCATGGGATTGTCCAACACGTCGCTCATCCTGTCGGGCAGCTCCATTCGCATCAGGTCACGGACCATCATCAAACGGACGCGCGCCGCCTCACGTGGCGGAACGTTAATCGACATTTCATTGTTAGAGCTGAAATCTGGCACCACCACTGGCAATGGCCGAGTCTTATACGACTCGTACTTGCTTGCCAGGACGTCTTCGATGGTGGCGATCAGAGACCGCGTCCGTGATCGCTTGGCCGAATCCCCCGCAGCGCGAACCGCTGCCATGACCATGCCCCCTAAGATCGATAGGAGGACCACGACGATCATGATTTCGACGAGGGTGAAGGCGTTGCGTTTCACGGGACTCACTCGGGATCAAACGGGTTGCCGCCAAGCCGGTACGCCTGGGCGACGAGTATCAATGCCGCAACCAACATGCCGACGACATGTGTCGGGTCGATGGGTTCGCGGAAAGTTGCTTGCGCTCCGAAGTCGCTGTGACTTCGGCTACGATTTGCCTACGTACAATGATTTGCCTAAGTACGATTTGTTTTGCGTCACGGCAGGTCGGATTCCATGGTGGAGCTTGAAAAGTTGGTGATATTGTCGAGGTGACCGTTGATGGTGATGGCCTGATTCCAATCTTGATCTTGGAATCCATTGACCCGCGTGCCGTTGATCAATTCCAATTGGCCAAGGCTCGTTGCGTCTGCGTTCGGCGTGACGGCGTTTCCACTCTCGGTAACAAAGTGGACCGGTTGGGCTGCGGGATCGCCGGGGTCCACGGAAACCATCGCGCCGAAAACGCCGTCGCCGCCGGGCGAAATGATTTGGAATGTGTCCCGGTTATGAAACTTGACCGCATTGAAAGCGGCAGTAACGGAACCGTAAGAACTGCCCTCCGGTGGGTGCTGAGCCCCGATGCTGGTTTTATAGGGGCGGATGCCACCAACATCGCCAGGGGCGAGGTACCCATTGAACGAGCCAGAACCGACCCGGCCGTAGGTCCGCGAGTCAAAATAAACGATCGGTGTCTCGGCTCGGGTCGAGCGGTAGGCGGGAAGCAGATCGGTGCCACCGTGGGCTGCGTCGGCGTATCCCATGTCCTCTTCGTCCGTACTCCGGTAGCGACCCCCGCGGAGCGCGAACGTCAACCGCTCTGGTTCAAATTCAAACAGCACATTCTCGCGGGTGGCGTTGTATTGATAGTGGGACAGGTCCGTTGACCCCTGGTTCGCAGGGTCCAAGAGGGAAAGCGGCCCGCCGGGGCCCGTGATCGGGTGCGAGGAGTCGCTGCTGAAGCCGCCCAGGAAGAAGACCAAGGCTTCGGCGCGGTCCATCGCGACAGAACTGAATTCGCCGTCCGGACCGGTATGGGTCATTTTCTCCAACAGCGCCATGTCGGGAGAGGCAAGTCGGTTACCCAGCTTCCGCATGTGCCGCTGCATCACATTCCAGTCGCTGCCGTCGGGCGGATAGTCTCCGTACTTCTGCTGGTACTGTTCCACCGCATCGGCCAGCGCGCTGACCTCCATCCGCGCCTCCGCTTCCCGCGCGCGCTGGACCGCCCGCATTGTGGCCGGGAGCACGAAGGCAGCCAGGATCCCAATGATGACGACCACCACCAAGATCTCAACCAAGGTGAAGCCGGGGCGCGTCGCTTGAAGCTGGGGCGGTTTTGGAGTGAACGGCGCGTTCATCGTGATTCGTTCCGTGTCGGGTGTTGGAGGTGTCGGGTGTCGGGTGTCAGGGGGCAGGTACTGCATTCGTCGTCTTGCTGACGACTGACAACTTTTACGTAAGTCCGGTGATGAGTTCGACCAGGGGCATGAAGAGGCTGATGACGATGAAGCCGACGGCGACGCCGAGGAACACGATCATCAAGGGTTCCATCAAGGCGGTCAGGCCGTCGGTCAACACGCGAACCTCTTCGTCATAAGTGTCGGCAACCTTGTACAGCATCGTATCGAGCTCACCGGTCTCTTCGCCGACATCGACCATGTTCACGACCAGGTCGTCAACAACACGCGTTTTGATTTTGGTCAGGTACCACAGCGACGCCAGCATGGCTCCGCCGATGATCGTATAAAGGGATAAAAACAAAAGCATCTCGACCATCGTGCCGTCGTCGAGCTTCGTTCCGCGGCCGGTGACGGCGACCGACAAGATCATGAAGCCGGGGAACGCCCCGAACAGGGCCCAGAAAACCAGGGCCATCGGGTGGAACCCCAACACGCTGTACTCCTTCAGCGGCTTGCTGATCACCTCCCCTTCCCGGATCGAATCGTTAACCCGTGTGAACATCCGCTCGAACATCGCGTTGCCCGCCGTCTCGCGGGTGATGTTGATCGCTTCCAAAATCGGCACGCCGCTGGAGATCAGTGTTCCGAGCGTCCGCGTGGTGCGGGCCATCGTGTTCTTTTCGATCAGCCTGCCGAAAATCGGAACGCGGATGATGAACATGTCAAAGCCCATCCGCCCGTGGCGGAACTTGCGCAGGAGTTTGACGACGATCAGCAGCACCACTGGCATGGCGATCAGCAGGAACCAGTAGCTCGCCAGATAATTGCTCATCGCGATCAGCAGCACCGTTGGGGCTGGGAGCGAGAGCCCGAACTCGTCGAACATCTCTTCGAACGTCGGGACGATGAAGATCATGATGAACGACAGAATCAGGATCGCGACGAGCACCACGATGACGGGATAGATCAGCGCCCCTTTGACTTTGCGTTTCAGCGATTCGGCCCGTTCCAGGAAGTCGGCCAACCGCTGCAGGATCGTTTCCAGCGCCCCGCCTGCTTCCCCGGCCTTGATCATGTTGACATACAGACGGCTGAAGACCTTGGGCGATTTGCTCATCGCCTCGCTCAGCGTCGCCCCCCCTTCGATCTCGTCGCAAACATCCATCAGCGCGTTTTTCAGCTTCCCAGATTTCTGGTTGTTCTCCAGGATCTTGAGGCTGCGGAGGATCGGCAGGCCGGCGTCCTGCAAAATCGAGAGCTGTCGCGTGAAGGCGCAGATGTGCTTGGTCTTGGCGCCACCGACAGCGAAAGGACGTTTGGTCTTCCCCCCGGCCGCTTGGGCCGCCGCCTGTTTCTTGACGGAGATCTTCGTGACGAAGTACCCCATCTGGCGGATAGTCGTTTGAGCCTCTTCCTCGCTCGGCGCTTCGATTTCGTCCCGGATCTCTTGTCCGGTCGCGTCCATCGCTTCGAATTGAAAAGTAGGCATATCAGAAACCGAGGCTCAAAACGGAAGGAAATTTCGGGATACAGGATTTTGAGAAGCGAGCAGCTCAGTCTTGCACCGTTTCGCGGATGATTTCGTCGAGCGTGGTGATCCCTTCTCGGGCCAGACTCAATCCGTACTCGCGAAGCGGGATCATCCCGTCGCGCTGGGCTTCCTCGCGGAGTTCGTCGGTGGAGGAATTTCCCATCACCATTTCACGGATGGCATCGTTGAGGACCATCAGTTCGAACAGCGCGATGCGGCCCTTGTAGCCGGTGTTGTTGCACTGTTCGCAGCCGGCCCCTTTGAAGAATTTGACCTCGTCGACCTCGTCGCGTTTCATCCCCAGGTCGAACAGCATCTCGTTGCTGACCTTCGTCTCCTCGCGGCACTTGGTACAGATCCGCCGCACCAACCGCTGGGCCAGGATCGCTTCGAGGGTGGCGCAGATCATGAACGGGGGGATGCCCATGTCTTTCAGTCGCGTGACGGTGGCCGGGGCATCGTTGGTATGCAGCGTGCTGAAGACGAGGTGTCCGGTCAGCGCTGCTTGGATCGAGATTTCCGCCGTTTCCAAGTCGCGAATTTCGCCGACCAGGATCGTGTCGGGGTCCTGGCGGAGGATCGCCCGCAGGCAGCCGGCGAAGGTGACGCCGACATCGGTGTCGATCGGGATCTGGATGATGCCGTCCATGTCGTACTCGACCGGGTCTTCGGTCGTGATCAACTTGTCCTCGATGTCGTTCAGTTCGGTCAGGGCCGAGTAGAGGGTCGTCGTTTTGCCGCTGCCGGTCGGACCGGTGACCAGCACGATCCCATTGGGCCGGTCGATCGCGTTGCGGAACAGCCCGATCGTTTTCTCGTCCATCCCCACGTCTTCGAGGTTCAAATTGACGACCGAGCGGTCGAGCACCCGCATGACGACGCTTTCGCCGAAGATCGTCGGCAGAACACTGACGCGGAGGTCGACCGGGTGGCCGCCGACCATCAACTCGATCCGACCATCCTGCGGCATCCGCCGCTCAGCGATATCGAGGTCGGCCATCACCTTGATCCGCGTGGTGATGGCGAAGGCCAGGTGCCGCGGGGGAGGAACCATTTCGTACAATACCCCTTCGGCCTTGATCCGAATCCGGAACTCGTCCTCAAACGGCTCGAAGTGGACGTCGCTGGCCTGGTCCTTGATCGCCAGCAGCAGCACCATGTTCAACAGCTTGCGGACCGGGGCGGAATCGGCCAGCGCCGCGGCGTCGGAAATATTGAACTTCTCGGACTCCAACGCCTTGATCGAAGCCTTCAATTCCTCGTCATTGGCCAGTTCCGCGACCAGCTTCTCGACGCTCTCCGACTCGCTGTCGTAATGCTTCTGGATCGCCTGCAGGACATCGACCTCGGTCGCCACGACCATCACGATTTCATACCCGAGGAACGTCCGCAGCTCGTCCTGGATCGTCAGGTTCTGGGGATCGCAGGTGGCGAGGGTCAGCACGTCGCCCTCAAACTTGATCGGGACCACGCGGTACAGCTGGGCCATCGTCTCGGAGATCTTCCCCAACACCTCCGGGTCGAGGTCGGCCTCATCCAGCGAGACCGTCTGCATCCCCATCTGCTCGGCGAGCGCCTGGATCAACTGTTCGTCGGTGACCAGCTGCATGTCCTCGGCGATCTTACCGAGCAACATCCCAGGCTGCTGTTCCTGTTCCTCCAGCACCGCCTCGAGTTGCTCATCGGTGAGAAAACCGAGGTCGACGAGGATCTGTCCGATACGACGAGGGGCCATGAATTAGTTTTGGGGTTAGTGGTTCTTCGTTCTTGGTTCTTCGTTATTCGTTCTTCGTTGGTGCGTTGGTGCGTTGGTGACGCTCCTTGTCGCGGCCTACGGCTACTCTTCCGGGACTGGGATCGATTCATCGACACCCTGGCGGGCCTGGACGATCCGGCGGGCCAGGTCATCGGGACGGTGGGCCTTGGCCAACGCGTCCTCGACCGTGATCGTTTCACTCTGCCAGTGTTTGAACAGGGCGTCGTCCATCAATTGCATGCCGAACTTGGCCCCGGTCTGGATCGAGCTATTGATCCGAAAGGTTTTGTTTTCGCGGATCAGGTTGGCGATCCCCGGGGTGACGTTGAGGACTTCGTAGGCGGCGAGTCGGCCCCCGCCGACGCGCGGCAACAGGGTTTGCGCGACGACGCCGATCAGGGTGCTGGCCAACTGCGTCCGGATCTGGTCCTGCAGGTTCCCGGGGAAAGCGTCAATGATCCGGTTGACGGTCCCTTGGGCACTGTTGGTGTGCAGGGTTCCGAAGACGACGTGGCCCGTTTCCGCGGCGCTGATCGCCGCCTCGATGGTTTCCAAGTCACGAAGTTCGCCCACCAGGATCACGTCGGGGTCTTGACGCAGCGCCCGCCGAATCGCCTCGGAGAAGCTCGGTACGTCGACGCCGACCTCCCGCTGGTTGATCGTGCTCTCGATGTGGTCGTGATAGAACTCGATCGGGTCTTCGATCGTGATGATGTGGTGGTCGACGGTTTCGTTGAGCAGATTGATCAGACTGGCCAGCGTCGTACTCTTGCCACTGCCGGTCGGGCCGGTGACCAGGAACAACCCCCGCGGGCGGTGGACCATTTTGACCACCGACTCGGGCAGTCCTAGCTGCTCGGGGGTCAATTTGTCATTGGGAATCTGCCGCAGCACCATCGAGATGAAGCCGCGTTGTTTGAACACCGAGACTCGGAAGCGGGCCAGATCACCGAAGGCGAACCCGAAGTCGGCGCTTCCTGCTTCCTGCAACTCCCGCTGGCACCGTTCCGGCGTGATGCTCTTCATCAACGACACCGTGTCTTCGGCCTCCAACGTTTTCGTTTCCAACTTCCGCATCCGACCGTGCAGCCGGAAGACCGGTGGCTGGCCGACGACAATGTGAATGTCGCTGACGCCCTGCTTGACACACGCCTGCAACAGTTTGTCGATCAGAACTTGAGCCACGAGAAAACCTTCGGGTTAGCGTCGCTCCCAGGGACCCGAGGACCTCGTCGCAGCGGCCGGGGGGAGATGCTGGAGGCGAGGTGAATTGGGTTGGCGGAGCGACAAAGTGGGGAACAATCGGCCCCATGAGGGGCAGCGATATCGGGATCTAGGACACCAGGGATGAGTTGAATAGTTCAGCTGAATATTGTTGTCTTGGGCAGCCTCTCGCCGCTGCCAGTGCCATTATTGCTAGCACGGGTTGTAAAACCAAGAAAACTCCCGCCCAAGTCGCCGGCGGGCGGACGACCCGTCTGCCGGTTTTAACGGGGAGCGGCCGGCCTTTGAGGCGGATCGGCCGTCAAAATATCCCCTGAAAGGGGTAATATATGCACCTCCATAAGCGGCGGCACTGATACCCCCCAACAGCCGGAATCGTCCTGCACCCGAGGGCTATTTTTCGGCTGCGTTACCCGGCGTCGATCACTGGGTTGCCGGTCGGTCGTTGACTGTCCTTCAGGGGGCTTGGTTTTGGCTCTCTCGGCCGGTTTGGCGGATCAGAGCGAGTCGATTTCGGCGACGAGGTGGCTCATCGCCAGCTCCTCCTGTTCGGTCTGTTTGGCCACCCGATAGACCTCTTCGAAGGTCGTGATGCCGCGGATCACCTTGAGCATTCCATCGGCGTAAAGCGTTGACATACCGTTCTTTATCGCCTCTTCGCGGATCTCGGCGGTCGTTCCGGCGTGGAACATCATTTCGCGGAGCCGGTTGTTGATCAGCATCAGTTCGTAGATCCCCAGCCGTCCGCGGTAGCCGGTGCGGCCGCAATAGGTGCATCCTTTGCCGCGGGCGAACTCCGCCTGCTTGATCATCTCCGGCGGGAGGTTCGAATCGGCGATGACGCTTGCAGGGGGCTGATACCTTACCTTGCAGCGTGGGCAGATTGTCCGCACCAGACGCTGGGCCAAAACCGCGATGACGCTGCTGGCGACCATATACCCAGGGATACCGATGTCCACCATTCGTGATATAGCACTGGGCGCATCGTTCGTATGCAGCGTGCTAAATACCAGGTGTCCAGTTAAAGAAGCTTGGATCCCCATCGATGCGGTCTCGTGGTCGCGCATCTCACCGACCAGGATGATGTTGGGGGCTTGGCGGAGCATGGCGCGGATGATGCGAGCGAAGTCGAGTCCGATGGAGTGTCGCACTTCGACCTGGTTGATCCCCGGCAGGTAGTACTCGACGGGATCTTCAGCGGTGATGATTTTTCGGTCGGGACGGTTCAGCGCGTTGAGGGCGGCGTAGAGGGTGGTCGTTTTCCCGGAGCCGGTGGGGCCGGTGACCAGGACGATCCCGTTGGGTCGTCGGATCAGGTTGTTGAAGTTACGGAAGTCGCGTTGGGAGAGCCCGAGCTGGCGGACGCCGACCTTGATGTTGTCCTTGTCCAGGATCCGCATCACCCCAGACTGGCCGTGATTGGTGGGGATGATGCTGACCCGCAGATCGAGCTGTTTGTCGCCGACGGTGATCTTGATCCGCCCGTCGGTTGGCCGCCGTTTTTCGGAGATGTCGATTTTGGCGAGGATTTTGATGCGGGCGATGATGGCCGAGAGCATTCGCCGGGGGGCGCTTTCGCGTTCGACGCAGACCCCATCGATGCGGTACCGGATGCGGACGCGATCCTCGAACGGTTCGACATGGATGTCGCTGGCCCGCAGCTGAACCGCCTCGGCGATCATCAGGTTGACCAGCCGGATCACCGGGGCGCTGCTGTCGTCGACGTCCTCTTCGGCATGGGCATCGCCTCCCCCTTCGGTCTCGGTGAAGTCGATGGCGGTGTCGGTGAATTCCTGCAGCATCGAGTCGGCCGATTCCCCTTCGACCTGACCGTAGTATTGGTTGATCGCCCCATTGATCGCTTCTTTCGGCGCCAGGGCGGTTTCGATCTTGCGGTTCAGGATGAAGCGGAGCTTCTCGATCGTCTCCAGGTCGAACGGGTCGGCGATCAGGATGGTTAGCGCCCCATCTTCGTCCTTGTAGGGGATGATCGTGTTTTCGCGGGCCACCGATTCCGGGACCAACTCCACGACCGACTCGGGGATTCGCGTTTGCCGCAGGTCGATATACGGAATCTTGTGGAACTTGGCCATCGCCGAGGCAACGTCCTCCGGCGTGGCATACTCCAGCTTGACCAACACGTCCCCGATGCTGGCGCCGGTGTCCTTCGCGACCTGCTCGGCTTCCGAGAGCTGGTCGAGGCTGATCACCCCCTTTTGAAGGAGCAGATCGGTGAAGTCCTGCATCGTCTTGCTCATGGTCGTCGTGGTCCCAAAAGTCGTGGGGGCGGCGGAAAAGGAAAAGAGTGTCGCGCACAGCTCTCTGCCTAGGATAACAGGCGAAGGGCGGAAAAGAAGTCGTCGGCTAGGGGGCAGTGGTTCGTTGGCGGTGGTTCGTTGGCGGTGGGGAGTGGGTGGTTTGCCCAACGGAGCTGCAATCCTATTGGGAGACGACCACGGGGTCGCCCCAGGTGACGACGAGGCCAGCTTGGTCGGCGACGCGCTGGGCCAACTCGGTGAGGGTGGCGTCCTCGGCCTGCAATGAGACCAGCGTCTCGCTGGCGGTGGCGGCCTCAGGTTCGATTTGGCAGTCCTTACCGGCCGCGGCGGCGAGTTGCTGCAGGACCTCGCCCGCCGGCTTGTTTTTCAGTTTTAGCGTGAACCTCGAGGCGGTCTTGTCCGGCTTCTGCGGGGGCTGCCTCGCCCCCGCTTGGTCAAACCAGCTCTGCGTGGCGATTCGGTGGGCCGCCGTCGTTGCCCGCACGACGACCTCGCCTCCCGCACTGCTGACCTGGGCCTCGGGGTCCCCCTGGCGAATCGTCCTCCGCCAGCGGCTCATCAATCGGGCGTCTGCGGATGGAAGCTGGGGATAGCGGCGTTCCCAGGTCCCC
>CAYWXT010000204.1:0-10433 GCA_964462125.1 uncultured Pirellulaceae bacterium | reverse complement strand
TCCAGCCAGCACCACGATCCGGCTCGGAGTACGTCCGTTTCGCCGAAACGGATGTTGCAGCGGGGAGGACGTAACCCTAACCGAAACGCATTGGCAGCGGAAAACGTCCAGCCAGCACCACGATCCGGCTCGGAGTACGTCCGTTTCGCCGAAACGGATGTCGAAGCGGGAGGACACCAACCAGTGCCAAAACGCCTTAGCAGCGGAAAACGTCCACCCACTGCCACGATCCGGCTCGGCGAGACGGATGTACTCCGAAACGGACGCGTGGAAGCGAGTTTCCAGGAAGCACGATTTTTCAGGATTCCGCGCGCCACACGGACGGTCCATGACACGATCATGGTAAGTAGCCATGAGTATCGACATCGAATCGTCCGAAACGCGGGCCACCGCAGCAACGCCGCTGCGATTGCTGAGCCAACTCAGTGACGCCGACCTGCTCGACGCCTGGACCCGCGACCGTAGCCGCGAGGCCTTGGCCGCGATCGTCGATCGTTATGCCGTGATGGTACTCAGCGTCTGCCGCCGACGCTGCCGGACGGCAGCCGATGCCGACGATGCGTTTCAAACGACATTCCTGTACCTGGCGCGATCGAGCGCCAAGATCCGGCACCCGTCATTGTTGCCCGGTTGGTTGCACCGCGTCGCGCAACGGTCAGCGGTGGCGACGCTACGACCGAAAGAACGAACCACCGAACCGATGGTCGACACCCCCGCCGATCCCGATGACCCGCTCGATCGTCTGGCTCAACGGCACGAGGCGATCGTGCTCGACGAAGAACTGTCGAACTTGCCGGAACATTATCGAACCGCCATCGTGCTGCACCTGCTCGAAGGCTGTCCCTACCAAACGCTCGCCGAAAAGTACGGAACGACCATCGGCGCGGTACGCGGGTACGTGCAACGGGGCAAGAAGTTGCTTGCCGCCCGGCTGCGCCGCCGCGGCGTCGTCCCCGTGATGGCGTTCGCCGCCGCCGGCGCCTGGACCGTCTCGTCGGCCCAGGCCGCTCAGGCGGGAAGTTTCCTCACCGGCAGCGGTTCGGCCACCAGTTTACCCGAGCCGCCGATCGATCCACCTCTTCTCGACTCTCTTCTCTCCTCTGGAGCCCGACTGATGCCCTCTCTCTATCTCACCGGTGGCCTGATCGGTGGCACCGCACTGTTCGCCCTGATATTGGTCGGCGGTACACCGAACCACGGCCAAGCCAACGATTCCGATGCCGTCGTCCAGGTAGCCGGAGCGGTGGCGGATCAATCCCCGCCGGCGCAGTCGGTCACCACCGGCGACGCCGCGCCAGCCGGCCATGACGACCAAGGATCTGGGGGAGAGGGGGACGCAGGAAGTGGGACACCATCGGGCGCCGAGAGCGGCATGGCTGGCTACGGAGGAGGAATGGGGATGGGAATGGGAGGCGTTGTACGGGGGTCGGCTGCCACTGGGAAAGGCATCGGCGCCTCCGCAACACCCCAACCAACCTCGGCACTGGCACGCGAGATTTCGAACAAGCTCGAGGCGAAGTTCGAGGGGGTAAACCCCGCCCAGCTTGGCCTGAATGAACTCGAGTCGTGGTTCCTGAATGAGTTGGAAATCCCGCTCTTACTCGACCCAGCATCGCTGGATTTGGCGGAGGTTGACGAATCGGTGTCGATCGACATCGACGTTTCAAACATGCCCCTGCGGTCCGCCCTCCGAAAAGCACTCCAGCCGCTCGGTCTGAAAGCGGTCGTGGAAGACGAAGGACTCACGGTCACAGCCGACCACCGGGAGCTGGCGCGGCGGGGCATCCAAACCGAACGCTGGCTCGACATCACACCAGAAGTCGAGAAGCGATTCGAGGAATCCATGAGCCAGAGAGTCTCGGGGCGTTTCCACCAAATCCCTCTCGATGAGGCGATTGTGCAGTTGAGTGAGCAGGTGTCGTTTCCGATTGCGATCGACCGACGAAGCCTAGAAGAGCTCGGCCTCACCTCCGACGTCCCGGTCACGGCGACATTCGACGACATCAGCTTTCGATCCGCCTTGAAGCTCCTGCTCCGCGAACTCGACCTCACCTATACACTGCAGGGAGAAACGCTCCTCATCACAAGTATCGAGGCGGCGGAACAAAACCTTCGCGCCCGCATTTATTGGCTCGAAGGAACCGGCATCCCGCGCGGCGAGTTCAATGAAATCGTGGGGGCGATTGAGACCAGTATTGCTTCCGACACCTGGGAAAGCCTCGGCGGCCCATCCACGGTCACGTGGTTGCAATCCGGCCAAGGAAATCGTCCCTCCCTGCTGATCAACACCACTGACAAGGTCCACGAGCAGATCCAATCGCTGCTCGACGTCATGCGACAATCCCATACCGGCCCCGACCCGATCAGCACCGCCCCATCCCGGCCAACTACCAGTGGCATGGGAGGCATGGGTGGTGGCATGGGAGGAATGGGTGGAGGCATGGGTGGAGGTGGAATGTTCTAAGCATTCCGCTTGAGCAAACACGAGGCATCGTTTCAAACCCCTGAGCCGACGACGTTCCTACCGCAGGCTGTCGTCATCGGCATTCCATGTCATTACCCCAAAGGGTCTGCAGCCCGTCGCCGGCGCCCCACATTATCACCGCGACCTCAGAGCCTGGCGGCATTCAATACCAATAGAAACGCAAGTTACCAATTCGGAAGCCGCTTCGTGGCGGCCCATAACGTCGATCGTAACCACCGTAGTAATAGGGATTGCCGCGATAGCGGTAATACCGGTAGCCGTCGCGGGGACTGCGAGGCACCGGCGGGCGAAAGCCGCGTCGATAGCTACGTCGCCAATCGTCGAAACCGCGATCCCAGCGACGGTCGAAATCAGGCCCACGGCCTCGGCCACGCCCGCGACCACGGCCATCTCGCTGCACGACCAATGTCGCTTCGCCCGCTCCGACCGACGGCGGCGCGTTGGACAGATCGTTCTCTGGGTCGCTCTCCTCCTGCTCTGCAGTGTCCCCTTTCAATTCGCGGACTTCGCGTTCCAACGCTCGGAGCCGCTGTCGCATTTCGTCCAACGTCTCTTCGATCACGTCGGACGAGACGCTAGGACGGGGTGGGCCCATCGGACCGCGGGAGTCCAAGGGAGGGGGAGGGCCAAAGCCTGTTTGGAACTCGTCCATCGGGAGACGCATCGCTTGCTGGAGGAACTCCATCGGCGCCTCATCCATGTGTCCGAGTGTGACGGAGAGCTCGTGCTCGGTCCCGTCGCGGCGAACGGTCAGGGCCAATTCAGAACCTGGCCCCAACTCTTCAACACTTTCGATGAAGGACGCCGCGTCGCTCACCTCCGTGTCGCCATGCCGAACGATCACGTCGCCGCTTTGCAATCCTCCCTTTGAAGCGGGGCTGCCACGGATCACACGATCGACCTCAACTCCCCCTTCGTCCTCCTCAGCCGGGACAAGCATCACGCCGAGCCAAGCCCTGTGGCTCTCCGGCGGCTGCTCTGCCTTTGCCGCCAGTGTGATTTCACGGTCCCTTTCTTCGCCACGCCGCCACACTCTCACCGTCGCCTTCTCACCGGCTTGCATCGCGCCGACCACTTCCTGCAGCTCTCTTGGCGAGGTGACTTTCTTGCCGTTGATCGAGACGATGTAATCGCCTTGGCGAATACCAGCCTCATCCGCGGGGCTGCCCCAGACCGAATCCAACACACAGACGGCGTCCCCAGGGCAGTCACCCACCACGACCCCCAACTCCGCCGACTCGGCTTCCGCGTGTTCATCAGGCGCGCTGGCAGATTGCGAATCATTCGCTGATTCGTTTTCTGTCGCTTCCTGTTGCCCCGCCGCTCCGGCACTCGGTGCCACCCACGGCGGCGAGGCGAGAAAGATTCCGAAGCTTGCGACGGCCGTCGCAGCCAGCTTCAGACGACTGGGTTGAGGGTGCTGCGTTAACATCGGAGGGTGCTCCTGAAAGGAACGGATGCGTGAATGGATGATTCAGGGGGGCATCACGACAAGGGCTGCCCGAGCGATGCATGACATGATGCAAACGCCGCGCCCAATCCTTCGCCAAAGGCCTCGCCTCACGTGCAATCTCGGCTCAACGCAGATATCCTCGTACCACGATCCAAACACGCCGCTCCCCCGCAGGATCCAGTAATGCCTGCCCCAGTAATGCCTGCCACGATGAATGACACTCCTTTCCTCCGCGCTCATGTTCCTGGGCGGTTTGCTTGCCCAGCCCTCGGCGTGCCGTCGTTTTCGCTCCGCCGCCATCCGTATGGGGCACGTTTATTAGTGATGGTGTTCGCCGCGCTCCATGCCATCGCGCTCCATGCCGCCGCAGGCAACCCCGCCGCGGGCGAAACTGCCAGCGATCATGATTCGGGCAACCCGCCCAACGTCATCCTGTTGCTACTCGACGACGCGGGGTGGACCGACATGGGAAGTTTCGGGGGGCGGATGAAAACGCCCCACTTTGACCAGCTCGCGACGGAAGGAATGCGTTTCACCGATTGCCATTCACCGGCGCCGAACTGTTCCCCGTCGCGCGCCGGGATTCTCACCGGCCGCATTCCGGCCCGGGTCGGCATCTATAGCTACCTGCCACCCAACCACCCGATGCATCTGCAGGAGGAGGAAACCACCGTCGCGGAACTGGCACGCCAGGCAGGCTACCGCACGGGGCATTTCGGGAAATGGCACCTCTCCGACCTCGAGAACGACAACCAGCCGGGACCGCTCCAGAAAGGCTTTGAATACTCGCTGGGCACCAGCAACAACGCGGCACCGAATCATCGCGATCCGGTCAACTTCGTTCGTAACGGAAATCCGGTGGGCAAGCTCGAGGGGTATTCCTGCCAGATCGTCGTCGACGAAGCCTTGGGTTGGCTGGAGTCGATCGGGGCCGGGGCAGAGCAGGGGGCGGCAAGGGGAGACAACGAGGCAGGGGACGAAGCGACTGGAGACACGGAGGCTGGAGACAACGCCGACCCGTTTCTGGCCTGCCTCTGGTTTCACGAACCCCACACGCCGATCGCTTCACCACCCGAATTGGTCGAAGCGTATCGTCGGCGCTACCCCGAAATCAACCAGCGGCAGGCCACCTACCTCGCCAACATCGAGAATGTCGACATCGCCGTGGGACGCCTCCTCGATCGGCTCGAGCAGTGGGGCATCGCCGACGACACGGTGATCTGGCTCACCTCCGACAACGGTCCGGTGAACACCTCTTCGCGCGGCGAACTCCGCGGGGTGAAATCGAACGTCTGGGAAGGCGGCCACCGCGTGCCGGGGATCGTCCGCTGGCCCGGCCGCGTTGCCGCTAACAGCGAGTCCGCCATTCCGGTCGGCGGCATCGATTTCCTGCCAACGTTCTGCGAGCTGGCCGGGATCGAACCCCCAACGGACCACGCCGTGGACGGCGCCAGCCAACTGCCGCTGTGGGAGGGCCGCGAGGACGATTTCGATCGCGACACGCCCCTCTATTGGTTCTTCTATCGCCTCAATCCTTCGCTCGCTATGCGTGATGGTGACTGGGCGCTGGTCGCCTGGACCGACGACGCCGATCGGCCCAAGGCGCATCCACTGCTCCGCGAGGACCTGCCGCAGCTGCGGCAGGCGAAACCGACCGAATTCCAACTCTTTGACCTCGGCGACGACCTCGGCCAGACGAACGATCTTGCAACCGAGCACCCCGAGCAGCTGGAACAGATGAAACGCCGGCTCGTTGAACTCCATGGCGAGCTCATGGAGCAGGGCGTCGACTGGGACATCCCCGCCGACTATCGCTCGGGGGCCCGAAAACGGGTCTGGAACTCGAAGTGATGTCAGGGGCGCTGGGGCTTAGGCGGGGCTCCTTGCTGGCGGCCGCACAAACAGCGACATCACCGCGATCGGGAGCGGGAGCAGGACAAACAGGACCAGGGCGAGCGAAAAGCTTCCTTGCCAGTCGCGGGTCAGGCCAGCGACCAGGGGGCCAACACTGGAGGAGGCGACGTTGAACGTCATCAGGGCCCCTCGGATCTTGCCGATGTGAGTGCGGCCGAAATAGCGCGCCCAAAGAGGCTGCGAGACGCCAAAGAAAATCCCCTGGCCGATCCCCAGCATCGCCCCGGCAGCATGAGCCGTGATCGCGCTGTCGGCGACAAACAACAACCCCACCGCCAGGGACAGGCCAAGCATCCCGATGAACAGCAGCACGCGTGCCGGCAAACGATCGGCCAACGCACCGCCAAAGAACTGCATCGTCGCCAACGCCACGGCGAAGACCGTCAACGTAGCCGCGGCGTCCGCCGCCCCCAGGCCGCGTTCGGCAAAAATCGACACCATGGAGAAGAACAGCGCCGTGTGGATCAAACCATTGGCCGCCGTGCCACTTGCCACGATCCAAAACTCCTTGGTCCGCAACGTCTGCTCCAACGTGAACCCCCACAGCATTTCACCCCCGCCAGAGCGATTTCCGGAATCGGCGCCGCCACCAGAACGACCGTTTCGCCGCTGTTTCAATCCGTCGAGGGACTGGCCGACATCCTCGGGATGGTTCCGAAAGTACTTGACCAGCAAGGGAAACAGGACGAGCCACACGCCGGAACCCATGATCATGTAGGAACCGCGCCACCCCCAGTGGGTCACGAGCCAGAGATTGAGCGCCGGAATTGAAGCCATCGCGACCGCCATGCCAACATTGCGAAGTCCTTCCACCATCCCCAAACGGCGTTCAAACCAGAACGGCAGGGTGTTGGAACTGAGCAGCGCCAGCGCGCCGGGACCGAGCATCCGCAGCAAACCAAACGCGAGAAACAGACCCCACCACCCCTGAACCACCGACGTCAACCAACACGCCAGACTGAACAAGGTCACCACCGCGAGCAACGTGTTGCGGAGACCGTAGCGGTCCATTTGGCGGCCAATGAAGGAGATCGGCAACGCGCCGAACAACGTCCCCAACATGTACGCCGCAGCCAACTGGCCATGACTCAACGCCAACGATTCCCGTATCGACTCGTTGAAAATGGAAACCCCGAACGTCTGGCCCGGCGAGCTGGCGATCAGCGTCAACATCGAAATCGGCAACATCACCCAGCCGTAATAGAACGAGCCTCCCTCGCTCCGTTCCGCCGGGTATGCCAACTCTTCCCGGACCAACGACTCGCCGGCGGCGAGCTCGTCCTCCATGACCGCGTCCTCGACCACCCCACTCACCAGACCACCTCCTTGGTTTGCGCTTCCTGGCTCGAGGCGATCCGGACAGCGGAAAATTCAACCGACGGATTTTCCCGCTCCGCGTAGCCACAGTCCCATTCCGATTGGAACAGGACGGCTTGATGTCCAAATTGGTCCCGCACAATCTTGGCCGCATAAGGGAGCCGTAGCTGCTCGGGCAACTCCGGGTCGTCGTCGATCCAGCGGGCGAGTTTGAACGGCAGCCAACTGATTTCCGTCGCCGTGTTGTACTCGCTCTCCAACCGGTACCGCACCACGTCGAACTGCAGCTCGCCGACCGCGGCCAGGATCGGCTCATGGCGAGCGGCGCGGATCTCCATGAACAGCTGAATCGCCCCCTCCTCGACCAGTTGGGTCAGCCCCCGGCGAAACTGCTTGCGGCGGTCGGTCTCCCGGCACCGCAGCACCGCAAAGTTTTCCGGCGAGAACTGCGGCAGCGGAGCAAACTCAACCGGCGGCCCCGTGCAAATCGTATCGCCGAGGCGAAACTCGCCAGGATTCACCAGACCGATGATGTCCCCCGCAAAAGCCTCCTCCACCGTCAGCCGTTCTTGACCGAACACCCGCAACCCCCGCTTCAGGCGCAGCCGCTTGCCGGTGCGGTGGTGCAAGACCTCCATGTCGCGTTCAAATCGCCCGGAACAGACCCGCACGAAGGCGATTCGGTCACGATGCTTGGGGTCGAGGTTGGCTTGGATCTTGAACACGAAGGCGGCGAAGTCGTCACGGGCCGCAGGGATCAGCCCCGAACTCCCCTCGCGGTCGGGCGGCGGCGGACAGAGCTCGAGGAATCCGCGGAGGAACTGCTCCACGCCAAAGTTTGTCAACGCGCTGCCAAAAAAGACCGGCGACAGTTCGCCGCGGATGAACCGTTGATGATCGAACGCTTCCCCCGCCCCCTCCAATAACTGCACTTCATCCACCGTTTCACCGACCACCTCCGGACGCAAGTCACCCCGATCGGCGAGTGAGGCGACCGGCACCGTGTCATATTCGATCCGGCGGTTCGCATCGCGACTGGTGTAGACGCTGGCCGTCTGCGACTCGATGTCGATCACCCCGGAAAAGTCAAAGCCACTTCCCAGCGGCCAATTCACGGGAACCGCGTCGATCTGAAACTTCTCCTCGATCTCGGCGAGAATCTCCAGCGGCGGTTTGCCAGGCCGGTCGACCTTGTTGACGAAGGTGATCACCGGCATCTTCCGCAACGCGCAGACACGGAACAGCTTCTCCGTCTGCGCCTCGATCCCCTTGGCCAGGTCGATCACCATCACCGCACAGTCGGCCGCCATCAGGGTGCGGTAGGTGTCCTCGCTGAAGTCATGGTGGCCCGGGGTGTCGAGCAAATTGATCAGGTAGCCGTCGTACTCAAAGGGCAACACGGTGGAACTGACCGAAATGCCGCGCTGCTTTTCCAACTCCATCCAGTCCGACGCCGCCGAACGCTGCGTCTTCCGCCCCCGCACCGCCCCGGCCACCTCGATGCAGCCGCCAAAGAGCAGCAGCTTCTCCGTGAGGGTGGTCTTCCCGGCATCCGGGTGGGAGATGATCGCGAAGGTGCGACGCCGGGAAATCTCTCGTTGAACGTTCGATGCGGAGGCCGACATATTGGGATTCAATCAGTGAAGTTCAAACATTCAAATCGACGGATCGGCCCTTCCGCTCAGAAATTAAGCGCTCCGCCAAAATTGGGCAACCCAAACTGCCGTAGCACAGGCTGCCAGCCTACGCCGAAAGGTTCGAACCGACATCGGTACGATAAGCAGCCATCGCGGGAAGCAACCCGGCCACGAGCGCCAACAGCACGACCAACGGTAGGATCGCCAGTTCATAGCTGCTGGTGGTGAACAGCCCCACCTGGACGCCGGTTCGCTGCTCAATGAAACCACTGGCAGAATAGATCGCAGCATGGGCCAGGAACCAGCCCACGACACCGCCGATCGTTGCGATGATCAGGCTTTCCCCCAGAATGATCGCGGTCACCGTTCCGCGGCGGGCCCCCAAGGCTCGCATCACGGCGATGTCTCGCCGCCGGTCGTTCATCGAGTTATAGATCGCCACCAACACCCCCACCGCAGCGACGACACAGGTGATCAAGGTGATCGCTACCAATGCCTGCAGCATCGGACCGACGATGTAGGACATCAGTTTGTTGATCTCGCCGATCGGCGCCGCAGCCTGCGCCCGGACACTCTTGTTCACCGCTTTCTCCATCCCAGGGGCGAACATCGGATTCCCATTGCGAACCAGGATCGACGTCACTTCACGCTCCGGGATCGACAACAGCGAATAACGTTGCGCCGAATCCGCCGACCCCTCCTCCGCTGACCCCTCTTCCTCCACTCCGCCGACCATCTTCTCAGCCTCCTCCTCCTCCACAGGCGAGGCGTGGCCATCCATCAAGTAAAAGCCTTCGAGATTGACGAAGGTGGCCCGGTCGTTCGGCGTCCCGGTGGGGTCGAGAATTCCGACGATCGTGAATCCCTGCGCATGACCGTGACCCTCGGGATCGCCATGGGTGGGAAAGATCTCCTCGCCGAGCGTCACGTCCATCTCGCGGGCCACCCGAGAACCCAAGACCGCTTCGAAATAGGCGTGTTCAGAAGAGAATTCCTGAAACGCACGGCCTTCGGAAAAGGTGAACTCCTGGTCCACCTCGGGGCCGTGACGCAATTTCTCAAAGAACTCCGGCGTCGTCCCCACGACACGGAACTCGCCGAAATAGTCACCGAGGGCCAGCGGGATGGTGAATCCCCCAGCGACAAAGGGGGCGTAGCGGCCCGCCCGTTCACCCAATTCGGGGTCGCCCCCAAAACGCGCCACCGCCGCCGCACGCTCCTCCTGCGTGAAAAACTCCATGTACTCCGCGTACGGCAGATTCTCGATCGGCTGGCTGAGGTAGTAGACGCTGTTCAGCGTCAACTGCAACGCACTTCCCTTGGGACCGACAACCATGTTGTAGCCGACCGAAGCGTTCCGCACGAACGCCTCCTTGACGATGCCATACACCGACAAAACCAACACCACCAAGCCGACGCCGAGGGCGAGCGAAAAGGTGGTCAGAACGCTGGAAAGCGAGCGGTGACAGAAATTGCGCCAGGCAATGCGAAACAGGGACATCTCAGCTTCGGGGTTCATGCGGGATTCGTCGTCGCAGAAGTCGCGGAGACCTCGGGCCGCGAGGAACCCTGGGCGAGTTCCGCTACGGCAGCGATTTCGTGTTCAGGATATTTCGGCTTCGGAACT
>CAYWXT010000203.1:0-10479 GCA_964462125.1 uncultured Pirellulaceae bacterium | reverse complement strand
TCCACCGTCCCGGCGTTGTCGTAACAGGCGTCCTCGCCGCCGACCGCCCGGCCGATCTTCAGGGCCGCCTCGCAAAGGGCGTCGCGGACCGCCGGGGCGAGGTTGGGGGCGGGGGCGACTTCGACCACCTTTTGGTGCCGCCGCTGGACGCTGCAATCCCGCTCGTAGAGATGGACCAAGCCGTTGTGGCGGTCGCCGAGCAGTTGGACTTCAATGTGCCGGGCCCGTTCCACGAAGTTTTCGAGAAACACCTCGTCGCTGCCGAAGGCGGTGTTCGCCTCCCGCTGGGCTGCCTCCAGCGCCGGCCCCAATTCCTCGGCGGTTCGGACCACCCGCATCCCGCGGCCGCCCCCCCCTTTGGCCGCTTTGAGGATCACCGGGTAGCCGAGCTGCTCGGCGACCTCCAGGGCTCGCTCCGGGTCGCGAATCGCCGCGTCGGTCCCGCCGAGCACCGGGACGCCGGCCGCCTTGGCGATCTCGCGGGCCCGCGTCTTGTCCCCCAGGTCCTCCAACGTCCGGACGCTGGGGCCGACGAATAACACGCCGGCAGCCTTCAGGGCCTCGGCAAACTGGGGGTTCTCCGACAAAAAACCGTAGCCGGGATGGACGGCGTCGATGCCCTGTTTGCGGCACAGATCGACGATCGCCTCGATGTTCAGGTACGACCGGATCGGCTCTCCCGGCTCAGCGATCTGATACGCCTCGTCCGCCTTGAAGCGGTGCAGGGCAAATCGATCTTCGTGCGAGTAGATCGCCACGGTTCGGATCCCCAGCTCCGAGGCGCTGCGAAACACACGGGTGGCAATTTCGCTGCGATTGGCAACCAGCAATTTACGGATGGGGCGAATGGTCATCGGGGAAACATCGTCTCAAGGGTGCAGCAAATCTCAACGGTGCCACGACGCGGGGGACGGCGGTGGAATGGGACCGCCTCGCCCGTGCGCCGCCGAGGCCGCGTCAATGTAGCCGATCACTGAGACGGGATAGAACCAGGGACGATTTGGTGCAGCATTCGTTGACCAAATGGGCTACAGTGCACCACGACGAATGCTCCCGATGCCCCAATCCACGCATCCTCATGTCTGCTGTTGATTCCAATCGTTCTGCCGACTCCGCAACAGGATCTGAAGGCCAGCTGCTTCCGAAAAAGCGGGGCGTTCCCGAGGGGCTCTGGATCAAGTGCCTCGGTTGTGGGGCGTCGGTCTACAAGAAAGAGGTCCAACAGCGGCTGAACGTCTGCCCGAAATGCGAGCACCATTTTTACGTCTCGGCGACCGAACGGATCGCCCAGGTGCTCGACGACGGCACGTTCGAACCGATCGGGGAGGAGCTCCGGCCAACCGATCCCCTGGGATTCAAGGATCGTCGGCCCTACGCCGAGCGACTGGTCGGCGAGCAGGCCCGAACCGGATTGTCCGACGCGGTGGTCACCGGGACCGGAATGGTCCGCGCTCGCCGCGTCGCATTCGGCGTGACCGACAGCGCCTTTATCATGGGCAGCATGGGCTCGGTGGTCGGGGAGCGGTTGGCTCGGCTGGTTGAGCGGGCGACAACGCAGCAGCTGCCGCTGATCATCGTCAGCGCCAGTGGTGGTGGGGCGCGGATGCACGAAGGGATCCTCTCCCTGATGCAAATGGCCAAAGTCTCCGCAGCGCTGGCACGCTACGATGAGGCGGGGGGGCTGTTCATCAGCGTCCTGACCAACCCCACCATGGGCGGCGTCGCCGCCAGCTTTGCCTCCCTGGGCGATCTGGTCTTCGCCGAACCGAAGGCGCTGATCGGTTTCGCCGGGCCCCGAACGATCAAGGCGACCATCGGAATCGAATTGCCCGAAGGGTTCCAAACCAGCGAGTTTCTGCTCGAACATGGCTACATCGACCGCATTGTCCCTCGCTGTTATCTGAAAACGGAGATCGCTCGGGCAATCGATTATTGTGGGAAGTAGGCTATCGTGGATGCCCGGATCACCGGGTGTCGTCCCGCATGTCTCTCGTTGCATCGCCCATGGGTCTGTTCGATTCGATTCGCTCCGCTTTTCGCAATTCCGGAAACAAAGTCATCGACGTCGAGGCGCGGTTCGAGCGAACCCGCACCGCCGCCACCGGGACCATGAGCAGCTTCTTCGTCGCTCGGGACCGAGAGCGAGATTCGCTGGTCGGCGTGAAGCTGCTCGACCCGGAAAAGCTGGCCCTGTTCGAGTCCCGCTTCAAGGGGCTGAACAAACCGTCGGAAGGCCAGATCGCGATGCAGATGCAGCACCCTCGTGTCGTCGAAACCTACGAATACGGCGTGACGACCAAAGGCCAACACATCGTCGTCATGGAGTACATCGCCGGGCCGAGCCTGCAAGACATCATCGTCCGCAAACGAGACGATCTGGTCGCCGGAAAACGGTTGTTCCTAATCCGGCAAATGGCCGAGGCCTTGCAGTACGTCCACTCAGAGCAATTCATCCACCGTGACATCTGCCCCCGCAATTTCATCTGCCTGCCCGAGGTCACCGGGGTCAAACTGATCGACTTCGGGCTGACCGTCCCGGCGACACCGCCCTTCATGGCCCCAGGGAACCGGACGGGGACGCCGCTCTATATGTCCCCAGAAATCGTGCGGCGGCGGTCGACCGACCAACGGGTCGACATTTTTTCTTTCGGCGTCACCTGCTACTGCCTGTTGACATTCAGTCATCCCTGGCAGGGGGAGATTGTCACCGGGCGAGCGGGCTTGTACCACGATACATCCCCCCCGGTCGATATCCGCGACCGCCGGGCCGATATCGACCCGAAACTCGCCCGAGCGGTGATGCAGGCCCTCGACCCTCAAGTCGAGCAACGGACCCCGAAAATCGAGCAATTCATCAACAGCATCCGGAACGTTCCCTTCGAATTCGTGGAAGCAGGCAAGCTAGGGAACTGAGGCTTTTCGGGTGGTTTTCGTTGACAGCTGAATTTGACTGTAACTATACTTCGGGAATCGTACTTTGGGCGTAGGCTCTTGTCTTGCTGCCGTCGGTTCAATCACCATAGCCCGCCCGTGACGGGGTTCAGCACGCCATTCCCTCGTCAGTCGGACTCGTCCTCGGATCCACCGCAAAATGACCTTACTCGGGAAGTCCTTTTCGGTCGTCATTCTGATCCTCAGTTTGACCTTCATGGTGTTGGCCCTGGCGGTTAATGCCTCTCATCGCAATTGGCGAGACGTGGTGCTTGACGAAGATGATGGGCTCAAGACCCAGATCGAGTCGATCGCCACGGAGAACGAGCAGCTTCAGGAATCGCGGGAACGTGCGCAGAATGACCTGAATCGCGAGCGGGCTGCCCGGCGGACCGCCTTGGCCGCCCTGCAGACCCAGTTGGACGCGCTGGAGACTCAGCTCAGCGACGCTCAGGCCAACAACCGCGAACTGCAGAACCAAAATTCGGAGCTGGCTCAGTTGGACCTTGCTCGCACCAAGGACCTGGAGGACCTGACTGCGGAAACGACGCGGCTCCGCGAGCAGATCTTGCAAGAGCAGGAGCGTCGCGACGAGTTGTTCGCCCAGACCCTGGAATTGACCGACCAAATGAACCTGCTGCGGGGCAAAGTTCAGACCCAGGAGGAGCGGAACCGACAGTTGCTCGCCCAGGTCACCCGTTACAAGGAGGTGGTCGATACCCACGGCATTAACATCGATGACCCGCTCGACCAGGCCCCGCCGGCGCGGAACGGAAGCGTTTTGGTCATCAACCGTCCCCGCAAACTCGCCGAAATCTCAATCGGCTACGACGATGGGCTCCGCGCTGGCCACCTGTTGGACGTGACACGAAACGGTCGTTACGTCACACGGCTGCGGGTCCGGAACACCGAGCCGGATCGTTCGGTGGCGGAAATCGTCCAAGATTACAGCGAAGGCAGCATCCAAGAGGGCGATCGTGTCTACACAACCTTTGAATGAACCAACCGGCAAGCAGCCCCCGAGTATCTATACGGTCTTCTTGCTGCTCAGCATGCTCTTCATGTTGATCGCCGTGATCGCGATGACGGTTGAGCTGATGCGCTGGTCCCCTCAATTCCACGGGACCAACGAGGCCCGGCCGAGCGTGATGGTGATGCCCGCTGAGGGGCCAACGTTCGGCTAGCCTGTGGCTGAAACCCTTAAACGCGGCACAGCCACAGGATTTGATAGGGGGTCAGTACCAGCGGTTCGCTGGTGGCGTAGGTGGTCCCGGTGATGGCGTCCTCGAAAAAGCGGCCCATTCCCGCGGTCCGTAAACGATTCCCGCTGATCGATTGGGGCTCTTCGGTAAAATTCGCGACCACGATCAAACGATGGCTGTCGTGATAGCGAACGAAGCAGAGCAGGTGGGGGTTGCCGGTGGCGACCAGTTCCATCTGCTGCCCCGCCAAGGCGTGGAGCGATTTGCGGGCTGCGATCAGCCGTTGTAGGGATCGGAAGATCCGCCGCCGGATCGAGCCGTTGCCCGCATCGATCAACTCATCGAGCTCGGACAGGAACTCCCATTGCATTTTGGGGCGGTGAATCCAGCGGGTATCGCCCGCCTTGGCCGGATCCTTGACGAAGTCATAGTCATTGAGCATCCCCCATTCTTCGCCGAGATAAAGCAGCGGGATCCCGCCAATGCTGAGCGTGATCCCTTGCAGCAACATCATCCTGTCAATGGCGAGCTCTTTCTCCTGTTCGTCATCCTGCTCGATCGCCAACTCCAATCCCGCCAGCGAGGCCAGGGTTCCCGCGATCCGCATGTCGCCGGTGTCGACGTTCTCCTGGAATGGCACGCCGCGGGCGAAGGAGCCGTCGAACTGGCCGGTGTAGAAGCGATTCAGGAACTGGCGGTGATCGTAGGCGTTGATCCCGAGTGACGCGGCGTCGGCGTCGTCAAACGTCCAGCCAATGTCGTCGTGGCATCGCAGGTAATTGACCCACGCCGTGTTCTCCGGCAGCCGATGACGGTGGCTCAGCGACCGCACCAACAGCTTCGTCTGCCGGGTCGCCAACGATTCCCATAACAACGCCATCAACGTCGGGTTGTAAGAAATCTGGCACTCATATTGGCCGACGTATTTGACCACTTCATCCGGATGAACGATCGCCTCCGACTTGAACAACAAACCGGGTGTGGCGATCCGGGCCAACACGTTGAAGGCCTGGATCAGCTTGTGCGCCTCGGGCAGATTCTCGCAGCTCGTCCCCATCCGCTTCCAGACAAAGGCGACGGCGTCGAGCCGCAAAATATCGACGCCGGTATCGGCGATGAAGAACATCTCCTCGAGCATCGCCCGGAACACGGCAGGGTTGCTGTAGTTCAGATCCCACTGGAAGCTGTTGAACGTCGTCCACACCCAGCGTTTCATGCCGTCGTGCCAGGTAAAATTCCCGCGGCGGACGGTCGGGAAGATCTCGCGGAGGGTCCGCTCGTACCGATCGGGCACGTCTCGGTCGGGGAAGATGTAATAGTACTGCTGGTACTCCAGATCACCCGCCTGCGCCCGTTGGGCCCATTCGTGATCGTCCGAGGTGTGGTTGAAGACAAAGTCGAGCACCAGGCAGATGCCGGCGGCCCGCAACTCGTCGGCCAGAAACTTCAGGTCGTCGATCGTCCCCAGTCGCGGGTCGACGCTGCGGTAATTGCTGATCGCGTAACCACCATCGTTGTCCCCCGGCCGGACCGCGAACAGCGGCATCAGGTGCAGGTAGGTCAGCCCCAGCTCTTTGAAGTAGTCGATCGATTCCCGCAGCCGCCCCAAGTTCTCGCTGAATAGATCGACATACAGGGCGCCGCCAACGATTTTTTCCGAGGCGAACCAGTTGGGTTCATTGACCCGGTGACGGTCGACTTGGCGGAGCGCCTCATTTCGCTCCGCCCACGCCTTGGCCGCGGTGAGCAGGATCTGTTCCAGATGATAGAAGAAGTCGTAGCGGGAGCCATACAGTTCATACAACAGCCGGAACAGTTGAGGCCAATACTCCTGCAGCCGCACCTCGAACTCATGCCGAAGCCGCTCCTCGACCCCCGCCGCCTCCCAATAGGCGACCAGCCGGGGGGAGAGGCGTCGCAGCGAAAGATCGGCCTCGAATCGGAGTCCGCCCGGTGCCTGGGGAGCACCGTTGTGCGCCTCTCCGCTATGCATCGATCCGATCATTGGGGATAACGATGTTGCCTAAAAACTGGTAGTAGTCGATGCCTTCCAAGATGCCGCGGGCGTGTCTGCCCTCAGCAAAGTAAATACGTGGCCTGTTGCGGAGCCGTTCCAGCTCCGAGCTGTGGTTGCCCACCACGACGCCCAACGTGCGCCCCAGCAACATCCCGGCGTCGTTGCCCGAGTCGCCGGCGACCAACACGTTGTCCGGGGAAAAGCCCCACTTCCACAATAGATGGCGTACAGAGAGGTCGCTTCCCCCCCGGACCGGGATGATGTCCAAGTACATCCCCAGCGACACGACAACCTTAGCACGCAAGCCGGCGGCTCGAAGGATCTTCTTCAGTTCCACCGAATTGGGCGCCTCCGAGGCGTCGTACTCGTAACAGATCTTGAACTCCGACTGGTGCTCCTCCGCCTGCGGGTAGATCCCCGGAAGCGGGTCGATGACCGCACGGATCTCCTCGGGTTTCCAGGCGTAATCGATCTGCTTCCACCAGCTCAAGTCGGGTGTCAAGTTTTCGCCATAATGCAGCTTCGTGCCGGCATCGGTATCGATCAGGTCGGGCTTGGGAAGCCGATACTCTTCGATCAACTCCATGGCGCTGTCCAGCCGCCGGCCGGTTGCGATGCCGAACCCGATGTACTTGTGCTCGCGGATCATCGCGCAGAACTCGGCAAGTGCTTCGTCGTCGCCGGTCAGGGTGTTGTCCAGGTCGGTGATGATCAACCGATCGAACTCCGGCAGGCGGCGCTCTCGCGGGGGACTGAGCAGCACCGGCGCGGCGGAATGTTCGAGGATGTCATCCAAGTCTCGCAAGTACCGCTGAGCATGATTGCTCCAGGAATAATGCTTGCGCGTTCCTGTGATCCCCGCCTGCGACCACCGCGTCCATTCTTCGGGCTCGGTCAGCACCCGCAGCAATGCCTTCTCAATCGCGTCGCTGTCGAGGGGATCGACGAGCAACCCGTTGCCACAGTTGGCGATGATGTCCCGCGGACCGCCATCGTTGGTCGCTACGATCGGCAAGCCGGTCGCACCGGCCTCCAACAGCGTCAACCCGAACGGCTCGGTCAACGCTGGATTGATGAACACGCCACGACGCTGAGTGGCCAACCGGTACAGGTCGGGAATGTCGCTCGGCTGGTGGTGCTTCGGGTATGCCGCGTGGCCATACAAATCGTATCGGTCGATCAGATGCAGAATGTTGCTCAGGACCCGTCGATGGGGCTTGGGAAGTTGCGTCAGGTCGTCCCGCGTTCCCATCACCAGGACCAGGTTCGCCCGTTCTCGCAACTGCTCGCTCTGGCCGTACACATGGATGAGCATCTCCAGGTTCTTCCGCTCGTCCGGACGGGCCATCGTCAGGACGATCGGCTTCAACGGGTCATTCAAAAACCGCTGCAGCTCCTCGTTGATCGGTGGATCGGTCCAATCGCCAGCCGGAGGCGAAAACAAGTCCAGGTCGACCCCCGGGGGAATCACCTCCATGCGCGCTGGGACGTAATGGTCGTACATCGCGTACTGCTCGTCGACCTCCTGGCTCGTGCTGGTCACCACCATTGCGGCGGTCTCCAACGCGATCTCCTCCGCCTCGGTCCGCAAGCCAAACTTGAATTTTCGCTCCAGTGACTGCGGGTTGGACTTGCCAGCCAACAGCCGCTCCCGTTTCACCCGGCCGAGGGAATGGCCGGTGAAGATGTACGGGACGTGCAGCAACCTCGCCAACTGGGCCCCGGCCAGACCGGCATCGGCGTAGTGACCGTGGATAATGTCGGGAATTCCCGTCCTCCGGAAATGCGTCAAGGTCTGGTCGACGAACATCTCGATGTACGGCCACAGTGACTCCTTGGCGAGGTATCGTCGGGGACCAAACGGAATCCGCACGATCTTTGCGTTCTCCGAAATCGCTTCCTCCAGTTGCGCATAGTCCTCACTGACCTTGGGGTCGATGATCTGGCGCGTCAGCAACTCCACCTCGCGAACCTGAGGTTGGGTTGCGAGCTCCTTGGCCAACTCCAACACATACTTGACCTGCCCGCCGGTGTCCGAGTCGCGCCCCAGTTCTGGATCGTGGGCCCGAATCAGCCCATGCAAGCTGATCAGCGAAATCTTCAACGCATCGCGTTGGTCGAGCAAACTCTTCGCGCCGGCTGTCTTCACCGAACCGGCTCCTTGGTGGGCCAAGCCTCGATTTCGGACGCTGGCCGGCGGACTCGCGTCTCGCTCCTCGCTGACATCTTCACGGTCGCTGGTGTCCCCTGGTACGTTCGAACCAAATTCCGTCAAGTTCATGATTCCACCTCCTCACGGTAAAGGCTGCGGCGCTCGGTCGTCGCTCCAGTGATGGAACAGACCCGCGCCGCGAATCGGACCCCACGTTCGATACAGCGATCCAATGACTCCTGCCGATGTAGGCCGGCGATGACCCGTGCCGCGAAGGCGTCGCCAGCCCCCACCGTATCACGCAGCGGATCCGGCCGAGGGGCCGTGGCGAAGTGTCGTTCACCTTCGCTGATCACGTGGGCCCCGCGAGAACCGCAGGTGATGAAAAACACCGCTCCGCCATAGCGTTGGCGAAAGCGGCCCACCGCTTCGTCAATCTCCCCCCCGGTGCCACTGGGAACTCCCACCAATTCCGAAAGTTCGTCGTCGTTGAGCTTGACGTAGCGAGCTCCCCCCACCAACAGTTCCAAGATCGATTCGTCAAACCAGGGACGACGGATGTTGATGTCGACGAACCGCTGGCTGCCGAAGCGTTCAATCCAGTCCGCCAACACCGAATGAGAGGCGGGACGCCGCCACGCGAGCGACCCCAGGTAGAGGAGCGGCGTCGATTCCTCCGGGCCCCCTTCCTCCGGGAGCGGAAGAAACCCGGAACCGGCAAAGGCATCGGGACCCGGGAGAAAATCATACGCCGCTGGGTAAACGATCTCGTAGCTCGGTTGCCCGTCCTGCAGACGGACCCGAACCACGCCGGTGGAGAAGTCTCTCGCGATCGACATCCCAGCGGGGGACAAGCCCCAGCGCTCCATCGCCTCGACGATCTGGCGCCCCTGGGCGTCCTCGCCGATGGCGGAAACGAACCGCGGCTGAAGCCCAAACCCGCCCAGATTCCATGCCACGTTCAGCGGCGCACCGCCGACGACGCAACGCCCGTCATCGAACTGGTCCACCAACGCCTCGCCCACAACGACCGGGGGACGCTGGGAGCGAAGCGACGCTTTCCCAACCTGCGGGTCTCCTTCGCGAGGGCTTGATGATTCCACGGGGCTGTAGTGCAGTTCCTCGAAGGGGCGAGTCTCGACGCATCCCGCGACCTACGCCTCATTCAAATGGCTTCATCCACATTTTCTGAAACAGAGCTCAGCATAGCACATGCCAAAGAGACGACAGAGAGCCCCCTCGTTCCAGCGGATCGTCGCTGGCTCGGCGAAGGCATTTTGGCCCCTGGCCGGCAGTTGGTATTCCGCTTGCACCTCCGCAGCCATGCCGGATGGGATCCCGCTTCCCCAGGAGCTTCATTCGGTAGGGGCTCCCGGCGACCGAGGTGGTGCCGGGGCCCTTTCTTGATCTCGCGATAATGCAGGAAATTTCCGCACACTGCCGCTTCGATCGGGACTCGCCCGTCGCTCCGAGTGACGGCCAGCGGTGACACAGCAAGCGGCGGGGCCGGGCCGGATCCCGCCCTGAGCGGCGCCGCGGTGCGACCCGCGGTTGCATCATTTTGCCTCGGGCAAATCGATACAGTCCCGGTTCTTTCCAGGTCGCGCTCAAGGCGGCCGAGTCCCGCCCGCTGTCGGCTTGCGGCGGCTCGCCAAAATCAGCAACCCGACGACCGTCAGGGTGATCCCCAACAACAGCGAGGCGGTGATCGGTTCGGCAAACAGCAACACCCCTGCCAGCGCCGCCATTGCCACCTGCGAGGCGTTGATCAGGTTCACCGCCACCACCGGCAGCGCCTTGAGCGCCACCGCGAGCGAGACAAAGGCGGTGAAGTTGAAGAGCCCTGCCAAGGCCATGATGCCCCACTGTGGCCCCGCAATCTCCCCCAACGGTTCCCAGCCAAGCCGGACGAAGGTGACCCCCCACAGGGAAACGGTGCCAACGAGCCCGCTGATCAACATCGTCGCCGGCGCCGACAAGCCATTATTGAGCGTTCGGCGCATCACCGTCCCGAACAAGGCGTACGCGGCACCGGAAGCCGCCGCGCAGACCGCTCCAATCCAAACCGGCGCCGCGCCAGCGTCACCAGCGATCGGGCTGTCATGGGGCCGCGATAGGATGATCACCGCCGCGATCAGGGTCGCCATCGCGAGGATCGTGCGAACCCGGACCGGTTC
>CAYWXT010000202.1:0-10565 GCA_964462125.1 uncultured Pirellulaceae bacterium | reverse complement strand
TTCAGTGGGGAATTCTAATTGTCGCTAATGGGGAATTCCAATTGTCGCCGAACATCCGGGATACCGGAGGCGACTCAGCAGGTCGCCATGGTGGTGGACGATCCCGATGCACCGCGTGACCAATCGAACGATCGATCCACCCCAACTCGTACGGCGGCCGCCGGATTCAGAAAGGCGTCACGTCGGGAGGGAACGTGGTCCACAGTTCGACATCAGCGTACCACTGATGCGTTGGCCCCATGGTGTACCATTCGTCCGAATGGTAGTGCTTAAAGATGGACCAGAAATCCAGCGGCTGAGGATTATCCTGGTGTTGTGTACGGCACACTTGGTCAACAACAACGTTCCGATCGACGGCGAAGTACAGACGCCCCTCCGTTTCGCGCTTTCGGAGGTATGCTTCTACCAAAAACCATTTGCCGAGAGGCACGGTCACTTGTCGGCAACACTCCACCCACTCTGTTCGTCGTTCGGGCTGTACTTGCTGCGCCATGATCCGCCAGTATAGCCGCTTTTGCCCGGCGTCTTTCCCAATACCAATGTTGATTCGGTAATTGTTGACCCCACCAGTCCGGCCAGAAACGCCGCTGCTGGATTCTTTCCAATCCATGATCATGTACCAGCCCGGTTCCACATGCAACGGCACAATCTCGTCAAGGTTCTCCTGAAGCTTCATGTAATAACGCACGAAACCCTCTTGGAAGTCGTCGGGCGCCGAGCGTCCTCTCAACTGGTATTCAAGCCGGATGGTGGGGGCTGGAATGTATGAGCCGCCAAATGCATGGCTGGGCGAGCGTTGCTTATTGACCAGATGCAGCACCCGGCGTTGCGTACCATCTGCACCTTTTGCCGAAATGATTTCGGCATTCACAAAGTCAGAGTGGTCCATTCCTTCCCATGTACAAGTCACGAACCGTCTTTGCGCAATCCATGCAACGGTGTCTTCCCATGAAAAGCCGGTTTCTTGGTCGAGCCCACAGATGGAGCTCAAGTCCGCGGGGATATGGGTATTTTTCGCAAAGGCGGATTTGAAAAGAATCTTCCCGTCGCCCCTTGCAACTTCGTCTTTTGCCATAAGTCGAATACCTGAATCCGTGACACTCGATGACTGAAGATCGCGATCTGAACCGGTATATTCCGTGAGAATTTTCCCAATGACGGATGGTCGGCCCGCCACGAACCGACCCGAATGCGATCATACCGCTAAAGTGTTCTCGGTCCAATCCCCGAAAAGTGCACCTGTGGAAAGTGTTTTCGGAAATCTCGTTTTTAGAGAAGTTGGTAATACTGAGGCTGCACATTGATAGCGGCAATTTGGATTCATCAGTAGACAAGTGTCAGCTACGATTCATTGATGAGACCACGAACAGCGTCTTCGAGTTCTTCGCCTGACGGCAAGCCCGTCCACTGTCGCTTAATGAAGTGATTTCTATCCAAAAGATAGAATGTGGGATACTCACTTACCGTCCAATTGTTGACGAACCGATCCTCACGGGTCCACAGTGAACGCCACGTGATGTCATGATCTTTCACGGCTGCCCTGGCTTTTGCAACGTCACGGTCTGCATTCATGCCCAGAATCGCGAACTCAGCTGTTCCAAAACGCATGAGAAGTCCGCGCTCATGCGGGATCGCTGTCATACACGGGCCGCACCACGTGGCCCAAAACGAGACCAGCACAACTTGCCCACGATAGTCATTCAAAGAGATGCTTTCTCCGTCCAGACCGACCCCATCCGTTTCGGGGGCGAGCATTCCAAGGCCATGAGTTTCAATGACTTCAAGGATACTCTCCGATCTCTGCCGCCAGAGCCTTTCGGCGCTCACCCAATTGTAGGATGCCGTTGCGTCAAATCGTGCCAGAAACTCTCTGTATAGGTTTCTCGCCTCCTCCTGACGTTCGATACCGCCCGAGCGAACGATGCTCGCAAGCGCGAAATGAGCGGCGCACTGCACGAAGCGATCCGGGTTGACATTTAGTATGTGTCTAACATGCGGCTCGAACGACTGCGTCCAGATCAACGGACGGCCATGACAACTGACGATTTCACAAAAATTCACAAGTTCCGGGCTAGTGGCATATCGCTTCTGAACAAGCTCTGCAATCTGCAACAACTCTTTAGATGGTTTGAGACTGTCGTTCGGCGGCATGAGAATACCTGCTGCTGCCGCCAGGAGTTTCGCCGCACGAGGATGATCAGGTTCTTGTTCGACACGTAACTTCAGGACCGAGGCGATTGATCTCCTGTTTTTCCCTCCCCTGAGGAGGTCTTGGTCGAAACAGCTGGCCAAGTCGTCGATAGATGCCGTTTTGAATGCCTGGCGCAATTCGGCAATTGCGACCTCTGCCTCGGCTGTTTCCGGCCATCGATCGGCCATAAACAGGAGCGCCAACACACTCGCCTGGGAACCGGGGGCTTCACGGGCGAGTGTCATCAACTGGTCTCGAGCCTTAGAATCGTCTAACCCTCCCTTCCCCAATTGCTCCCGAAGTTTCACGAGTTCCCATTCTGCACGAGTGTCGTAGATGAACGTGGTTGCGAGCATTCCCTCAAGCCTGTCCCTCGCAATGTATGTCCCAGCGACGAATAACGTGGTCAGAAGTAGTGCCGAAAATACAATGCGTGGAATTGTTCTATTCACTGTGATGACTCCCTGCGAAGTGCTGAAAGAAAGATGTTGTTGGCACCGACGGGACATGGTCCTGCTCAACTCCTGATACTTCATTTCACTGAGGCTGTCGTGACTCGCCACCACTTTCGGAAGCAAACGCCGATAACCAGTCCGGCGAACGCCACGGAAGCACCGCCAGTGATCCATCCCAACAGCTGAAAGAAGTCACCAAACTCTCCGTATTCATACGATCGTATCGCTATCCGGCTGATCGCTGATCCTGTGAGACAATTGATGATATAAATCCACGGGTCGGTAAAACCTGCGGCAAATGCCATCGGTCCGCCTGCATTCCAAAACCAGAGCAACGGGCGCATGAGAACAGCGACGACGGTCGCTACGAGCAGTAGCCGTCCGATGCTAAATCTCGGCCTCGAAAGGGTTCTAACGTTGCAGCCGGACGAGTTCACGACACCAGCCGCACGGGTAGCCATAGCAGGCCCGGTGCTGGCCGTGACCACACCACCGCCTGCGAGTGCGTTTTCCTCCGGTGGTACTGCTCGTTCCGCCCGCTCAATCAGCTGTGCCGTATCCGCTCGGTCGCACAACGGCATTAGCGCTTCGACCACATCATCCGGCGTCGCGAATCGCTCCGCTGGCTCCTTGGCCAGCATTCGCTCGATCACCGCGACGAGCCCGGTAGGCAATCCGTCTATATGTCCCCGAATCGGCGGCAGCGGGTGATGGACGTGGGCGTTCATCTTCTCATGCACGCCTCGATACTCGGGGCCGGAGTAGGGTGCGCGGCCGACCAGCAGTTTGTACAGCGTGCAGCCTAAGCTGTAGATGTCGGCGCGGACATCGGCAGAGCGGCTATCACTGACCTGCTCTGGAGCGATGTAATCGGCGGTGCCCATCGCTTGGCCGGCACCGGTCACTTCCTCAACAAGCGGCTCGGTGGAAAAGCGTGCCAGCCCCAGGTCGAGCAGCTTTACGTTGCCGTCCCGGGAAAGCATGATGTTCGATGGCTTGATGTCGCGGTGAACCAGGCCGTTTGCGTTTGCATACTGAAGTCCCAACGCCGCCTGCCGTACCAGCTCGCAGGCATCCTCGGGCTTCAGGCGCCCCAGCCGCCGCACGAGTTCTGCTAAGTCCATTCCTTCGACATACTCCATGACCAGCACCGGCATCTGCTCGATTTCCCGGCCATCGTAAGCATGAACGACATGCGGGTGATCGAGCCCGCCAATGGCCCGCATCTCGCGTTCAAAGCGTACGATCGCTCGCGAACTTTCGAAGCGGCCGCGAGGCAGGACCTTGACCGCGACGATTCGGTCGAGCTTCGTGTGCCGAGCTCTATACACGCGGCCCATGCCACCCCGCCCGAGTTCCTCAAGCAACTCGTATTCTCCTAGGACGCGCGGGGTGACCGAGGAGTAATCGGTCCGTTTGCGAACCAGTCGTTGCGGGATCGCGTGTGCCTGAGCCACAGCAGCACGAAACGAAGGCTCCTTCAGAAAAGTCTCATCAATGGGAACACGCAACTGACGAATAAGCGTGTCGCCATCGTCCTCCAGCGTCGTGATTTCGCTCTGACACTCGGGACAACTCTCCAAATGAGCCGACACCTCCTCGTACTGTGGGCCGGAAAGACGGCCGACGGAGTACTCGTAGAGGCTGTCGCGTTGCGGGCACTGGGCGAGGATCATCGCTTCATCCTCAGGAATATCCTGGAGTAGACAAATGCACGACAAAGAGAGCCGCGTCTCTACCAGTACTAATGCACGAGCCTAACAATTTTCTCGAATCGCTTGTAAACTCTGGTGCAGCAATCGCTTACGGACGAAGCGACAAGCTGGGTCAGGTTGCCATGGCGACGCCTCCGGCCCTGCATACCGGCTCATTCCTCAAGTTCCGCGAGCGCCTCGCGAAACCGTCGCAGAACCCTGGATTTCGCCATGTAAACGGCAGCAACGCTGATTCCCAGGTCTTCGGCCACGTGTGCGGGCATTTGCCCATCAACGGCGGTCCTCAAGAACGCCTGCCATGTGCGTTCGCGGAACTCGACCCGGACCCTTTCCAACACCCGCTGCCGAAGTAACATTGCCGAGGTCGCGTCGGGCTTGATGCTTTCTTCTGAGATCCCCGCCGTCTGCGGAATCGCGGCCATCGCGAGTTGAGCGGTCGTGCCGCCTCTCGCGTTGGCGCGTTGCTGCCGACGACGATAGTGGCCCCGAATTTCATTGCGAGTGATGGTTGCTAGCCAGGCAGTAAAGCTGTCAGCGGGACCCATCCGGCGGAATTCTGGTAAGTGGGACAGTACGGCGGTGAACACTTCCTGGAGCAAATCGGCGGCATCCTGCTCCGGCACACCCGCCTGGCGACACCAGCGGTAAATTAGCGGGCTGTAGAGCTCGACCAGCTGCTCCCACGCCTCCGGTCGCTCAGCGCGGACTTGGTCCAGGAGCGTCGTGGAGATTGAACCCGATTCGGAGGATTGGCCTTTTCTCGCGTTGTTCACTTCATCAGCCTACGATGCCCGCTGTTGAACTCAAGTAAGCCGGGTAACCGGTGGGGCGCACCCCGAGTAACCAACGGCCATACCCGTTGAAGGTTTACAACCGACGTCAATCGGTGGGTCAACTCGATGCGAGTGACGCTACCGCAGCCTAGGGACGCACGGGCGCGGTGTTGGATGTGACGGGCAAGCGGGCGCCAACGTAGACGGCACGGTGACGATTGTCATCGAAGGCAAAGTGGAGCCACTGTCGATCGGAGCTGACGAAGCCGTCGGGGTAATTCAAACGGCCCTGGGGACCATCGGACGACTCCGCCACGAGTACTCGTTGGTAGGGCCAGGTCTTCATGCCGTCGAAACTGTACCACAGGGCCAGCGGGCTGCGGTGGCGCGGGTTCGGATTGTGCAGCAGCGCGACCGCGTCGCCGCCGAGCGGATAGAGGGTGGCTTTGGATCCAGGGTTCGGGATCTCGGTTGGCTGAGCGAACTCCGGCCAGGTTCGACCCCCGTCGCGCGACTCGGCATAGTACAGCACGCCCCCCAAGCGATCGGCGCGGATGATCATCGCGATCTTACCGTCGGCCAGTTCAACGATGTTGTTCTCAGCCCAGCCCCGATAGTTTTCGTTGTCGGTCAAGCGAATGTTTCCATGTTCGCTCCAACTCTTGCCGCCATCCTCGCTGATCAGCACCCCATTGCGCGGGTTGATCGGTCCGGGGCCTTGCAGGTAGTGCTGGAATGGGAGCAGGATTCGACCATCTCGGGTGACGATGTGGTTGCGGATGAAGGTTCGATCGTGCAACCGTCCCGGGGCTGGTCGGGGTTCGCTCCAACTATGGCAGCAATCGGTGCTGACGGACATCCATTCCTTCCACCCACCAAACTTCCCGTCATGCGTGGCGAAGAAAAGCGTGCACTGACCGCTATGGACCATCAGTTCGGTCGGCACTGTCGCCGTCGTATTGCCTTGGCGGGGAAAGCCAAAGTCGAGCGGTTGCATCGGACCCCAGGTTTCGCCTTCATCATCGCTTCGGGTGAGGAATACCTGGTTGCGCGGATCTGGTTCCTTGTCGCCACCGCCAAGCATGACCATCACCCAGGAGTCGTCCGGCATCGCCCGAAGGGTCGTGTCGCAAACGAGCTTGTCAGGGCTTTGCCCTTTGAAGATCGTGACGATGCGATCTTCGCCTGCATGCACGTCGATCTGCCGGTCCCATCGCGGGTCTGGCTGAATACTGGACGATTGCGCCCTGGCGGCAGAAGCAAGTGGAAACAGCAGTGCCAGCAACAGCGAAATAAGTAATAACGATTTCATGACAACGGTACCAAGCTGGTTAGTGCGATAAGCTGTAAGTAAATTCTTTTGATGAAATAGCAATCCGCCTTCCAATGCGGCGATGGCATTGGGCCAGCGTCATCGGCTCAGTGCTTTCGGACAACGCCTTAATCCTCCTCCCCATCCCCCTCGCGCCACCGCCGTTCGAAGTCCGCCGCCAGGGCTGGGGTGATCTCGAAAATCTGAAATCCATAACCGGCCCATGCTGCCGGCTCCAGCGACCGCAGGTATTCGTACTCGCCAGATCGACTCAGCAACCTTTCTCGGTCGATCGCATACCATCCCGGTTCGAACCGCGGTTCGGGGCGGCGCTGAATGGTTCGCCATTTCCGTGATCCCTTCTTGGGCAGTGATGGCACCGAGCCTGCATACTCAATGCCCACCGCGTCCGGCCGGATGTAGCCCACCCAGTTGTCGACCCATAGCGGCTGGGCGTCCGGGTTCGCCTCCTGCCAACGCTGCAGATAAGGCAGGTCCTGGCCCCAATCCAAGTTGCTCGCATTCATATGCTCTTCGCCACGCATCGGCCCACCGATCGACTCATTGAAGTAGGAGAGGCTGTGCGGATAGATCCACAAACTGCTTACGACCAACCCGGCGGTCGCGAACGCAACGACGCCGCGACTTTTCGGCAACGGCTCGGAGAACACCAAAAACGCCCGACTCGCAATCACAATCAAAAACGGAAACGCCGGCAACACGTACCGCAAATGCCGGTTCAGCCCTGTCTCCAAACTGGCTCCGGTCAATATGAGCAGCGGCGGCACCCACAACAGCAACTCCTCGTGCCACGGCGCCCGCCAGGATTGCCGGAGGATCATGCCGAGGAGTGCCAGCGAGAACAACAGCCAATACCCCAGTGGAACCTTGACCGCCATTCCATAGACATAGTAATACCACCAACCTTGCGTTCGCCACTCGCCGCGAAAATAGGACCACCGCTCTCGATCGAAGTCCCACTTTTGCAGATCGACACCGATCACCAATTGCTCCGGCAACGGCACAGGGAGCCGGCCGAGCAGCGTCCCTTGAAACCGGTTCCCGTTCCAGTCCCGCCGCTGCCAATCCTCCGCGCCCCCGAGAGCGCGGCTGATGAAATCATAGTTATCCAAGCGCCGAAAGCTGCCGCCAAATCCATAAATCAAATTCACGACAAGCAGCGACAAAACCATCGCAAACACCAACAATCCTAATTCTTTCCCCCCTGTCGCACAAACTGCCAGCCTGTCGCCCCAACGCAAACGAGACCGGCCACGAAAAGCGTGCACTTCGGCCTCATCATGGGCCCCCTCTCCTTTCCACCACTGAATCGCCCGAATCAACACCCACAGCGCCGGCAACAGCACAAGCAGGATCAACCAGCTGCTCTTGGTCAACATCGTCAGCCCAGCGACTAGCCCCAACAGATAGGCAGACGAAAAGGAAGGGCGGAGAATCCAAGACCGAAACAGATACAGCGTGATCACACCCATGCTAGCCGCCTGAGCATCACCGCTGATCAGACCCCCGGAACCGATCAAGCTGGGAGAAAAGCACCACAGCAGCGCAGCGCCGACCGCGGCCGCTTTACCATAAAGTTGCTCCGCCCACCGCGCGGTGAACCAAGCCCCAGCGATCACGAATGGCAAGCAGAACAGACGCCCGAGTTTGAGCCAGAGGTGAGCCTCATCGGGCATTTCTCGAAAGATCGTCCGCGCCAGATCGCGTTCGGCGCGGTCGCGTGGGTCATGCGAGGCACCGCGAAACGGAATCGCCGGGTCCAGCGTCAGCGCCGGTAATGCGGCCCACATCCGCACCAGTGGCGGACTGACACGAAACACATCAAAGCGGCCGTAGTTCCAATCATAGACGCCCGTGGGAAGCAGTCCCCCTTCGGTCCAAGCGACACCGTAACGGAGCGCGCAGCCAGCGACCAAAAACACGTGCAGTGCGATCAGCGCGACGATTGCGGAGCGATGCCCCATTCGCTTCCCACCACTCATCTCCTGCACCTCCGCAAGCTCGGCCGCGCCAACGATGACGATCAACATCCAAGGTGTTCGTCATCGTAGCAGAACTCACTCGGTCAACGGGACCGCCGTTTGCCGATTCGCACAGCTCAGCCTCGGACAAGTTTTTCGAATTTTCCAGTTGACAGCGTGGGGGGGGGGGGCATAGGATGCGCGGCGCCGCCGCCGAAGCCACTTATCGGCTGGCGCCGCCGCGACCACTTCGGGGGCGGATCATGAGCGGACTCATCCCACGCAATCTCCATCTGATCCACACGCAGCAAGGCTTCTGTGTGCGACAGGGTCGTGCAACTTCCGCGCACACTAAACGACGCCGGCGCGGGATGACCCTGATTGAATTGCTCGTGGTGATCTCGATCGTCAGCCTCTTGATGGCGATTCTGCTTCCGGCGGTTCAAAATGCGCGCGAGGCGATGCGGCGGTCGCAGTGTTCCAACCGGTTGAAGCAGCTGGCATTGGCGGTCCATGGCTACGAGGCTGCGTACCAGCAGTTGCCGATGCATGGTGGTGGAACGGCGGAGCGTGGAGGCATCCGGACGGTGCCCGACGATGCTTCGAACCACCACCGGCTCAGTTACGCGGTCGCGATCCTGCCATTTTTGGAACAGCAACCGTTGTGGGAACAGATCTCCTCGCCGCAAGGCATGGTGGTCGGGAACATGACGTTTCCGGCCATGGGGCCGGTGCCCTGGTATAACTTTTTGGGCGAATCCGCCCCCCATCCCTATCCGCCCTGGAGTGTCGATTTAGCTCCATTGCGGTGTCCGAGCGATCCGGCGCGGGGCGGTGAGAGCGGGGCGATCAACTATGCCGCATGCATGGGGGACGGAATCCGGGAACTGGGGTGCGCCTTCGGGCGGCCGCAGTGGCGCAATTCCGGGGACATCGCGCCGGTTCGCTACGATGATTCGACAAAACGGGGGCTGTTTGCTAATTGGCACGCCTTCCGGTTTCGGGACTGCGCCGACGGGCTGTCGAATACTTTGTTGTTGGGTGAGCTTGCCGTTTCGAGCGGGGGCGGCGAGGTAAGATCCAACGTCGTCTTGGGGTTGGCGGGGATTGTGAGGGATCCGCAGATTTGCGCACAATCGCCCGATCCAGATCGTCCCCGATTCTACTCCAGCACCGCGCGGTTGGAGCCACGGGGCAAGCGTTGGGCGGACGCCGCGCCGACCTTCTCGGCATTCAATACCGTGTTGCCACCCAATTCCCCTTCGTGTGCGGAACGGCCCGATCTGGGAGCGCATGCGAACTGGTTCGGCGGCATCTTCTCAGCCGGCAGTTATCATACGGGCGGGGTGAACGTGGCGATGGCAGACGGCTCCGTACAGTTCATCACGGATTCAATCGACGCACAATCGGCCGGGCAGCGGCAGAGCAGCGTCTACAGCGGCAATACGGAGAACCCGCCCGGCAGTGAAAGTCCTTACGGCGTCTGGGGAGCGATGGGGACGCGAGATGGAGGAGAGACCAGGGAGTTCCGTCAGTAAAGCCGACTCGGCTAGGCTATTTGAAAACAAGAGGAAATCAGGCCATGAACGTGGATTCCGTTGGCAGTCTCGCCGTTGGCCGCAATACATCTCCGCCGTTGGCATCCGAAGGACTTGGATCCCACTGCGAACGACTGCGTGACCGGCTGGGCACCTTGCCGATCTTGGTAATCGCTGGCGTGCTGTTCATCAGTGCGTTGCCCAAGCTCGCAGCAGTTCATCAGCTTTACCTGACCCTGTCATTGTCGCCGTTCGTCGCTTTTCAGCAGTTCTCGTTGTTGTTCGTCGTGACTCTGTGCGTGTGGGAGCTGACAATCGGCGGTTTGCGTGTAGCTCTTCCCCGACATCGTTCCACCGCCGGCCTCATGGCGATCACGTTCGCGACTTATGCAGTGTATTTATCTATTCAGTCTTTGCGTGGCGTGACATCCTGTCCCTGCCTTGGAGGCATGGACATCCGATGGATGCTCGCAATCGACGCGGGAATTCTGCTGGCTCTTTTCGCCATGTGGAAGACAGACTGGTTCGTAATGTCACCTTCGGTTCGCGTTGTTCGTAGAGCTTTTTTGGCAGTACTTATTATCGTCTAGGCCCTGTTT
>CAYWXT010000201.1:8968-10577 GCA_964462125.1 uncultured Pirellulaceae bacterium | reverse complement strand
CAGATCGATCGACACTCGGCGGGCCAAGGCTAGGCGATCCACCTCGGGAGCTGGCCGCAGCCCCTCCGCTTCGAGCCGAGCCAGCACAAAGTGGTCGATCGCTCCGGAGGGCCAATCGCGGTCGTCGACCTCCGGCAAGGTGGGCTGCTGCGGAGCGACGTAGGACCAATGGCTGGCGTACTCGGCACCCTCGGCGATCCAGCTCCGGATCTGAGCGATTTCCTCGTCCGAAAGCCGAGGTCCATGCTCGGCAGGGGGCATCCGCATCGATTCGTCTTCGCTCGTCAACCGAAGCATGATCTCGCTTGCGTCGGGATCGCCGGGAACGATCGCGGCGTAACCCCCCAAATTCTCCTGAGAACCCTCCGCGGTATCGAGCCGCAGCCCCGCCGCCCGTTCATCCTCGTCAGGGCCATGGCAGATCAGACAGTGTGTCGACAACAACGGCCGAATATCGGCGTTGAATTCGACCGCCGCGACCGGGTCGAGCCACAGGACCAGGGGCAAGGAAACCGCGAGCAGATTCAGGCGAACGGAATCAACAAACATGATCGAGCGATCGTGAGGTGGGACGAAGGGGGGTGTCCCCCCAGTTTACTCGATCCGACCAGCCTCTGACGTCACGGGGAGGTCGCGCCGAGATTCAGAAACAGGAAGCTGCCGAGTTTCGACGCGGTCAACACATCGGTGCGGCCGTCGCCGTTCACATCGACCGCTTGAACCTGGACACCGACTCCAGAGCGGTCATCGATCTGGTGAGGAACGAACCGAACCTGATCGCTCTCATCACGGGTGTACTGGAACCAGTAAACGACGGGCGGAGCATCCGGTTCAATGTCTCCAGTGGGCCCGTGAGCCCAGCGACGTTTTCCGGTGACAATATCGCGGTGACCGTCACCGTCGATGTCAGCGTAGGCCAATGCGTGGGGTTGGGTGAAAGCGGCTCCGTAACGGTCCTGCTCCGAGCGGTCCGACATGATCGTCTGCTCGGTGAATTCGATCTCGCCGCCGCGACGCTGTTGCCGGAACCACCCCAGACCCCAGCCATGCGCGTCGATGGCTGTGATCACATCGGCGTGACCGTTGTCCGTCAAATCGTCGGTGAATATCTGAGCCCCGCCCCGCTGTTGGGAAAATCGGTGGCCGTGAAAGGGCCACAAGCGGTCGGGTTCCGCAGGTTGCTCAAACCAACCCTCGTTGATGAGGTAGTCCAAGCGGCCGTCACCGTTGACGTCTCCGACTCCCTGACCGTGGTAAAACTCGGGTGGATCGGTTGGCTCCGCAAGCGGGTGAAAACGCCAGGGCCGGCGCGGCTGTTGTGGATTGGGTTCGAGCCAACCCCACCGGCCCTCCCAATGACAGATCAGCTGTGGCTGTCCATCGCCGTTGAGATCGACCAACGTCGGCGATTCGCCCCGGACGCGTTCAAAAACAAAATGCTTGTCCCAGTGTCCTTGATCGTGTTCGCCGGGGCCCGGGTTCTCGTACCAATAGGCGGCGTGTTTGTGGACACGGCCGAGGACCAGAATGTCCGGCCAACCGTTACCGCTGATGTCATGGACGAACGTGAACATGCTGTCCGAGGGGCTGCGTTCCGGCTCCAACGGTA
>CAYWXT010000201.1:0-8868 GCA_964462125.1 uncultured Pirellulaceae bacterium | reverse complement strand
CAAGACAACTTACGCACAACGGGAAAACCAGCAGGCGGGGTCCTTGCATGGGAATCCGGCCCAACAGGGGAAGCGAGGCGGCGTTCAACGCGTCGTAAACTCAGCGAGAGCGGATTATACCATCGTCCCTGGACCTCGTCGTCCCTGGACCTCGTCGTCCCTGGACCTCGTCGTCCCTAAGTCCTCCGTCAGAGCCTAGGACTTCGCGGCACCGGGCCAGAATCTTTTCCATTTGCTTTCGGTCGGCCGTGCCGGGGCGTCTGCCCCGTTCCCGTCATGATCGCCGTCGAGCTTCGCCGCCAACTCCCGGATTGCGTGGGTGATCGTCGCCTTGGGGGCTTGCGTCACCAGCGGTACGCCGTTGTTGCGGACCTCCACCATCGTTCGGTAGTCATTCGGCAGCAGGGCGAAGATCTCTCGTCCCAGCGTTTCTTTGGCTTTCTTCAGGCTGATCTGTCCCGAATCGAGGCCGGCCCGATTGACGACGATCTCGACCTTGTTCTGCAGCCCCTCGGTCTCCTCAAAGCTCATCATCAGCCGCACGACATTCCGTAAACAGGGAAGATCCAACTGCGTGACCAGCACGACGCGGGTGGCGGCATCGATCCCGGCCATGTCGACGGCATTGTACGTTTTGGAAAGGTCGATGATCAGGTGGCTGAAGGACGCCTTGAGCAAGCCGATCACCTTGCGGACACTTTCCTCGTTGATCGATCGGATGTCCTCCAACTCGACCGGCCGCGGCAGCAGATACAGGCCGCTGGCGTGCTTGGTCAGAGACCGCCTGAGCAACTGGATATCGAGTCGCGAGATATTTTGAACTACATCGGCCAGGGTGTAATCGGGGATCGCATCGAGGAAAACGTCGGCATCCCCAAGGGCGAGGTCCAGATCGAGCAGGGCGACGCTGTTCCGCGGTTCCTCGGCCAGCACGCAGCCCAAGTTCACCGCGGTGCTGGTCGAGCCGACACCGCCGGTCGCCCCCGCGACCGCGATCACCTGGCAGGCACGGCTGCTTCGGTCGGACGAGCCGAACTTCTGCTGAGCGACGCGGTCCAGCGCCGCGGAGAGGTCATCGGTCGTCACCGGAAGCGTCAAAAACTCCCGCGCACCGGCCCGGATTGTTCGCAAAATCAGATGACCATCGGTGCTGCTGCTGGCGGCCAGGATCGCTGTCGCCGGAGCGTCCTTGGTGAGCCTTTCGATCAGCCCGATCGCCTTGTCCGGGTCGGCGTCCAAGGTGACCACACCGACATCCGGACCGGTCTGCTCCACGATGTCCGGGAAGAACTCGAAGCGGGAACAGTCGGCTTCAAGCCAGACGGTATCCAATCCCAGCAGCATCGATTTGAGCGATTCGCGGGAACCGTCACCCGGGTCGACCAGCGCGAGTCGAAGTACGTTGCTCATGCTTATTGCTTCGGCTGTGTCACGATGACCCCGTCACCGACGACAGTCGGCTCCGAGGTGGGGACGACGGCCCCCGGTGGAATCACGGTCCCCGAGACAACATCTGGATGAGTGGATTCCGATTCGGATGTCGCCTCGTGGTCCTCCCCTGCGTTCAAACACCGGCACGGTCCCTCACAGGAACAGTCGCTGCCGAGCATGTTCGGTACTTCGATGTGTCCGTTGACATACAGTTCGTGGTCGTTGGGCGACATCGAATTCAACCCTGGTCCGCCCGGTGGAACCTCGTGCGGATCCATCGCGTCGACCAGTTCAGGGGTCACCGTGACCAACAGTTCAATGTCATTGCGTCGTTCGCGGACACGACGGAACGCCGAACCGAAGTAGGGAATCTCGCCGAGGATCGGCGTCGCCCGCGTCTGCGACTCGGTTCTGCTTTGAAGCAATCCGGCAATCGCGAACGTCTGACCCGCCTGCATCTCCACCGCCGTTTCGATGTAGCGTTTGACGAAACCGGGAACCCTGAGCCCACCGACCGTCACCGATAGCGAATCGTCCGGCTCACTGACTTCGGGGCGAACCTCCAATCGAATTCTTCCAGGTCCGACGACGAACGGCAGGAAGTCGATCGATGTCCCGAACTCTTCCCACGCCACGGTGATCTGCCCTTGGCCGGAGGGCACAACGTAAGGGACACTTCCCCCCACGATGAACCGTGCCGGTCGGCCGTGGGTCGCAACGACGGTTGGCTCGGACAAAAGCTTGACCAGGTCTTGTCTTCGCAGCGCGGCGATCAAAGCGTCAAAGTCGCCGCTGTCGATGAACACCCGGTTGGTTGCGTTGATGGCCGCGTCGGGCGTGGGCACTGAAATGGCGCCGGACGTTGCGTCGATCAACCCGCTTGGGGAGGATCGGAAGAACGAGTCGCTCCCGATCGCTCCCCAGTCGATCCCGAGGTCGCGGAGCTTGGTCCGTGACACCTCCATGATCTTGGTGTGCAGCAAGACCTGCTGGACTCCGACAACCTCAATGTTGTTAACCACGGTGGTGTAGAACTGTTCGACAATCGCCACCGCCCGGTCGACGTCATCCACGCTGGTGACGTAGCCGGAAATGATCGCGCTCTTATTCAGGGGCGTTACCTTGAGCGATGCCAGCGGTAGCTGCGAACCGAGAATACCTTCGACCTCGCGGGCGTCCGCCAAGACGGTGACGTCGACCGTGTACAACTTGTCCTCGGTATCCCACAGGTTGAGCTGGGTCGTGCCAGGGGACTTGGCAAAGATCTGAATCTGATTTTGCGACACCGGCGTCGCCCCGAGCATCTCCTCGTTGTGCACCTGGAATTTCGGGATCCGCTCGTCGAGTGTCAGGATGCGGCTGCTCTTGACGAGCATCTCCATCCGCTCGACCGATTGCGTGATCTCGTGGTTGACCGTGGCCGAACTGGACGCCAACATCCCTTCCTCCTGTTCGGCAGCGAGGGTGGGGGCGAGGATCGCGGAAGAGAAGGCGATCATGAGCAACGAGGCGGCCATGGCAGCCTGCTGTCGGGTCGTTTCCATCGCAAATGCATCCTTGCGGAATCGATCGGGTCCGTCCGACCAACGTTGCCGGGACCAAACATTCGGTCCGGATCGGCGGCGTTCCGCTGCGAGTAACGTTGCTTACTTCGACACTTCGTTCGGACGGGATGCACGACACGGTGCCGCCGGTCCCGCCGCTTTCGGTTTATCGGCTACAGACCCTTTGGCCCTGAAGCCGATGCGCCATCTTGGCGGTCGGATCCTTCCACGCCAACGCTGCCCGGGGGGACTTCGCCGCCCGATGGAGGTTGGAAAAACGGACTTTCCTCCCCATTGAGGTAGCTGTAGTCTCCCCCTTGGTCATCATTGGCCTCGGGGAGCACCTGGTCCGACTCCTGGTCGGCTGGCGTTTCCTCCGACTCACTGACGACAACCGGGGCGACTTGATCGGCTACCCACTCATATTCGGTCAGTGTGCCGTTGGACATTTTGAGCATTTTGAAACCGGGCGTTTTTTTCTCACCGCTTTCTCCCGCCTGAGGGCTCCGGTCCTCCTCCGATGTGGCCACCAGTCGCTCCGCTTGGGCTTGCTGGTGATCGGCGAGCCATGCGAGGAACTGTTCGGCGGCGTCATTGGCTGCGGAATCGGCGTCGGATTGCATCGCGTACTCGCCCGGATTTCCCAAGGTCAATCGGATTTTGCCGAGCTCGGACGCGTAGGTCCATGCCTCGGCATCTCCGGCGCGGATCAGCAAGGAGATGGTGCGGGCCGCCTTTGTGTTCTCATCCCCTTCAACTCGCTGCGTCCGGCCGTCGACCGCGAACACACGAATGCCCCGCAGCACGGTTTTGGCCATCGTTTCGGGGATCATGTCGCTCTTGGTGAAGTACGCCATGACATCGACGCGATCGCCGGGTCGGAGCAAGCTGGCAACGGCGTTCTCAGGATCAGCCTTCATGGAAACAACGCTGTAGCCCTCAGGGATGGTTTGGGACGAGCCGTTGGTATCGTTCATCAGCTTGACCGGCATCACCGGCTCGCCGACGTAGAACCGTTGCCGGGCATACTGGCCGTCGATTTCGTCCAGTTGGCTGGTCGAGCCTTCCGGGACCCGATCGGCCGGCCATTGTTCGAGCCGGATCTTCTCGGCGGTGATCTCTTCGGCCACGTCGATCGCCTTGGTGGTCACGAAGATCTCCCGCATCTCGATCGCGGGGGAGCCGGTGTTCTGGGCTTGCATCCATTGGCTGACACCGATTGCGGCGATCGTGCCGCAGACACAAGCGAGAAGCAAAAAGACAGATTTATTTCGCATGGCACAATCAGGTGAAAACCTGTCCAAGGTCGGTCCGCACTTGCGGGGACGACGGTGGGGAAGGGGCGGATAAAGCCACGCCGACGCTTATAGGGTTCGTCGGTGCGGCACGAGGTCCCGCATGAACCTGACTCCGCCGGGGAGGCAAGGCTGACGCGGGCCGCGAACTCTTTTCAAAACTCCCAAGCCTGACAGTCACTCCGTCTGGAACAGCTCATTGGCCACCCCTCAGAGGAGCATACCTGCGAAGCCGAGGTAAACGATCGATCCGATTGCCATCGGGATTCCGTACGGGAGCAACGTCATTTCGGGCTTCCGCTGCCGAGCGATGGCGGCCAATCGCTCGGGGCGACGGACTGTTCTCCACTCGTCCAAGATCTTCAGGGCCGTTACGTAGTGCTTTCGCGCGTTGCCACTCCAGAGGATCATTCCCAACGCGATGATGCCGCCCGCAATCCCTCCGGCGACGAACAACTTGAGCGATACAATCGCCCCCAGCCAAGCGCCGGTTCCGGCGGCAAGTTTCACATCACCGGCTCCCATCCCGCCGACACTGCGAAGCAACAGCAGCGGGGTCATGCCAACGACGGTACCGACGAGACTCCAACCGAAACCGGCGGCACCGTCCTGGAGCGTCCAGTGCAGCCAGCCCGTCAGGATGAAGGGAAAGTTGAGCCAGTTGGGAACTTTCAGGATCAACCCGTCGATCACAGCTGCCATGACAAGCACGGCGGCGACAAACCAGACGATCCAGTTTTCAGTCATGCCTTGCAGCAAATGATCCATCGAACGTTCCCCGTGTGGAGTGACCAACTCGGCGGCCTAGCGCGGGCCAAAGCACCAGCTGAACATCGCGAACAGAATCGTCACGAGACAACAGGCCAATTGCCATGCGGAGGCGGCGGCGTCGGCAGGTAAGAACGGATAATTCATCGGTTGATTCCCGAGGGAGCGGGACGGTCAATCCGAAAATGTGAGTACCCGTGGCTACAGTTCAAAATCGCGGCCGCCCGCGGCGGCCGCGCGATGTACTCTCGACGATCGCCGGCACGGGCCGATACCGACCCGCTCCGGCGATGCGTCGAGATGGACAACCCTCTGGGCTGCTCGCTGGGAGCAGCCCCGGATCAGGCGCCGCCGCCGATCTTCGTCCCAACTTCCTCGAAGGTGGCGTTGGCATTGGTGCCAACCGTGGTGATCGCGGTCAGGCAGACGACGATGATCAAGGCCAGCATGACGGCGTATTCCACCGCGGTGGGACCGTCTTCTTCTTTCACAAAGCGAACAATGCTGTCAGCGAAATTCTTCATGTCTCTCTCCAGATGAGTGAGGAGCGTGCTGCGCGGGGGCAACACACCGACGACGACTTACAACCGACCCAACGTGAGCCGATCGCGGGGGGGGGGCAGCCTCGTCTCCGACATTCGTCTGACAAGCCTCAGCACCATTCCTGCAGTGATTCTGGGAAACGGTTTCCCTCGGCAGCCCGGCGATCCAGAGAACTCAAACGAACACGCATGTTCGATCGAGAACTCGCGGACCCGTAGCTTTGCGTCCCGTCCTCGCGAACGGTTTGCCTTTGTCAGGGAGCGAAGGCTGACCGAAACGGCCTGACTCGCACACGCGACTCAAGTCGTTCCGGCAGCGGGTCGAACAACGACCCGCTCACTCTCTAAAAGGAAACTACGACACGTTGCGGGTCAGTCAAAAATCTCGGGTCAACTGGACTTGAACGGGACCGAATCTCGTGGGTCTGAAGCGGGTGGTCCGGTTGACGCGGCTATACTGAATCGCGCCCCGAGCTTTGCGTTTTTGGAACCCTCCCTGCCATGCCAACGTCCCTTTCTCGGATCCTGTTCCGCCCCACCATTTGGATCGTCGCCGCGGCGGTACTCCTCGCAGTCGACTTGTTCGCGCCGGCGCGGCTTGCCGTTTACGTCCTCACACTCCTGCTGCTGCCCGCCGCTTGGCGGTTGCTCCACCGCCGTCATGTCCCGCAACTGACCGCTGTGCTGATGGTCGCGGTGGCGGTTCCCGGTGCGGTTCACGCCATCAGCCGGTCGCTGGAGCGGCAGGCTTCCCTGCCGCGGGGGGGCGGCGGAGCGGACGAAGGGGTTGCCTGGCCGATCGAGCCGGCCCGATTGTGGACCTTGGCGAGCCTTGCGGGAGCCGGGCTGTTCCATACGAACCTGCAGCGGGATCGGCGACGACGCTTGGTGTTGCGGCAGGGCCTGCAACGCCGTGTGCGCCGCCGTACCAATCAGGTCTGGCGGGCGAATCGCGCGCTGCGAAACGAAGTCGCACGGCGGCAGGAGACCGAACATTTGCTCGACCGTAGCGAGAACCGCTTCCAAGCCTTGATGGACCGCATGCAATTGCAGGTCACGCGTAAGAACCCGGACGGCGTGATCATCTACGCCAACGAAACGTTCTGTCGAAACCTGGAGGTAAGCGCTGCCGATGTGATCGGCCGGACCGACGCGGACCTGTTTCCCTCCGACCTGGCAACGGCCTACCGCAACGACGATTTGAGGGTCATGGAGACGGGGCAAGCGGTGGATCAGGTCGAGGAACATCCCGTGCTCAAGGGTCGTCCCGGCTTCGTCCAAGTCTTCAAGGCACCCGAATACGATCAAGACGGCGAATGTTCGGGGGTCCAGATCATCTTTTGGGACATCACGCAAAAACACCGAGCGGAAATGGCGTTGCGGGACAGTGAAGCCCGCAAGCGGGCGTTGTTCGAAGCCGCCGGTGATGCGATGCTGTTGGTCGATGCCGAGGGAGTGATCGTCGAGGCAAACCCATCGGCGGCCGAGCTGTTTCACCAAACCGTGGTGGAATTGGTCGGACAATCGTTGAACGAAGTCGCCGCCCCGGTCGACCAGCCAGCACCAGAAATCGATGCGGCGAACGGCCGAGGCGAGGCGAGCGCTCATGGTTTCGAGACCCCCGCTCGGGGCAGGATCCCCTGGGGCGAACTGGCGAAAACCAAGCGGCATGAGATGAAGTTGGCCCGGGCCGACGGCAGTTCTTTCGAGGGTGAGGTGACGGTGCATGCCATACCCGTCGGCCCCGGCGAAGGGATGGCCATCCTGGTCCGCGATGTGACACTCCGGCGGCGGGCATTTCAAACGCTCCGCAATGCGAAGGCGGCAGCGGAGGCAGCCAACCGCACCAAGACCGAATTCATGGCCGGCGTCAGCCACGAGTTGCGGACCCCCTTGGGAGGCATTACCGGACTCGCCGAATTGTTATCCAACGCGGACTTGTCCCACCGCGACCGGCAATACGTTGAATTGATCCGGCGCAGCGCCTCGCTGCTCAGCGATGTGATTGAGGATATTCTCGATTTCGCCGCGATCGAAGCTGGCCGTTTGCAGATTTCCCCCGCGCCGGTCGACCTGCACCGCGTCGTTGCCGAAGCCTTCGAATGCCTCAGTACGCGAGCCAGGGAAAAACCGCTGCGGTTGGTCCTTGCGATCGATCCCGAGACGCCCCGTCATGTGATCGCCGACGCGAAGCGGATCCGCCAGATCGTGCTCAACCTGGCTGGCAACGCGGTGAAGTTCACTGCCCGGGGCGAGGTGCGATTGAGTCTCGTAGCGGACACCTCGCAGGCCGCCGGTTCCGAGGAGCAATTCGCCGGCGCTGATCGATCGTCTTCGGCGACCCTTCCGGTTGTGATTGAAGTCACCGATACCGGGATCGGCATCGCCCCGGAAAACCAAGCCCGCGTGTTCAACGCATTCGAGCGTGGGGAGAAAGGAACAACACGGGTCTACGGCGGGACCGGCCTGGGCTTGTCGATCAGCCAAAAGTTGGCACGGCGAATGGGGGGTGACATCACGGTAACCAGTTGCCCCGGCGAGGGGAGTACGTTTCGTTGCACCCTCGTGCTGCCCTCCGATCCGAATCCGGCCTACGGGATACCGGCCGGCTCCGCTCGCCACCACGCGGCCCCTGCACCGGGCGACTGGACCGGGGGCGCCCCTGCCGAAGACGATCGTGCGGCAGGTAGCGCGCTGATCGATACCGGCTGCGTCTCGATGAATGCCGCGTTCTCATCGACGCTCCGCCATCACGGGGTCGACTGCCACGTGGGTGACGAGATCGATGCCGCGATCGACCGGCGGTCGGGGCGGCGAGCGTTCACTTGGGTCATCGCGCATACGATGGCTGAGCAATGGAGCCCGCTTCGCCAACGGAATGACCGAGTCGTCTGGATCAACCGCATTGGGGAACCGCTTCCTGCCGATGCCCGCCCAAACGATCCTGTCCTGGTCGAACCGGTTGCCCCCGACAAATTGTGGAACGCAGTTAACGAGAACGACTCTTCCCCCAACCAGGCTCGACCGCATGCAACCGGCTCTTCCGACTCCGCGAAGCCAGATTGGAATCGCCAACCTATGTCCAGACGCGTTTTGCTGGTGGATGACAGTGAGGTCAACCGAATCGTGATTCGTGACATCTTATCTCAGGAAGGCTTTGAGGTCGATGTCGTCTCCAACGGGCAGGAGGCAATTCGCCGACTCACCGAAGTGGCCGACAGTTTGCCTTCGGGGTCTCCAGGCGGATCGGCTCAGCGAGCCCCCTACGGCTGCATCCTGATGGACCTG
>CAYWXT010000200.1:0-10682 GCA_964462125.1 uncultured Pirellulaceae bacterium | reverse complement strand
AGCGGGAGTGGAGCGAAACGTTGGGCGAGCCGGTCACGCCGATGGAGGGTGACATGCCGCGGCTGACTCACATGCTGTTTCAAGGGATGTTTTTCATCATCACCCCGGCCCTGATTTGTGGGGCGTTTGCCGAGCGGATGAAGTTCAGCGCGATGGCGGTCTATTCCGTTCTTTGGGGAACGTTGGTCTACTGCCCCCTGTGTCACTGGGTGTGGGCGGACGGACCCCTCTCGTACTTCGCCGGCGACGAAGCGATCCTCGGCGGCGCGCTCGACTTTGCCGGGGGAACTGTGGTGCATATCAGCAGCGGGATTTCCGCTCTGGTCGCCGCCATCCTGATCGGCCCGCGGATGGGATTCCTGAAGGAACCGATCCAACCGCACAACTTGACCTACACGGCCCTCGGCGCCGCCATGCTGTGGTTCGGTTGGTTCGGGTTCAACGCCGGCAGCGAGTTCCTCTCCGACGGGCTCACCAGTAGCGCCTTTGCTGCGACGCACTTCTCCGCCGCCGCCGGGGCGGTCGCCTGGGTCTGTACCGAATGGTGTTTGTTGGGCAAACCGACCGTGCTCGGGGCCAGTTCGGGCGCCGTGTCCGGCTTGGTTTGCATCACGCCCGCCGCCGGGTTCGTCCAGCCGATGCCGGCGCTGCTGATGGGTGCCTTGGCCGGGGTCGTCTGTTATTGGGCTTGCTCCAAACTGAAACACACTTTGAAGTATGACGACGCCCTCGATGCCTTTGGAGTGCACGGGGTCGGCGGGACGCTCGGCGCGTTGTTGACCGGTGTCTTCGCCTCCCGGGCGTGCTGGGATGTTTCCGAAACGGGAGAAGCGATCGGACTGATTGACTCCGGTGGCAACCCGGCGCTGTTGATGGGACAAATCGCTGCCGTATTGGTGACCTACGTCTTCGCCGGTGTCGGAAGCCTGATCTTGCTCAAAGCGATCGACGTCACGATCGGCTTGCGCGTACCAGCGGACAGCGAACAGCGGGGACTGGACATCGTCGACCACGGCGAAGAGGGCTACATGTTTGCCTAGATCAGTGGAGCGAGTGCTCGAAACGAAAGCGGAGGCTGACGGCCGCGGCCAACACCATTGTGCCTGCCGCTGCGGTCAGCGCCGTCGGCAGGTCCGTGAGCCCGGCGATCCGTCCCCAGAGCAGCGATCCCGACGCCATCGAAAGCGCCATCACCGTCAGGTAGCAGCCCATCCCGCGGGCTCGCAATTGACGCGGAAGGGTGACCTGGGCGGTGGCATTGAGCGTCGTCAGCGTCATCATCCAGCCGGCTCCCATCGCGAGGGTCGCCATGATAACCAAGCCGGCATGGGTGCTGCGACTGATGACCGTCATACCAATCGCGTACAACAGCATCGCCGACGCCACGGTGCCATCGGAGCCGAGCGCCCGTTGCACGCGGGGAAGATTCCAGGCGGCCACGACAGCACCAATGCCGATCGTTCCGACCAAAACCCCGAAGCCGTCGGGACCCCACCGTAACTGTTCGCGGGTCAGCAGCGGGACGAGCGCCCACAACGCACTGCCCGGAACCACGAACAGGCCGACGCCGATCAACACGTGACGCATGGTCTTTTTCTGCAGCACGTACCACAGCCCCTGAGACAACGACCGTCGGAAGCTTTGTCCCCGCGAGGACTCGCTGCCGCTCCGCTTCCAGCGGACCAAGACGAGGATCACCCCCAAGAACGAGACGGCGTTTGCCGCAAAGGCACTCCACACTCCGAAGGTGGCAATCAGAAACCCACCGGTGGCCGGACCGAGGGCGCGGGCCAGATTGAAGCTGATGCTGCCCAACGCCACCGCGCGGGGGAGCTGTTGCCGCGGCACGAGTTCCGGCATCGAGGCTTGCCAGGTCGGGACGTGCAGCACCATCCCCAGCCCGACGACAAACGTCAGCGCCAGCAGCGTCCAAGGGGTGATCACCTCGGCAAAGGTCAATGCCCCCAACGTCGCCGTGGTGGCGAACAAGATCAGCTGCGTCCCCAGCAGCAGCCGTCGGCGGTCGACTCGGTCGGCTAAAACACCGGCGGGGATCGCCAGGAACACGATGGGCATCGCCATCGACGTCCGCACAAAGGAAACCATCTCCGGCGACGAGTCGAGGCTGGTCATCAACCAGCCAGCACCGATCTCGTGGATCCAGGTGCCGAAATTGGACGCCAAGGACGCCAACCAGAAGGCTCGGAACAGGGGAACCGCCAGCGGGGCCCAGGGCGAAGCGTCGTCTCGAAGCGTGGTAGCCGTTGCCAAAGGTCGTTGATCCCTGCGCCGTACCGAAAAAATTTCCACCTACTGAACCGAGCAATCGTTGCCGCCAGTCAATCAGCGCCGGCAAGATTCGTCGAGCGGGGAGACGTAGAAACCGTTGCATTCGGCGCCACCGGGGCCGCCGCGTGTCCGCTGTCGCCGCGGTATTCGAAGGAGAGAACTCGCGGCGCGTCCCCCGACGCCGATGCGATCCGCGTAGCGCCATGTATAAGCTAGGTTCTCATGAACGCGCCTCCGCGCGAGGTTTCACCACTGCCCTGTCAGGGACCACCGTTACGATGATCGATGTCCGCGGATTGCGCAAGCTCTACGACGACCAACTCGCCGTCGACCGGGTTTCCTTTTCGTTGGGGGCCGGCCAGATTTGCGGGTTGGTCGGGCCCAACGGTGCGGGGAAGACGACCACGATGCGCTGCTTGGCGGGGTTGGTCCCCGCCACCGACGGTCAGATCCGTGTGGCCGGCTACGACATTCCCAGTGGGCTGATCGAGGCCAAGCGGCGGCTCGCCTACGTCCCGGATGACCCGCCGCTGTTCGATGACCTGACGGTCGGTGAGCACCTCGATTTTATCGGCCGTCTCTATCGGGTGACCGATCACCGGACCCGGGCGGCGGAGATTCTGCGGGGGTTCCAGCTGACCGATAAGTACGATGCGGGGGCAACCACGCTGTCCCGCGGAATGCGGCAAAAGCTGGCGATCGCCTGTGCCTACTTGTTCGATCCCGATGTGTTGCTGTTGGACGAACCGATGACCGGACTCGATCCCCAGGGCATTCGGCAATTGCTGGCGTCCATCGGCGAGCGGGCTGCGGCGGGGGCCACGATCGTCATCAGCAGCCACCTGCTGGCGATCATCGCGGACGTCTGCAGCCACTTACTGGTGATGCATGAAGGTCGCAGCCAATTCTTTGGGCACAAGCGCGAACTGTGCGAGCATTTCCCGGAGGCGGCCACGCTCGAGGAGGCGTTCTTTGCCGCCACGGAATCGGGGACGCGTTTCTCCACGGGACCGATCATTCAACACGCGGTGCTCCCGGTGGCAGCGGAGGTCTCTTCGTGAATCGTGTCGCCTGGGACCGGCTGGAGATCCATCAGCTGCTGGCAGGATTGACGTTCCGCCGCGCCCGGTTCCGTGTTTGCCGGATCGTGGATCGACTCCGCTCGCCGCGGCGATTGATTGCGACGAGCCTGGCGCTCAGTTTCTTCGGGATCTACCTGCTCAACGGCATTTTTGTCGTTTCCAGTCGGACTCCGGCCGATCCCGATCGACTCCGACTGTGGCTTTCCGGCGGGATGGTGATCTACGCGCTCTACCATGCCGTGCGATGTGCCTGGTCCGACAAGGTGGTCGACTTGGAGTTGAGCGAGGCGGAGCGATTGTGGCTCGGCGGGGGCCCAATCCAACGGTCCTCCCTGGCGATCTATCATCTCAACAACATCGTGGTCGCTTCGCTGGTGAAGGCCCTGTTGCTGGTCATTCTCCTGGCACCCGACGTGGCCCATCCGTCGCTGTTATTCGCAGGGATCCTCGTTTCGCTGGTGTTGCTCGAAATGGTCCGGTTGATCATCGAGCGTGCCGTCGGCGGCATGGACCGGCGAGGCTGCTACCTGGTACGCGGTGTCGTATCGCTTGTCGCGGGTGCCGTCGTGATCCAGGTTCTGGCGCGCGTCGCCGCCCACACGCCCACCGACGCGGCGGGCTGGGTCTACGTCATCAACGCGTTCCGAAGCCTCGGGGAAACAGCGGCATGCGAAACCATTCAATCACTCGCGGTACCCTGGTTGCCGGCGGCGAGTCTGGCGGTGACCGAACACTTCCGATGGTGGACGGCCGTCGAACTGATTGCGGCTCTGGGTGTTGTCCCCCTGGCAGTAGCCGTCCTCGTCCATGTCGACCGCTGGGCAGCAGATCAGCAAAAACAGTGGGAACGGCAGCAATTGGCCGACAACCAATCGCGAGGCAACCCAACAAGAAATCGTCGCAGCGGCGCCACCGACCGAAACCCAGCGAGCGAGCCGCTGGCGGATTGGATGGTCAATCCCACTGCTTTTCAAGGGCGTTTTTTTTCCGCTTGGGCTGACGCCGGCGTGCTGGTGCTGCGTCAACTTTCAACGGTTCGCCGCTACGCCGGTTCGCTTGCCTTCAGCTTTGTTATCCCGATGCTGCTTTCGCTCTCGCCGTTGGTGGTCGGTCGCGTCAGTCAGCAGTGGCTCATGGTCGTTGGCGGTCTCGCCATGTGCACCCTGGTGCTCGCCCCCTCGGCACTCCGGATCGACTTCCGCCGAGACCTGAAACGAATGATGTTGCTGCGCTCGCTGCCGATCAAGCCGCTGCCGATGGCCGTCGGACAGTTGTTCCTGCCGATTCTGATCACCATTGCCTTCCAAGCGGTCACGATGGGGATCGCCGCCTGGTTCGCCAACCCGGGAGCAGGCCAGATCCTGCTCTGGATGGGAATGCTTAGCGCCCTGACGGTATTCACCTTTGCAGTTGAAAACGCACTCTTCCTGGCCTACCCCCACCACGAGCGGAACGAGGGGGTGATCACGATGGTACGAGTGAAATTGACCTTCCTGGGCAAAACGATCCTGCTCGCGATCGCAGTTGGGATGCTGCTGGTTTGGTCCAGCATCTGCCGTGAGTCGCTCCCTGGGGTGTGGGCGACTGGGGCCTATGTCAGCGGTGCCCTGCTCTTCACCTGGGCCGCGGCGATCGCCGGGATCGCCGCGGTCGCCTGGTGCTGGGCCCGCTTTGACATTGCCGCGGACCTGCCTCCGGAGTGAAGGGCGCTCGAAGCCAACGGGCCGGCGCCCTCACTCCTTGGATGCCCTCATTCGTTGGATGCCCTCATTCGTTGGATGCCCGTTCGCGGAGCTCCTCGAGCATTCCTTCCAGACGCTCCTGCTGGCGTCCTTGCGACGCATCCACTCCCTCCTGCATGGCGGCGATGGCGGCCGGCAAGTCGTCGGTTCCGACATGCAGTTGTGCGAGAACGACGTACAGCATCGGCTTCACCTGATCGTCCGCGCCCGACACCTCGGCCTGCAGCGCTTCGATTGATTCAGCGGCCAAGGGCCCCGGATCGACACCCTGCTGCATCGCGCCGTGGACCATGAACGCAAACTGGCCCACGGCTAAGGCGTTCCCCTTGGCGTCGCTCAGCCGTTTGCGATAGTAGGCCAGCGTCTCCGCGTCGTGACGCCCGGTCCCGAACTTCACCTGATGCAGCAGGTCGCGAAAGACGGTCGCGATTTCTTCGTTCTGGGCAGAGCTGATCCGCGATTCGATCAGCGTGATTGCGGAGTCGACCTTCTCCTGTTCAATCAACGCCGACACCTCCTGCATCGTTTCCTGCTGAAGGCGCTCCATCTCTTGGCGAAGTTCAAGCTCACGCTGGTATGCTTCTCGGTCCCAGCTGTCGTTGACGACCGCCTCCAGCGGCTCATCCAGCTCTGTCGGGTGTCCGATCCACTCGATTTGACCGGTCTTGCCGACCAAAAACGCTGCCGGGATCCCGGTTTGCCCGGAGGCGGCCATGAATGCTTCGTGGGAGGAACCGTCGGGGTCGGTGGTCAGGGAATAGGCCGACGTCACCTCCCGGAATGTCTTGTCCAACTCGGGATGAGGTCGCTCCAAGAACGCTTCGACCTCCTCAAGAGCCTCATCACTGATGCTGATTACCTGCACCCCCTGCCCCCGGTACTCCTGTTGCATCTGAGCCAGATGCGGCATGCTCGCCACGCAAGGGCCACACCAGGTGGCCCAGAATTCAACGACATAAACCTTGCCCGATTCGAACTCGCGGACCGGTTTGAAAAAGCCGTTGCCGTCTTGGATCCAGTGCTCCACATCCAAGGCGGGAGCTTCGGATCCGATTCCGAGTTCGGAATCGAGCGCCTCGGCGGGATGCCACGTGGCGGCGAGCAGACCGAGACAGCATGCAAAAAACAATACAAAACGTTTCATCACGGGACCCATCTGGGGTGGAGATTCGGTAGGTTGAACAACGCGGTCGCGCCGAAGCAGCGACCCCGCCGCGGGACACTTCCTGCAAGCCCTCCCCCCGCTTTGCGGCTGCGAAGGGCAGGGAGGGGGAGTTCCGGATCGGCTATTTTCAATATGTCCGGCGACCCGCTTGACCCGCCTATGGTACGAAGTGTTGAGCGATTTGTCGTGCCGATATCCCCGGGGCAGTACTTTCAACGCCCGAATCGAACTGCAAATCCAACGATGTCGCAGGTATCCATCTTGCCCACCAACGCTCCTCCGCCAGCAACCGAGACCGACGTCGCGCTCGTCGGCGGCGGTCCTATCGGGCTCGAACTCGCCGTCGCCCTGCGGCGGGCGGGAATCGAGTTTCAGATCGTCGATGCCGGCCCAATCGGTCAAACAATGAATTGGTGGGCCCCGCAAACGCGCTGGTTCAGCAGCAACGAGCGGATCGCCATTGCGGGGGTTCCCCTGGAAACACCGGATCAATCGAAGGCGACCCGCGAGCAATACCTGGCCTACCTGCGGTCGGTTGCCAAGCAGTTCGATATCCGAGTCCGGACTTATGAGAAAGCGGTCGCCATCGATCCCCGCGACTCCGGATTTCGGGTCACCACCGAGGCCAACGGTGTTCGTCGCCAGATCCGTTGCCAGCGCGTCGTGCTCGCTGTCGGCGGCACCGACCGGCCTCGAGAATTGGGGGTGGAGGGAGAGGACCTGCCTCACGTCGACGGCTATCTGCGCGAGCCGCATCGCTACTTCGGTCGCCGTGTGCTGGTGGTCGGCGGCCGGAACAGCGCGATCGAGGCAGCGCTCCGCCTGCACCACGCCGGGGCCGAGGTCTCGCTCAGCTATCGCCGCTCGGGGCTTCCGGTCGAGAGCATCAAGTATTGGCTGCGCCCCGAAATTGAGGGGCTGATCCGGTCCGGTCGGATCCGCGCCCATTTCGAAACCGAACCGGCCCGCATCGATCCTGCGAGCGTTTGGCTAAGGCGGCTCGAGCCGAGTGCTGCGAACGCGGACGATCCGATCGTCCCCACCGAGGACCGCTCGGCCGAATGGTTGGAAATCGAAGCCGACGACGTGCTGCGGTTGATCGGCTACGTCCAGGACAAGACGTTGTTTCAGCAAGCGGGCGTCGAACTTGTCGGTCCCGGCGGTTGTCCAAGTTTTGATCCGGTAACGATGGAAACCAACGTGCCGGGAATCTACGTGGCCGGAACCGCGATCGCCGGAACGCAGTCGAGCCACTACCAGACATTTCTCGAGAACTGCCACGTCCACGTCGCGCGGATCCTCGATCACCTGCAGGACAACCACGGGGGGAGAGACGACAGAGCCAAAACGGAGCCGTCGCCGCTGGAGCAGGAAATCAGCGCGATGCCGGAATCGTAAACAACGATGTTGACGGCGGATGTTAACGGCGGATGTTCAGCAGTTCGTCGATCAGCTGCTGCGACGTCGTGATCACGCGGCTGTTGCCCCGGTACTGGGTGCTGGCGAGGACCAGGTCGACGAGGTCTTTTCCGATGTCGGTGTTGCTCAGTTCAAGGGCTCCGCCGAGCACGCTGCCAATCCCGTTCTCCCCGGGGGCCCCTTGCACGGGCAGGCCCGTGTTGATCCCTTCGGCGAACAGGTTCTCCCCCCGCGCCTCCAAGCCGGCGGGGTTGGCAAAGCGGGCCAGTTGCAGCTGTCCGAGGGGCCGTGCGACACCGTTGCTGAAGACGCCCCGGAGGCTCCCGTCTTCGCCGACAACGAAGCTGTTGAGCACCCCTGGTGCGTTGCCGTCCTGGCGGGTTGCCGCTAGCGATGCTTCTTCGGTCGCCAATCCGGAAACGAGGGAGAAGTCCATCTCGAATTGCAGTGGCGAGACGCTGGGGGTGCCTTCGCGATCGATGCCGATGGTCTCGTTGGTGGAGTTGATGAAGTTGCCATTGCCATCGAACTGGATCAGCCCGGTGCCAACGGCAATCCCAGTTCCGTCGTCGCTCTGATTGTCGGGGCTATCGGCGTACCAGCGATAAACGGTCTCCTCATCGGTGCGGCGTTCCAAGGCCGCCGTGACCCGGACGTTCACCGGGACGCCGAGTGAGTCATAGGCAATGAAGTCGCTGGCGGCGCTCTGGCCGACGGCGTCCTGGACCGTCCCGAATCCGAGATTCGGTGTGGTCACGTTGCCCAGCTCATCACGGATCCGAAACGCCGCCAGGTCGATGTCCAACGCGTTCAGTTCCCCGGTGTTGCTGACGACCCGAATCGCCCCATCCTGCAGGCTCGCCCCCGGTGCCAGCTCCCCCGTCTCCCCCGGAATGTTGTTCTCCGAGGTGGGGATCGGATTTTGCGAGTCGATCTGCACCGTTTGGATGCCGGAGGAAACGGTGAGGAAGTCGAGGAACTCCTGCACCGTGGTCGTATCGGTGACCGTCATCTCCTTCGCCTCCAACGCTCGGCCCCCTTTGCGACCGGCGTAGCTGAGCGTCCCTTCCTGAAAAGCCTGTTGGTAGGTGTTCCCATCTCGCTTCAGGACGTTGGTCAGCAGCGTGTTGCTGTTGATCGTGGGTCCGTCGAGATCGAGCAGTTGGTTGTTCGGGTTATCCAGGTCGGCGATCTCGGCGTCACTCTTTTTGTCGATGAAGGTGTCGTCCGGATCCATGGTGTCGACAAGGTAAAAGTTGTTCTGGTCGCCCGCGAGATTGCGGTAAACCCGGACTTCGTCATAGGGGGGAAATCCGCCATCGGCCGGTGGCTCCGGAGGCGTGGGGAAGCCTGACATGGCGATCCGCCCGTTGTTGACGTTCTGCGGCCCTATCAAATCACTGGGGCGGCTTTCTGGATCGCCGCTGCGGTGATAGGTGACGCGGTAGGTATAGTTGCCCGTCAGGGAGGCGTCGTCGAGCGGGTCGGCCGACAGCGGCGTCGAACCGTCATCGGTGAAGCTGCCGCCGGCGGTGGCGCTGCCGAGGTGGAAAAACTCATTGCCATCGGCAGCCGTCCGGTAAACGTTGACCGTTGGATAATCGCCTCCTTGAGAATCGACCGGCAGGTCGTCCAGATCAATGCTGCCATTGGCGCCCACCGTGGCGCTGATCGAGCTGCTCGGGGACGCCTCATTGCCGCTGGAATCGACCAGGGCCATTCGGTACTGATAGGTCCCCTCGTCGAGGTTCCCGGCGCCGGTGGTGACGTCGACCCCGGATGCATCCGTCGTCGGGGCGGTACCGATCGAGATCCCGGATGCGTCGGGACGCGGAACCTGGGCGTCACCGAGAGCCGCGCTCTCGATGACCTCCGACACCGTGGCCTCCTCCCCCAGAGGCGTCAACGAGCCTTCGAAGTCCACCGTCTCGGTCGCCTTGGCGACACTCTTGGTGCCCAGCGGAATCGAGAGTGGAACGAGTTCGGTCTCCTGCAGGCGGAACTGTTCGTCGGTTCCATAGCCTAGCAAACGTTGGCCAGTGGCGTTGACCAGCTCGGCATCGGCATTGAGTTTGAAGATCCCGTTGCGGGAATAGAGCTTCTCGCCCGATTGGCCCTGGACCTGGAAGAAGCCGTCTCCCTGGATCGCGAGATCCGACTCGCTGCTGCTGATCTCGATTGTCCCTTGATTGTGGTTGGTCGCGATCTCGGCGACCTGGACGCCGAGACCCACCTGGCGCGGGTTGGTGCCGCCGTTGTCGCGACTGGGGCCGGCGCCAAGGGAGAGCGTTTGCAGGAACTGGGTTCCAAACACCGCGTCGGACGATTTGAACCCGACCGTCTGCGAGTTGGCCAGGTTGTTGCCGATCACATCGATCTGGGCCTCCGATGCCGAGAGTCCCGTCAGAGCCGTCGTCAGTGCGGATGTGAGCCCCATGGGCAGCGTTCTCCCTCAGGCGAAGTCATGTGTGGAGACCTGGGAGGCGCGCCGTCGGTACCCTCGGCCCGAAAAGGCCGGAAAGGTTCCCGCAGCTCAGCCAGTTTCAATCTCCCGAATATTGTTTACCTTCATCGTCTTTCCATCGACGTGAACTTTGACCGAACGTGTCCCGTTCTCCGATTCTGTGTCGACCGTCACCCGCTCAACGGTCCCGTTCACCTCGGTCGAGTCGTCCGCCAAACCCTGGACGGTGCGACCGATCAAGCCGCTGGCCGTCACCAGTTCCTGGCTGCTGGAGAAGTTCGACAGTGTTTTGGTCAGCTGGTCTGTCGCACCGATGTCGCGGATCATCCCGATCTGCTCGACCATCTCGCTGTTGCTCATCGGGTCGAGCGGATCTTGGTTCTGCAGTTCGTTGATCATCAGTTTGAGGAAATCGTTGAACCCCAAGTCGTTGAACCCGGCATCGTCCGAGCCTACCTGCCCCGCCGCTTCCTGAGCTGTGAACCCGTGATCGCCCGAGCCCACCTGCCCCGCCGCGTTCT
>CAYWXT010000199.1:0-10745 GCA_964462125.1 uncultured Pirellulaceae bacterium | reverse complement strand
TTCTACCGGGCCGGGTTCGAGCCGCAAGATGCCGCCATCGAACCGTTCGAACTGGTTCGCCGTCGCGGTCGCTTGGACGGTGTGCGTCAGGGAGGACTCCTCGGCGGTGACCCGCAACTGGCCTCCCGCATCGAGGGGACGGCAGCCGTAGCGGAGCCAGAGCCGATACTCGCCTCCCTCGTGAACGTCCAACCGCCAACGGGCCTGCTCGCCCGGCATCTTCCAGCCTTCCAACGTATCCCAGTCGTAACCGTCGAACTGGTAATCGATGTGATCGCCCTGCCAATCCGCCCAGCTCGGCTCGATCACCACCGGATTCTCGTCCGCATTGCCGACCGGGATTCGGACCGGCGCATACTCCTTCCCCTCGGTGACCTCGTCAAACCAACGAACGAATTCGGCTCGCAGTCGGCGAACGATCTCAGGGTGTTTTTCCGCCACGTTTTTCTTTTCCCCCGGATCGTCCTGGAGATCGAACAGCCGCCATTTGGACGGGTCGATCTCTGCGTTTCGGGAGAACATTCCGATCAGCTTCCAACGTTGGTCGCTGATCCCCCAGCGCCGATCGGGGTTGGGAAAGTAGCGATCCCAGGTGTGATAGACATAGCGGTGATGCTGCTCACCGGAGCCCGCCTTCAATAGCGGCACGAGGCTCTTGCCGTCGAGATTCTGGTCCGCCGGAAGTTCGACGCCGGCAAGCTCACAGAAGGTCGGCAGGAAATCGACGTGCGAGGTTTGCCCATCGACCACGCCGCCGGAAGGGACCACGCCGGGCCACCGCGCGAACAGTGGCGCCCGCACGCCCCCTTCATAGGGACTCGCTTTTTGTCCGTTCATTCCCCCTTTCCAAAAACGGCTGACCCCACCGTTGTCGCTGGTGTAGATCACGAGCGTGTTCTCCTCCAACCCGAGTTGTTCCAGCTTGTTCAAAACGCGGCCGATGTTTTGATCGATCCGCTCAATCATGCCGTAGATCCGAGCTTCGCGAATCGGCATCCCCCGCTCCAGGTACTTCGTGATCAGCTCGTCGCCTTGGGGTTGGTCAGCGTGCGACGTATCGAGCAAAAACGGCGAGTGGGGCGCGTTGTACATGAGCGAGCAGAAAAAGGGTTGGTGCTCGTTGGCCGAGTGCTCCTCGGCCGCTCGTGCCGAGGATTCGATGAAGTCGAGGGCAGCATCGGTGAACAGGTCGGTGACGTAGCCACGAGCCTCGACCGGTTTGCCGTTGTGATAGATCTGGTCCGGGTGCTGATAGCGTTCGATGTGACCGTGATAGTGGCCAAAGAACTCGTCAAAGCCGCGCTGTTGCGGTTGGTAGCCGGAGTATTTTCCCAGGTGCCATTTGCCGAACAGACCGGTGCGGTAGCCGGCGGAGCGGAGTCGTTCCGCCACGGTCGTCTCGTCCTGGCCCAGCGTGTCGCCGCCGAACCGGGTGTTGTACAGCCCGGTCCGCAAGTAATAGCGACCGGTCATCATGCCGGCGCGGGTCAGGGAGCAAACGGGAGCGGCGTAATAGCGGGAAAAACGCGTCCCTTCGGAGGCCATCCGCTCCATCTGGGGCGTCTCAATGTGGGGATTGCCCGTGGCACTGGTGTCCCAGTAGCCCTGGTCATCGGCCATGATCAGGACCACGTTGGGTCGCTCGGTCTGATCGGCCTTCAGTGGCTGCAGACAAAGCAGTTGCGCAAGCAGTGCTGCGGATGCGGCGGACGCCAGTGTCGTTAATCTGTGTAGCAAGTGGCGCGGGAAGCGCTGCGTCCAGGGGGACTGGACAGAGCCAAATCGGTGAAACATGACGGCCTCGATTCCGCGTTTGGTATTCGATGTAGCCTCCACCAGCCGCACCGCGTCGTGGGCCAGCAGCTGACCCGAATCCACCGCATTCTCATTTGCCGCACTGCGCTCGTCAATTTCGCGAAGGCGGTTTCCGCCTAGCGAAACAGCTGTCCGCCCAAGAGATGAGCCGGAGTTCGCTACTGCAGATCCGCAGCCGACCCCGCTTCCGACCGATGCGGCAAATGTTCGAGTCGCGGACCAAGTTTGGCCCGCGCTTCGTCCAACTCGTACGTCTTCTGGAGATTCATCCAGAAATCCGCCGTGGTCCCGAAGTACCGGGCGAGCCGGAGCGCCGTGTCGGCTGTGACATTGCGCCGGCCCGCGATGATCTGGCTGATGCGGTTGGCCGGCACCTCGATCTGGCGGGCAAGCTCCGCGCTGCTCAGTCCGAGCTCTTCCAACTCGTCGGCCAGAATCTCGCCAGGATGAATGGGGGTGCGTGCCATGCCTTTTCTCCTCCTAGTGGTAATCAACAATCTCCACATCTTCGGGACCGTCGGCATCCCCGGGCCACGAGAAGCAGATGCGCCACTGATCATTGATGCGAATGCTGTACTGGCCTCGCCGGTTCCCTTTCAGCGCTTCCAGACGATTGCCCGGTAAGGCGCGCAGGTCTGCGAGGCTCTTCGCGGCTTCGAGTATCCGCAGACGTTTTTCAGCTTGCCGCCGCAATGGCTCAAGCCGCGGAACCTTCTGGCCGGCGGCAAATCGCTCGGTCTTTTTGTCCCGATAACTGCGGATCATAGCTGCAGATTAGCCTGCTTGTACTCTGTACGTCAAGCGTATTCGGCGATCGCCTCGGGTAACCAGGTGGTCGTTGCCACCGCTTGAGGAGTTGGGGGAATTTGCGGGCTGGACTGAATGTTCCGATTCTGGCGGCCGATAAGTAACAAGACGGGAACGGACGAGACCTCGTGCGCACGGAGGCGCCTCGACATGATCCTTTGGACGATCAAGCAGCTCAACAGCATCCGCTTGGCGATCGCCGGTCGCCAGCATCCGTCGCAGTTGGCCTGGGGCGTTGCGTTTGGCGTGCTGTTGGGTGTCGTCCCCCATGGGAATCTGCTCGCGCTGCTGCTCTTATTGCTCGTGCTGTCGTTGAAGCTGAATCATGCGATGGCGGCGGTGACGGCGGTGGGGGTAACCTTCGCCGCGGGTTATTTGGATCCCTATTCCCACATCATCGGCCAGCATTTGCTGACGCATCCGGAGTCGGGCAGGTGGGCGGTCCGGGCGTGGCAATACCCCATGGTGCCCTGGACCGATCTCAACAACACGGTGGTGTTGGGGAGTCTGTCGATTGGACTGGTATCACTGATCCCCACCTTCGCCCTTTGCTATCCGGTGTTTTGCTGGTTGGCCCCCAAGGGGGCCGATGAAACGCTCACGACCGCTGGGGCGCCGTCGGGGGCAACCGCTCCGGCGCCCGCGTCGGACGGGTCAGCGGGGTCGCTTGACCGGCCTGCCCAGAGCGGCTCACCAGCGGCGGAGGATCCAATGGCGGAGGATTTCGTTCCCGCCGAGCCTGAGTCGCCTTCGGCCCCACGAGTCAAGGAGGCGCTCCATTACGTGCTTCACCAATTGCGTGACTCTCAGCCAAGGGACGCGGCATGATCCGTTGGAAATTCATACTGACGCGGGTGCTGATTGTCGCCGCCATCTTGACGCTGCTTCGCTGGGGCCTGGGTCCGGCCGCCCGTTACCTGACGGTCCAGGGCGTGGAAATGGCGACCGGGGCGCGGGCCGACATCGCACGGACCGAGATCGGCCTGTTTCCACCTCGCGTTCACTACACCGACATTCGGGTAGCCGATCCTCGCGGGAGAAAAGAGTTCCACGACTTGTTTCGAGCCGACTTGCTTGATCTGGAAATCGACGGGGAGGCGTTATTGCACCGCCGCTGGGTTGTCCGCAACGGCCGCATCTCAGGGCTGGAAATCGGTGCCCGCCGCAGCGAATCGGGGCATCTGGACGAAACGGGGGATGACGAACAGGTCGTGGATGCGGGATCGTCGCTGCTGAGCCAGCTCGTCGCCGGCACGATGGACGAATTGGGCGGGCAAGCCTCTGCCCTGGTCGACGATCTGGAGACGGTTCGGCGGAGCGAACAGATTCGCCGCCGCTGGGAGTCGGACTACGCCTCATTGGTCTCGCAAGCGCGGGAACTCAAGCAGCAGGTTCAGGAGGTCCGGGATCAAGCCGTCTCGATCAAGAACCCCTTGCGTGACTACGCCGCGTTGGATCAGGCGATCAGCCGGGCTCAAGAGATTCGGGCCGAACTTTCGAAGGTCCGCCGGAAGATCGACGAATTACCGCAACAGGTCCAGGCTGATCTGGATTCGCTTGAGGAAGCCAAGCAGATCGACTTGGCCAAGGTGGAGGAGTACGTTCCGGGCGGTCTGGAGGGTTCCGACCAGTTTGCCGGCGAACTGGTAGCCAACTCGGTCCGCGAGCGGCTCGACCAGTTACGGGATTACCTCGACCATGGCCGCCAGATCGCCGACGTCACCGTGGTGCCCCCACAGCAGGAGCGGGCGCGGGGGCAATGGATCGACTTGTCGGCCGACCGTCAGCGTCCGCAGATGCTCATTCGGCAGTGCGAGGTCAGCGGCTTGCTCCGATCGCGAGGCCACGTCTACACATTGAAGGGAGTCGTCAACAATGTGACGCCCACGCCGGAGCGATTGCGGGAGCCGACGCGGGCGCGGATGTTGTTGGAGGATGTCTCTCGGATCTCCGATCCGATCCGGCTTGATTACGTCCGCGACCGCCGCGACGGGGATGACATCGACCAAGTCACGTTGCTGTGGCCCCGTTCCCACGCCCAGGAGTTCGAATGGGGTTGCGGCGACAAGGTGGGGATCTCGGTCCGGGGAGGCCAACGGGAGGTGTGGGCCCAGCTCGTCCGCAACGGCGACTCGATTCAGGGTCGGCTGGTCAGCAAGCAAACCGGTCTGCAAATGCGGTTGCGGGTCGCGCCCCGGTACGCCGAGTCGCCGATCGCCGAATCGATCGGAGAGCGGCTGGCGGAGGTCGACCGCGTTGAAATCGATGCCCGCTTCGATGGGACCTGGGACGACCTGGACCTGAAGCTCGAATCGAACGTGGAACGGGTCCTTCGGGAAGCGACCGACCAGGCGATCGCGGCGCAGCTGGGGGAGAGCCGGCAAAAAATCGCCGACAATGTCCGGCGCACGCACCGGCAGGAGACGGAATCGCTGCAACAGTGGCTCCGTACTCAACAAGCCGAAGCCCGCACGCGACTCACCTCCGCGGACCGCTCAATCGAAGAGATGTTTCAAAAGGTGACGCGAGGAATCGGCTCCGCCGACGCGGTGCTGGGCCGATTCGGTCCCTCCGCTCCGTCCGGTCGCCGCTAGGAACCTCGCCGGCCCGGTGAGCGGGCCATTGGAGCGGGGCCACGGGATCCACTGGCAATCCGTCGGCGGTGGATGGATGCAGCGGTGCTTGAAAGTCGCTATTTTAGTGGCACCCGGGGAGCGGCTCGAGTCGGCCCAATCACCCTCGCTCCCTTCTTTCCATCCATTTCTTTTCCGCCGTATTGAGCGAACCGACATGTCTGATTCCGATTCCTCCGAGCCAGTCGCAGCCGCCGGGTCTGAAACCGCCGCCGAATCTCAACCAGCCACCGGCTCTGAGCCATCCAGGGGTGATCGATCTTCGGGATCGACCGGTTCAGCGATGAGCTGGCTCGTCGCTTGCGTTGTGGCGATGGCAATCAGCTACCTTACCGTGACGGTCGTCACCCAGCGTTTCGAGATTCCCTTGCCGCCGGAGCACGAGCCGTTAGCAAACCAAGTCAACAACGAGGAAGCGGAGATTGAGGCCCGTGCGATCGAAGCGAACGTGGCGGGACGCAATGCGGCTCGCTTGACCGCGGTACTCGCGGCCGCCCTGGCCGTGATTTTTGGTTTGACCGCAGGTCTGATCCACGGCAGTCCGATACGCGGGCTGATCGGCGGCGTCGTTGGGGCGTGTGTCGCCGTGGCGTTGGTCTTCGCGATCGGTGACCCCGTCATCCAATTGGTTTTGGCCAGCCGAGCGAACCTCGAACAGGCCGATATCTATGGGATTCTGGTGCACTTTGTGCAGTGGGCGGCGATTGGCGTTCCCGTCGCGGTGGCGGTCGGATTGGGTGCGGGGAAGGTCAGTGCCGGGGGCAAGGCGATCTTCGCAATGCTGATCGCCGCGGCACTTGGCGCCACGATCTATGTCATTGCCGGCGGAGTCCTGGCGCCGATGGAAAACCTTGCCAACGCCAAACCGGCCGACGGCACCCCGATGCTGATTTGGAGTCTGCTGCCACCGTTGCTGGCCGGTCTCGTCCTGGTGCGCTCGCGGCCGTGAGTTCGAGACCCGCGTAAGCAACGGCGCGGCGTCAACCCGAGCTGGCCATTGCCATACTGGCGGTCCCCACCGGTTACTCGCGCGGCTTGACTCGCGCCTCGGTCAGTTCGATCGCGGCGATCAGGGCCTTGGCCTTGTTCAAGGTTTCCTGGTACTCGGCGTCGGGGTCACTGTCGGCGACGACGCCACAACCGGCTTGGACGTAGACGGTCCCATCGCGGACAACCATCGTCCGCAGCGCGATGCAGGTATCCATGTTGCCGCGGTAGTCGACATAGCCGACCGCGCCGGCGTAGGGGCCGCGGCGATGGGGTTCAATCGAGTCGATGATTTGCATCGCGCGAACCTTGGGGGCTCCGGAGACGGTGCCGGCGGGGACGCAAGCCTTGAGGGCATCAAAGGCATCGAGTCCCTCGCGGAGGATTCCTTGGACCTCGCTGCTGATGTGCATCACGTGGCTGTAACGTTCCACCACCATCACCTCGGTCAATTCGATCGACCCGAAGCGGGCGACCCGTCCGACATCGTTGCGTCCGAGGTCGACCAGCATCACATGTTCGGCGCGCTCCTTCGGATCGGCCAACAATTCCTGCTCCAGGGCCCGGTCCTCCTTCTCGGTGCGACCGCGCGGGCGGGTTCCCGCCAGCGGCCGGACGGTGACGATCCGATCCGACACCCGGCACATGATCTCGGGGGAACAGCCGACCAAGACGCATTCGGGGGTGCGAAGAAAGAACATGAAAGGGCTGGGGTTGACGACCCGCAGGGAACGGTAGATCTCCAGTGGATCGACATCGGTTTTGACGCTCAGCCGCTGGCTCGGGACGACCTGAAAGATATCGCCGGCACGGATGTACTCCACGCACCGGAGGACCGCCTCGCGGAAAGCATCCGGAGTGAAATTCGATTCCACCTCGAGCGGTTTCCTCTGCGAGGCGTCCGGGAGTTCCTCGGGGCGGTGGGAAACGTCGCGTGAGAGGGGGTCGATGGTTGCTTCGATCTGCGCCGTAGCCCGCTGATAAGCCTGTCGCCGTGCCGTGGCGGTGCCCGCGCCGCGGCAATCGGCCAAGGTGACAACGGCGATGGTCTTCTCGACGTGATCGAACACGCAGAGGGTATGATAGAACGCGAAATCGAGATCGGGGAGCCCGCGGTCATCGAGGGGCGCCGCGGGCAGATCTTCGACGTAGCGAACCACGTCGTAGCCGGCATAGCCGATCGCGCCGCCAATGAACGGCGGCAACCCCTCGAGCTGCGCGACGCTGGCGTGAAAATGGGCGCGGAATCGGTCGAGGGGATCGTCGACCTCCAACCGCTCAACGACTTGGCCGGACGCGTCGGTGACCTCGACCTGGCGGCCTTTGGCCGCGAACCGGCGGACCGGCCTGGAGGCGAGAAAGCTGTATCGGCCTACCTTCTCCCCGCCGATCACACTTTCGAACAGGCAGGCTGGTCCACCATCGTCGAGCAATCGAAAGGCGGTCACGGGGGTCAAGGTGTCACTCAACAGCCGCCGATAGACAGGAACAAAATCGTGCTCCTGGGCGAGCTGGAGGAATTCGTCGAGCGTCGGTGTGTGCATCGGGGTCTCCTGCGACACAGTTTCCGCCAGCGACGACGCAATACAAGCGGGGAGTCGTTTCCCGCCCCCGCCGGCCGGTCCCCTCGCGTTGACAGTCCCGGGGGTCGCGATAGAATCCCTCGACAAGGTCGCTTACTCGTTTGAAATCATTGATTTACGGCGGTCACCCGCTCTGGGGAACGGCGATGAAGTGTCAATTTTGCGAAAAACCGGCGACCTTCCACATCACGGAACTCACCGAGCCGACCGGGCCTCAAGTGATGCACCTCTGCGAGGAACACGCCCGCAACGTGCTGCAAAAGGAAACCCCGGTGGCGACCATCGCCGGGGCGCTGGCCAAGCAGCTGCAGCTGGGCCAGACGAAGCAGGAGCTGGAGGAGCTCGACCAGAAGGAATGTCCGGTTTGCGGGATCAGTTTCTTCGAGTTTCGCAACAGCGGGCGGTTGGGGTGCCCCTACGATTACACCCATTTCGAACCCGACCTGCGGCCCTTGTTGGTGAATATCCACGACGCCACCGAACATGTCGGCAAGCAACCCCGCCGGGCCGCCGCCACCTCCGACGCCCAGGCGACGCTGATCCAGCTGCGACGGGAGATGGAGGAGGCGGTGGAGCGGGAGGATTACGAGCGGGCGACCGAGATCCGTGACGAATTGAAGCGGATCGAATCAGGCAATTGGACGTCGGACAACGACGGGGATCCCGGCCCCAGCGGCGAATCCCCTGGCCAGGGAGAACCCCAAGCGTGAGGCATGACGCGGACCTGGCCGAGTTGGCCCACAGTTCAGGGGAATGGTTGCGCGGGACGGGACCCGATTCGGATATCGTGATCAGCAGCCGCATCCGCCTGGCCCGAAACCTCGCCGATTTCCCCTTCATGCGGCGGTGCAGCGACGAGGACCGGCTGAGCATCGAACGGAACATCCGGGCGCGAATGGAAGCGCTCGACGACTGGGACGAAATCCACTACATCGACATCGAGCGATTGTCGGAAATCGACCGCCAGTTCCTCGTGGAGCGGCAGTTGATCAGCCGCGAGATCGCCGACGCCGAAGGGTCGCGAGCGGTGGCAGTCGACCCCAGTGAGCGCTACAGCGTGATGGTCAACGAGGAGGATCACCTGCGGATCCAGGTGATGCACAGCGGACTCGACCTGGAGTCGGCGTGGGCTGAGATCGATTCGCTCGACGATCGCCTCGAAGGGGCAATCCTGTATGCCTTCCACCCGCAGTACGGCTACCTCACCGCCTGCCCCACCAATGTCGGCACCGGCCTTCGGGTCAGCGTGATGCTGCACCTGCCAGCCCTGGTGATCACTCGCCAGATCGAAAAGGTCTTTCGCAGCATGCAAAAGATCAATGTCACCGTCCGGGGACTCTACGGCGAAGGATCGCAGTACACCGGCGACTTCTACCAAGTCAGCAACCAGATCACCCTGGGCCGCACCGAACGTGAACTGCTGGGGTTGGTCGGCAAGGAGGTCGTCCCACGAATCATCGAATACGAACGCAAGGCCCGCGATTTCCTGGTGCACCACGGCCAGCAAGATCTGCACGACGACGTCAGCCGGGCCCTGGGGATCCTGAGCACCGCCAAGAAGATCAGCAGCGAAGAGACGATGCACTACCTGTCGAAGGTCCGGATGGGGGTCAATCTCGGCTTGATCGAAAGCTTGCCGGTCGGGATGATCAATAAGCTCTTCATTCACACCCAACCGGCCCACCTGCAGAAACTGCAAGGGCGGCCGCTCGGCTCCTCGGACCGCAACATCGAACGGGCGAGCTACCTGCAGCGCCATCTCAGTGGGGCCAGCGGCCCCGGTGACCTGAATTAGGCGGTGCCAGAAACCGTGTCGGTCGCGGTGGCCCTCCCCGGGTTCATTCGGCGGTGAAAAACCGCCGCGGTGTGCCGCCCAGGCCGATCGGAACCGACAGGAGCCTGCCGCAGCCCGGGCACCGCCCTTCGTAACGCGTTTGGTCCCGATTGCGATACACGCGGCCGTAGCGACGGCAGCAGCGAAACTGAATGCCGAGGAAGGGCGACGGGGGCGGCGACTGCCGGGCGCCGGCGGCAGGGGGCGGATCGCTGGAGGCGTCGAATCGGGGTGCGTTCATCGTTTCCCCCGCCCGGTTGGCGGCTCGCTGTGGGTCCCGCGCTCCTGGTGGCGAAGCATCGTCTCGAGAGTGAGTTTGAGCTGGCGCCGGGCACGGCTGAGGCGACTCCGCACCGTGCCGATCGAAATCTCCAGGACCTCGGCGATCGTCTCGTAGGAATGCTCCTCCATCTCCCGCAAGACCAAAATCGCGCGATGCTCATCGGTCAGCTGCTGCATCGCGCTGCGGACCATGGCGATCCGTTCCCGGCTCAGCAATCCTTCGTCGACCGCGTCCCCCTGGGCGATCACCTCCATCCCCATCGTCTCGCGGACGTGCTCAAGCGAGACCCGCGCCTGCTTCTTTCGCCGCCGACTCAGCGCGCTGTTGAAGGCGATGCGGTAGAGCCAGGTGAAAAACTGACTGTTCCGCTGGAACGTGTCGAGTTTGACGAACGCCCGGATGAACGCCTCCTGAACGACCTCCTCCGCCTCCTCGGGGGAGCCGGTGACGTGCAGCATCGAGGCGAACAGCCGATCCTGGCTCCGCTGAACCAAACGCGTGAAGGCCTCCCGATCCCCTTGCAGGGCTCGCTCGACCAACTGGGATTCTTCGCTGTCGCCGCCGACGTTCATTTCATTAGTTTACGCGGCAGGCGGAACCATCCATGTCGAAGTCGATGAGAAACCGGGGAGGCAATTGCCGCTGTGCCACAGCCGTAGCGGTTGCCCACAACCACGGCCAACCCAACCGATTGTAGTCGTCAACCGCGGCCGTGATGGTCTGCGAAACCGAGAACCGCTGTGAAAAAGTGGCAACTGTCCAGGATGCAGGTTTTGGAGGGATGACTGCGATGTCCGAAGTGG
>CAYWXT010000198.1:0-10922 GCA_964462125.1 uncultured Pirellulaceae bacterium | reverse complement strand
CCTCAACCCGCTCCGGGGGGACCCGGCGGACCCGCCATGTTGCCCTCAGGCGTCCGCCCGCTTCATAGCGCCCGTCTTCGCGACCGAGGGAGACGTTCACCGCGGGCTTCGCCTCGGGGCCAAGCCCGGCGGGTGGACGACGACGGGAAAACTTCGGCAGAACGATGGCCACGGACGTGACACTCCGGAAACAACAATCTTCCAACGAACCGCGTTGTGGGGCCCGACGAACGAGTGCATAACATTTTCAGGCAGATCGAAGCGCAATTGTTGCTCCCAAGGCCGTCTCGGGTCAATGCGTACATCGGTCGCCTGATGGATCAGAATCTGAAAAGACTCGTACCGCTCCACCCGAATGTCCGTCCCCTGGCGATAAAAGGTCTCCTCCTCGCACACCAAAGAAATTCTCAGACGCCGCAGATGGAGCCGTCCCATTTGGGCCACGAACAACCGATATGGCTCGCCGGGAACGAGGGGATGGTCGCCGATCTCCACAATCGTCGCCCCCACGCCCGCATACTGGCGAAGCTGGTTCAGGAAAAAACGAAACGACCAATGGCCGATCAGGGCAAAGGGGACGAGCAGCCCGGCGAGGATCCAGCGGTGCTGGCCGGTCCAGAACCCGGCAATGACCACCGCCAACAGGACAAACCAGACGGCGTTCCAAAGCAGCGTCAGGATGGCCGGACCGGCCAAGCGTGCCGAGGGGGAGTTCGCCGGGGGCAACCGGTAGGTCAAACGCTCCCCCGGGCTATCGGTCAGCGATCGGCCACGGGGGACGTGAGGCAGATGGGGGGCGTCATCGGCGGTGATGCCAACGAGTTCCCGCGACCGAGCCCGGGTCGCGATCGCCGAGCGACGCTCGCTACTCGCCCCGATCCGGCTGAGCCGAAACATCAGCCCGCCAAAACCGCTCAAGATCGCTGCCAACGACAACGTCCCGAAGACCCAGCTTGCCAACCCGATCGAGAGGTCCTCGGCCGACACGTCCGGGGCACGCTCCGGGGCGAACCGGGCGACCACGACCAACGCCATCCCGAAGACCCCGACCAAGAACAGGCAGGCGTAGAAAAACGCTTCGCCGACCACGCCGCGAAGCGCGTTTCCTATGATCCGCTCGCCCCGTTTCTTGCTCCATGGCCGAAACAGGCGAGGTCGTACGGCGCGCGGCATCGGTGTGGCTCTGTATGAAATCCGTCCGAACAGAGCCGACTCTACCGTGGCGGCCGGACGACGTTGCTGACCAACCCCACCTTTTCCCACAAGCGAATCATCATCCACGACATGTCGAACTCCCACCACCGGTGACCGTGACGGGCCGACCGTTGATGGGCATGATGATTGTTGTGCCAGCCTTCGCCAAACGCCAGCAATGCAACCCACCAATTGTTGCGGCTGTTGTCCCGGGTCTCGTAGTTACGGTATCCCCAGACGTGGGTGACGGAGTTGACCGCCCAGGTGATGTGCAGCGTGGCGACCGTCCGCAAAACCACGCCCCAAATCATCCAGCTGTACATCAACTGAATCGCCCCCGAAAACGTGCTTGTGGTCCAATATCCAACCGCAAAGCCAGCAGCCATGATCACCGCAGCGTGGGCGAGGTAGACGACCAACCACCCCATCCGCCGCTCCAGTCGGAGATAAAAGGGGTCGCGGAGCAAATCGCGGGCGTAGCGCTCGAAGCGATTCGGATGATCGTGGCTCCGGTTACGAACCAACACCCAACCAAAGTGCGACCACCAAAAACTCGCCATCGGTGTGTGGGGGTCGGGCTGCTCGTCGCTGTGCTGGTGATGCATCCGGTGGATCGCGACCCAGCGGGCCGGGGAGTCCTGCAGCGTGCACATGCCGCACAGGGCGAGCCCCTTTTCCATCCACCGGGGACAAGTAAAGCCGCGGTGGGTCAGCAGCCGATGATAGCCGATCGTGATCCCGAACATGTTGCAGGCGACGTAGGTCACCAGCCCCAACGCAACCCCGGACCAGCTGAAAAAGTAGGGAACAACGACAAGCAGGGCCAACGCATGCAAAACGCCAAGGGAGATCGTGTAGGGCCAGTAAACCTGGACCGGCTGGGTCGCCTCCGGCAACGGCAGGGATCCGACGTGCGGGGTCGCCGCGGCCGACCCGTCCGATCTGCTTGGGTCGTCGGCCGGGGACCGATCATCTGCGGTGGAAAGCGTACTCACGGTCTTATCACGCGTCCGGTAGCGAGGGCAACAGCGGAGGACACGGGACTCGAACCCGCAACCCCTGACGGGGCACCTCAGTTCCAATGAGGCCGCTAACCAATTCGCTTATCCTCCGGCAAGATCATTCTTCTTGGAAGACGCTCAATACGCAATCCCTGGAGGGTCAATCGGCCAGTCTCGCGCCGGCGATCAACTTCAAGAATTCTTCGTTGGAATCGAACCGTCCGAGCTGCTTGACCAGCTGTTCCATCGCATCGACCGGATGCATGCTGCTGAGGGTCCGGCGGAGGGTGGTGACGGTTTCCAGGGTTTCTTCGTCATGCAGCAGTTCCTCGCGACGGGTCCCGCTTTGGGAGATGTCGATCGCGGGCCAGACGCGGCGATCGGCGAGTTTTCGATCGAGGACCAGTTCCATATTGCCGGTCCCCTTGAACTCCTGGAAAATCGCCTCGTCCATCCGGCTGTTGGTGTCGACCAACGCCGTGCCGACGATCGTCAACGAGCCCCCTTCCTGGAACGCCCGCGCGGTGGCGAACAGCTTCTTCGGAATGTCCATCGCCTTGACATCGAGGCCGCCGGACATGGTGGCCCGCCCGCGGCCGGTGGAGCCGACCCATTTGTTGAACGCCCGGGCCAGCCGCGTGATGGAGTCGAGCATCAGGAAAACGTCGTGCCCCATTTCGGCCAGCCGCCGGGCGCGGTCGATCACCAGCTGGCTGAGCCGCACATGGCTGTCGACATCCATGTCCAGGCTGCTGGCGACCACCTCGCCGCCATGCACGTTGCGGCGCATGTCGGTCACCTCTTCGGGCCGTTCGTCGATCAGCAATACGATCAACCGCAGTTCCGGGTGATTCGCCGTCACCCCCGTCGCGATGTTCTGCAGCATGACCGTTTTCCCGCTGCGGGGCGGTGAGACGATCAGGGCCCGCTGGCCCTTGCCCAAGGGGGCCAACAGGTCGATCACACGGTTGGTGATCGGCTCGCGGCCGCATTCCAGCCGCAACCATTGCTCCGGATTGATTGCCGTCAAGGAATCGAAGTGCTTGATTTCCGGATAGTTCTCGGGGGTCATCCCGTCGACATCCAAGATTTCTCGCACTCGCGGCCCCTGTTGCCGGCGAGCATGCTGGACCATCCCTTTGATGAACACGCCCTGGCGGAGCCCGAAACGTTCGATCATCGTCCCGGGGACAAAGGGGTCGGTCCGCTCCCGAGAATAATTGTTCTCCCGGCTGCGGAGGAACCCATAGCCGTTGGGATGCAGCTCCAGAATCCCTTCGCCCTCCTCCATCGGCGCGTCGCTGGCGACGTCCGATTCGGCTGCGTCGTTGACCTTGGGAGCGCCGCCGCCGCGTTGCGACCCTCCGCCACCTCCCCGGCGTCGCCGCCGTGGCTTGCCGTTGGAAACGTGAGGACCTGAGCCGCTACCTGCCGAAGCACCGTGGCTTCGCGTTGACCTTTTCTTTTTCGCCATTTGTCATCCAGAGACGCTGGGGAGCGTTGACGGAGCTTGAATGCGGGACACATCGGAGGACGTTCGCACGCGCCGGCGACCTGAACAGGCCGCCGACCCGAACCCCTTCGCGAGGAACCGCATGCCTGGAGGGATCGCCGTGATCGGCTTCGGGGTCGAAGCGTCCGCGACCACGCGGGCAATCCTCCCGCCGGCAAGCTGTCAGCGAGAATTAAGAATTACCGCAACACTAAGGAAGGAAATGAAACGTCGACCGAAAGGCAGCGGTAACACCTGCCGGCGACACACCACAAAGCTGAATTGATCGTTGATCTGAAGGAAAGATGAAGTGGAAGCGAGCGATCCGACGCCTGACGGCTTCAAGCAACTTTCAAAAGGCCGGTGACCAGCACGACCGGCTAAAACCCGTGGGTGAATATCCACAAAACGGTGGATTCCACAACCACAACTCCTGCGGCCCAACAGCTTGACAAGACCCTACACGTTAACAAGGCCCTGAACTGACAATGACCGCCCTCGCAAATGCCCCGCAATCGCCACTCACCGGACGCGCCCTTGTTCCTACAACCTCGCTGCCAAGTCGGTCAAATTCAACCAGCCTCTGAACTGGTCCCCCGGGCAAACGGGAACGATCCGGCTATCGCGGCATCGTGCCGTTGTGGGGGGCGAGATCAAGAAGCCCTCGGAGAGGCCCGCGAACGGTGTCGGGCAGAACTTTTCTCTGATTTGCCCTCCAGTATACCCTCCGCTGGCCACGTGTCAAGCTGAAGTCAGCCAGCGCGTGAACACGCCGACTACCCCGCCATCACCGATGGCAGCTTCAAGATCGCCGGCGATGCCGCACACGACCCTGCCTCCCTCGATGCATGTCCCTCCGCTCGCCGCGGCAACTTCGAAGACGGGGCGCGAAAACTCTGCCCCCCCCTCAGTTGGGACAACTGATCCGGGGTCAAATCGAGATGCGTCTGCGTGAACCACCCCACGTCATCGCTGTACGACTCCTGACGCATCCGAAGCCGGCTCTCGCCGCTGAACTCGCAACGGACCATCCACAACGATACCCGGCTCGTCGGACTCTCCGACGGCATCACCTGCAGTAATGTCTCTTGACGATGCATCGAGTCAGTAACTCAACGGGTTATGGTACATGGGGTGACCGGAAAAACGGTTTGGCCTGAGAACTATTCTCAATAGCATGTTAGCGAGAGCTGCGGTGGCCGTCAATCGCCTCGCCTTGCCCCACGGAACTTCGGAATCGATTTCATGAACCAACGACCGCCCCGAAACACCGCTTCCGAAAATGAGTCGGCAAGGGGCAAATCTGGCAAGCCGGGAGATCCGGCAGCAACCTCCCAGCCGCCAACGCCCAACCCGAAAGACCTCGCCCGCGGCGGTAAGCGAGCGACGGACCTGGCGCGGCGGCTCGGCGACAAAGGGCTCCTCGCACCGACGCTGACGTTCCTGCTCTGCGGCGACGAATCGAAATCGAAGTGTGCTTCGGCCAAGCAGATGCGGGCCGCCTGGAAGGCGCTCAAGCAAGGAGTCAAGGCGCGGCGAAAAGCCTCCGGCGTCGCCGCCGTGGCGATCCGCACACGATGTCTCGGGGTCTGTCACCATGGGCCGCTGATCGGCGTCCAGCCGGCCGGCTGCTGGTACGCCCATTGCCACCCGGAGACTGTCGAGCAAGTCCTGCAGCACCATCTCGACGCCGACGCCCCGCCACCGCCGCTGCGCGTGGAGGGCCCCGAACTGCAGTGACGCTGGCAAACCAGCCGAATCTGCGACGTCGCGGAATGGTGTTTGTATTGTTTTTGTGCGATCCAGGCTGGCAGCCTGTGCTACGATCGTGCCTGCGGTTTTCCCCTTCCTTTCCATTGGCACCGGTCACCAAACGTGCGAGAATTGGGGGGCGAGTCCCTGCCCATCGCCAAGGTGCCCGGTATGCCCCACGAAATCGATTTCTGTCCCTCCCGAAATCGTCTCTTGGTGCTCAGTCGACTCTTGATGCTCACGATCGCTGCGGTTCTCGGGTTGACACCGTTGGCCGCCCCACGCTCGCTCGGAGCCAAGGAGGTGACTTACGCGCGGCAGGTGCAGCCGATCTTGGCCAAGCACTGCTATGCCTGCCACGGCCCGGAACTGGCCGAGAGCGGGTTGCGGCTCAGCGATCGTGACGAGGCATTCGGGGAGACTCACTCCGGGGAGCCTGCGATTGTTCCAGGGGATGCCGACGCCAGCCCTCTGATCGCACGGATCACGACCGATGATGAATTCGACCGGATGCCGCCCGAGGGGGAACCTGTCTCCGACGAAGCGGTCGCGGTGCTGCGGCGATGGATCGACCAGGGGGCGGCGTGGGAGAACCACTGGGCATTCGAACCGGTCCAGGGCCCGGAACCTCCGCAGGTGGATGCGGCCCACTGGCAGGGGCACCCGGTCGACCGATTCGTCTACCACGCGTTGAACCAGGCCGGCCTGGAGCCGAACGGTGTTGCCGACCGGAGGACCTTGATTCGCCGCGCCAGCTACGACTTGACCGGCCTGCCTCCCACCGCCGAACAGGTCGAAGCTTTCGTCGACGACAAGGATCCGCTGGCATTCGAGCGGCTGGTCGATGAGTTGCTGGAGTCGCCCCATTACGGCGAACGTTGGGGGCGACATTGGCTCGATTTGGTCCGCTACGCGGAAACGAACTCGTTCGAACGCGACGGGGCCAAGCCCAACGCCTGGAAGTACCGAGACTATGTCATCCGCTCGTTCAACGAAGACAAACCTTATGACCAGTTCATCCGCGAGCAGCTCGCCGGTGATGAACTGGACGAGGTCACCCCCGAGACGCTGACCGCCACCGGCTTTTATCGCCTGGGAATCTGGGACGATGAGCCGGCCGACCCACTGCAGGCCCGTTACGACGAACTCGACGACATCATCACCACCACCGGCCAGGTCCTTCTGGGACTGACGATCAACTGCGCCCGCTGTCACGATCACAAGATCGATCCGATCCCGCAGGCCGACTACTACCGCATCCTGTCCTTCCTCGCCGATGTGACCCCCTATGGCACGCGGGGCGATCAGACCGGCAACAATCAGATCGACGTCTCGCCCGATGAACTCAAGCGGCAATACAGCGAGGTGCGGCGCCGGCGGCGCGAAATCGAGTCGGAAATGAAGGAGATCGAGCAGGCAGGGATCGCGAAGATGCCAGCGGCGGACCAACGAGCCACCGAAGGTCCGCCGGAGGAACGCCAGGAGGTACTCGACGCCAAACTCGAAGACCACCTCGAGGTGTCCCAGTGGCGCCGTTACACCGAACTGAAGGAGGACCTCGAACGGGCCCAAGCTGAACGGGAGGAACTGCCGTCGCGAGAGTTAGTCCTCGGTTTGGCCCGGCACATGGAGGAACCCGAGCCGACTCGCATCCTCGTCCGCGGCAACCCGCACTCCCCAGCCGACGAAGTCTCACCGGCGTTTCCTGAATTGTTTGCCGAGCCGCCCCCGGAGATCCCGCCCTCCACCGATGATCGCGACACCACTGGCCGACGCAGGGTGCTGGCCGATTGGATCGCCGACGAGAACAACCGGCTCACCGCGCGGGTGATGGCCAACCGCCTCTGGCAGTTCCATTTTGGTCGCGGGATTGTCCGCAGCAGCAACAACTTTGGCCGGCTCGGCACGCCGCCAACCCACCCGGAACTGCTCGATTGGCTGGCCCAGCAGCTGATCGATGGCGGCTGGAAACTGAAGTCGATGCACCGGTTGATCATGACCAGTCGTGCCTACCAGCTGTCTTCGGAAACTCGAGAACCGGCAGCGGCGTCCGACCCGGCGAATGACCTGTTGTGGCGGTTCGATCCGCGGCGTTTGAGTGCCGAGGAGGTGCGTGACTCGATCCTTGCGGTCAACGGCTCACTCAACCGCCAGCTCTATGGGCCGAGCATCTACCCGGAACTGTCCCAGGAAGTACTGGCGGGACAGTCGCGTCCGGGATCGGGATGGGGCCAGTCTTCGGAAGAACAACGGAACCGCCGCAGCGTTTACATTCATGTCAAGCGATCGTTGCTCACGCCGTTGCTCAGCGCGTTCGACTTCCCGGAGCCGGACCGCAGTTGCGAGGCCCGCTTCGCGACCTTGCAGCCAGGCCAGGCGTTGGCGCTGCTCAACAGTGACTTCGTCCACCAGCAGGCTGCGCGCCTGGCCGCTGCGGTCGATGTTCCGGCTCCCGACAATGAAACGCTGGTCCGCCGCGTCGTCGACACGGTTTTCGCTCGGCCCGCAACGGAGGAGGAAATCGCCGACGGCGATCGGTTGCTCCGCGAGCTGGAAACCAATCACGGCTTGGACCGCCGTCGGGCGGCCCAGCTTTACTGCCTCTCGGTTCTAAACTGGAACGAGTTCGTCTTCCTCGATTGAGATACCGTCCCATGACGTCTGAACGCCCCTCGCGAGCCGCCTTTTGTCGCCGCACGCGCCGCGAATTTTTATGGCAGAGCGGCGGCGGATTCGGCGCCGCTGCCCTCGCGTCGATGCTGGCCGGAGATGGGTTTTTTGCCCCCGCCGCCGCGGAGACACCCTACCGCAGTCCGCTGGCGGCCAAGCCGCCCCACTTCGCTCCCAAAGCGAAGTCGGTGATCTTCCTGTTCATGTACGGCGGGCCGAGCCACATCGATACCTTCGACTACAAGCCGAAGATGAACGGGATGGACGGCAAGACGGTCGACGTGAAGACCTTCGGCCGCGGCGGACACAAGTCCGAAGGCCGGATCGTCGAGCCGCGTTGGAAGTTCCACCAACATGGAGAGTGTGGCAAGTGGGTCAGCACCCTCTTTCCTCACGTCGCCAAACACGTCGACGACATCGCGTTTTTGCACTCGATGACCGCCGATTCGCCGATTCACGGTTCCGCGATGCTGATGATGAACAGCGGCCGGATTCTGTCGGGAAGCCCAGCGATCGGCTCCTGGCTCACCTATGGCTTGGGAACCGTCAATGAAAACCTGCCCGGCTTCGTCGTGATGCTCGATCCTGCGGGAGGACCGATCAGCGGCGCGAAGAACTGGAGCAGCGGCTTCATGCCGGCGACCCACCAAGGGACCGTGTTCCGCACCGAAGGAGCTCCGATTCTCGACCTCTCTCCACCGAGCGACCTGCCCGAGGATGTCCAGCGGCGGCTGATCGACTCAATCCAAGCTGCCAACAACCGGCACTTCGATGCCCGCCCCGGCAACGAGGACCTCGCCTCGCGGATCGCCAGCTACGAACTGGCGTACAAGATGCAAACGACCGCCCCCGAAGCGGTCGACCTCTCGCAGGAGGAGGCCGGGACGCTGGAGATGTATGGCATCGACCAGGAACGGACTCGCGATTTTGGCAAACGTTGCCTGCTCGCCCGGCGGTTGGTTGAACGCGGCGTGCGGTTCGTGCAGCTCTACAGCGGCGGGGCGCACAACGATGACAATTGGGACGCCCACGGTGATTTGGAAAAAAACCACAACTACCATGCCGGCAACACTGACTTGCCGATCGCCGCGCTGCTCACCGACCTCAAGCGGACCGGACTGCTCGATGAAACACTGGTCGTTTGGGGCGGGGAATTCGGGCGGCAACCGACCGCCGAATACGCCGTCGGCAGCGGTCGCGACCATAATTCCTATGGCTTCACCATGTGGATGGCTGGCGGCGGGATCCAGGGTGGCATCAGCGTCGGAACCACCGACGAACTCGGCTCCCAAGCCGTCGAGAATCCGTTGCACGTGAACAACCTGCACGCGACCATCCTGCACCAGATGGGACTCGACCCGAACCACCTCTCCTACTTCTACGGCGGTCTGGAACAGAAACTCGTCGGTGTGGAAGAGGTCGAGCCGATCCGTGAGATCATCGGCTAGTACGCCCGGTTCGCCGAAACGGACGTTGGCTCACCCCGTATTGCGGCCGGCTTGCAAACCGTCGGGAGCGTAGATCGCGCGACCACCGTCGACCGGCAGGCAGACCCCGGTGAGAAAATCGTTTTCACACAACATCCGCGCCGCGTGTGCGATCGCCTCGGGCGTTCCAATCCGTCCCCGCAGGGTGCTGGCGGCCAACCGCTGCCGGTCATCGGCGGTGACATCCTCGGCCAGCAGCACTGGACCCGGCTGGATGCAGTTGACGCGGACGTCCGGATTTCGCTGCGCCAACTCCACCGCCAAGGAACGGGTCATCACCTCCACCGCCCCCTTGCTGGGAAAGTAGGCGGCGTGATCGAGATAAGGCCGAATGGTCGCCCAATCACCGAGGTTGACGATTGCCCCCCCGCGCGTTTGCTCGACCATCCGCAATCCCGCAGCGCGGGCGCAGAGAAACGAGGCGAGCGTATTGATCTCGAAGTAACGCCGGACCTCAGCGGCGGTGACCTGTTCCAGCGGTGTTGGTTTCCAGATCGCCGCGCTGTTGATCAAGATATCGATCCGGCCCAGTGCGTTGACCGTCTCGGCGACCAGCCGTTCCGGGACCGCGTCGTCATCGAGTGAGCCAAAGGTGGCGATAACGTCCACAGCATATTCGCGGCGAAGTTCCTCCGCCGCCCGCTCCGCCTCCGGACCACTGGCGTGGGCGTGCAGAGCGATCCGGCATCCTGCTCGGGCGAACTCGGTGGCGATCGCGCGGCCGACTCGCGGGGCGCCGCTGCCGGTGACCAGCGCCACGGGATGATCGTTTTGGAAGGTTTGCTGCAGACTCAGCATTCCGGCGACCGTGGGGGGAGGTTGCCACTGAAGGCCTCTCCGGGCTAAGCCACGGTCGGGGCCGGTTTCTTTTTCGGCTTGTAGATTTCGGTGGCGGTCCCGAAATGGACCTCGCCGGCGTTCATCAGCGTTTCGCTGAGGGTCGGGTGGGGGTGGATACTGTCGGTGATGTCGTGGACTTCACAGCCCATTTCGATCGCCAGCACCGCTTCGGCAATCAACTCCCCGGCACCGCTGCCGACGATGCCGCAGCCGATCACACGATGCGACTTGGGGTCGACCAACCACTTGGTGAGCCCATCGGTGATGCCAAGGGCTTGGGCCCGTCCACTGGCAGCCCAGGGGTAGACCTCGACATCAACCTCCCGGCCCTCCCGTTTGGCCTCTTCTTCGGTGATCCCGGCCCAGGCGATCTCGGGTTCGGTGAAGACGACCGCTGGGACCGCGCGTTTGTCAAAGGCGGCTGATTTGCCGGCGACGACTTCCGCCGCGATGCGGCCCTCATGCGTCGCCTTGTGGGCCAGCATC
>CAYWXT010000197.1:0-11025 GCA_964462125.1 uncultured Pirellulaceae bacterium | reverse complement strand
CGGTGCGCTGCGCGACCGCCGGCTACCATCTTGCAACCCCTTCGGGGTAAAAACCGAGCGCGCCGATCTGCGACGCCCTTCGGGGTCGGCGGCGCGTGCGGGCGACGCGCCGTCATCGCGCCCGGCCACGATCCTGAAGGGATCGCAGTGGGTGCCGTCACCGGTTCGCCACGGCGCCGCAGCGCGTTCACCCTGGTCGAGATCCTGATCGTCACCTTCATCCTGATGTTGCTAGCCGGAATCGCTCTGCCGGCGGTGCGGAACGCGCTGAAGGATGGCAAGAAGGCGCAAAGCGCCCGCGAGGTGGTGGCGTTCTTGAACGAGGCCCGTGGGCGGGCGATCGCCACCGGCCGCGAAGTCGGCGTCCTCATTCCGCGGTTCGGCAGCGCCAACGATTACGTCCGCTCGATCTCCAATCAAATGGTCCTTTCCAACTCCGTCCCCCCCTACACCGGCGAGACCGCCGCCGCACGGGCCCTTCTGTTTCATGATCCGGATCCGCAGAACTCAACAATCGTCCCAGACCCTCCACAGGAAGGTGCGACCAACGCGGCATTCTTCACCGCAGACGATTCTCCACTATTATTCCTGAGCGCTGCCAACGGCGGCACAGGATCCTCCCCCATTCGCAGGTTCGACCGGCTGGAAATGCAAGGTGGCCGTTCGGTCGTCATTCGGCGAATGATGCAAGTTGCCGACACGGACACCCCGCCCGGTTTTGGTCCAGGAACCAAGGTCATCTTCGACCCCCGCGAAGAACTCTTCGACGAGCGTACCGCTGCCAACACGGCGTTCAATCGCACGGTCATCTTTCCTTCCTCGGCCCAGCTCACCAGCACACGCACCCCCGCCCGCTTTCGCATTCACCGCGAACCGGTCACCTCCACCGTCGGTTCCCTTTCCTTGTCGAAGGGGTTGGCGATTGATTTGAATTATTCCGGCGTCGGGCACAGCGGCATTCAGTTCTCCCAGTTTGTGATGGCGCCAAGCGCCCTACCGGACGAGCAGGTCGAATGTGGGAATGTCGCGATCGTGTTTGCCCCCGACGGTAGCGTCTCCTACATGAAGCACGGAGTGGACATAAGTGGAGGGTCGCCCGTGTTATCGCAGGAGTCTCCCGCGGGCAACATTTATCTCTGTTTGGGAACCACCGATGGCGTCCGGCCAGACGACTTGCTTTCGCTTGAGAATCGCGCGACCGCCAACGTGATGAACCCCGAGACGGTGTGGGTGGTGATCAATCCGTCAACCGGATTCATCACCGCCTCACCAGCGGCCGCGCCGCAGAGCCAAAACAACGTCCGAGTGGTGGTTCGCGAATCTCGCGCATTCGCCGTCCAAGCCGACACATTGAGCACCTACTGATGTCACCCATCCGCAATCCAAAGCGAAACGCCGTCACGCTGGTCGAGGTGCTCTTTGCCATCGGCGTCGTTCTGATCGGACTGGTCGGTCTGGCATCGGTCCTGCCGGTCGCCGCCCGTCGCGCCCAGGACTCGATCGACCTGAACGAAGCCTCCGCACTCGCCTCAGCCGTGTTCGACGAACTGGAAGCCAAAGGGGCGCTGCGACGGTCGGCGTGGGTCGTACGTTTGGATCAAGACAGGGGCTCGTTCGGTCCTGGAACCACACCGCCCGTGGACGCTGCGTTCCCGAATGCGACCAGTTGGTGCATCGACCCGATGTTCGTCTCGGCCGACGTCTCGGCTTTGACGGAAGCAAACGGCGGTTACTTTAACGCTTACAATCCCAACAGCGGCAACGGCTACCGCCGGATGCTGTTTCCGCACTACCGCGGCGAACACGATCCGCTAGCCGATCCCTCGCTGCCGCCAGACGAATTTTGGCGGCCCGTCGGCAGCATCGCCCCACGGATGCTGCGGGTCGGGGTCGGCAGGCAACAGGATCAGGGTGGCCTGCTCCGCACCCCCGATGGGGAAGCGTTCCTATTCCGCTCCCGCGAAGCGGAGGCGTTGGTCGAGACGCTTGATGAAGTCTCCACGTTCAAGCCCGAGGACCGGACGCTGAACGTGGTGACGCAAGACACCGAGGCGGTCAGCGGCGGATCGCCGTTGGGGAAACGCGTGACCGACGGATCGCTGACCTGGATCGCAACCTGCAACCAGGTTCCCGGCTCAACCTACATGAGCGTTTCGGTCGTGGTGATGCGGAAGCGGGACCGCAGCTTTTTCACCTATCCGGTCACGGACACTCAAGAAAGCGGGCCGGCAAAGACGTCCGACGGCAACTCGACCGCAGAGCGATTGGCGTACGTCAACTATGCCAACGGCTTCACCGGCGGTGCCGGCGGAACGGTCCAAATCATGGGTCCGGCCGAGCATGTGGATGCCAATGGCAACCCGGTGGGAGGACTCTCCCCCCGCGTTGTGGTCAACGATTGGGTGATGCTTTCCCGGCAACTGCCCAGCGGCGGAGATGTTCACCGCTGGTTCCGCGTCGCCTCGGTCGACGAAGAGCCGGAGTTCCTCACCGTCGACGATCCGGTTCATGGTGATCCCCATGAAGTCTGGCAGCGAACGGTGTACCTCGATGGTCCCGATTGGTCGTTCGGCTTCCCGACGCCTGGATTTGCGGATAAGGATACTGCGGGTGGAACTGTCTTGGACAATACCTACGTGACGATCATGGACGACGTCATCGCGGTTTCCGAACACATGATTCGAATGCAATGAACCGAGTCGGACTCGTCTTCTCCTTTTGGCATGAATTGACATGACTTTTTCACGATCCCGACAGCCTTCCGGACTGATCCTGCTGGTCGTACTCAGCATGCTCGCCTTCTTAGGCGTGTTGGTGATCACCTATATCTCGTTCAGCAGCAAGTCGCGGCGGACCTCGTACGGGCTGGCCAGCCGCGAGTTCCACGCCCCCGATGTGGACGATCTGTTCGAAGAAGCCCTGATGAAGCTGGTCCGCGGCACCGACGATCCCAGCGATCCGTTCTTCGGCGAAGATTTGCTGAGTGATTTGTATGGGCGCAGCGACGGACTTCAGTTGCGAGTGACACCGCCGGACCGGTTAACCAACGGACCGAATGGATCGGGCGACGCGTTGCAGGAGCGCGAACCGGTGCACATCGGAGGTGGTTTCGTTCGGTTTCCGGTTGATCTCGATGCGGTTACGAATTGGGACAACAACCCAGGCAACGATCCCGACCGGCGACCACCATGGACGTTGGTCGATGATGCATTTGCGATGCGGGTCATCACCTTTACCGGCGGACCGTTGGAGAACCAATCGTTTCGAGTTCTCCGCTCAACTGGGGCTCGAACGCCAGGCACGGACGAATACGTCAACGCGGATTCGTTCTTCATCGAGCTCGACCCGGCCCTGGTCGTGACGCTGGCCAACGGTTCGTCGATTGATATCGATCACATTTTGAACCCCCGCACGAATACTGCCCCCGTCTCCTTAAACGCCCTGTTTTACCGACCAAACGACACGTCTTATCCGTTGTATGTCAACTCGGCCCCCCAGAACTCGCCGGGGATCGGGCTAGCGGATGGAACGATCTCGGAGACGCAGACTGTCGCGGGCGAGGAGGTGCCGGTTAGTTTCTTGCCGAATGCGTATGACGGTATCGCGACGATCAATAAATCCAACTTGGGAGGCGATTTTGACGAAGCCTACGACGCTCCCGATTTCAATAACCTGTTCTTGGCCGGCCGGGTTCGCGTGCCCGTCGACGATGGTAATGGCAATACGGTTTTTGAGGATCGAATCATTCCCTCGTTTCACCGTCCGTCGGTCATCAATTACCTTGTCAATGCGAAAGATTGGTCCGACTCGCCGACCACTGCAGAAATCCAAGAGATCAGTGACGCACTTCGGCGTGCGACTTTCCGCCCCCTGCCGTTTGCGAATGTGAACCCCAGGTTTACCGGCGGTAGCAGTGACTTTGGATTGTCCACTCCGGTCGATCTCCCGCTTCCAGGTTTTCCCCAAGATCCTGTTCCCACGATCGCACGTTTGGACCTGCTGTCCGGTGCGTTATCGCGGGGTCCCTGGGATGTCGACAACGTTGGCAACGGGGCACCGGACAGCGTTTGGATCGACATCGGTCTGCCGCTGATCACGTCTCCTGAAGGAAAGCTGCTGCGGCCGTTGGTCGCGCCGATGATCGAAGACACCGGCGGCAAGCTCAACCTCAATGCCCATGGCAACTATGCGCAACTGAGGGACGATTTCCGCAACAACCCCGATGGGGCTTGGGCCAGCACCACGACGGCGGCGGGACGGCACGTATTTCGTGGTTTGGGGCTCGGCCCGGCGGAGATCGCGTTGCCGAGTTCCGACGCTGATGCAGACCCTCCGAACCGCGGAACAGCGACGAATCTGGATCCGGACGGTGCAAACGAGGCGGTCGACAATAGCGAACTGCTGACTCTGCTCCGCCGCCGCAATGCCTGGGGGCAGCGTCCCGAAGGCAATTTTCCGGTGGCAGGAGCCAGCGGCAACGATGCCTTGGATGCGCTACGGACCGGGGAACGTCGCGGAGTCCACACCGCCGGCGGTGGCGTCGGTTTCTCCTCCGATCCCTTCGGACGCGGCGGTGTCGGCGTGGGACGGACCGGCCAACTGCTCGCCTCCGTTTCTGGAACCGAGTGGCAGCAGGCTGCGGCCCCTCAGCCGCGGATCAACGAGACCGTCAACGATCCGTACGAACGCGATCCCACCGGCCGCCTTGCCGGTGACGATACGTATTTGTTTGACGAACTCGAAGCGATCCTCCGTGACAACAGCTGGGACAGCGAATTGCTGCCGCCGCGGCTGCGGGAGTTGTTACGCGAATCGACGTTGAACAATGCCGAACTCGCGCAGATGCTGACGACACTCAGCACCAGCTTTGACCATCCCAGTGCGATCCCGCCACCAGATTCTGCGGCTCCGTTCACTCGCAAAGCGAATTACGACGCGAACAGCAATCGTCCATTACATCTCGCCCAAGTTCTATTGTCCCGTCTCCGATTGGACACCGTTCCCCGAGGTGATTCACCACCGTCGGACCCGAACCAGGACCGATCGAATGAGACCGAACCGCAGTACCGAAACCGTCTCTTTACCGAGAGCCAGCGGTTGGTTCAGATCGTCGGCCCCGAGCTTCTGCAAGGAAGGAAGTTGGACGTCAATCGAGCGTTGGGAAACGGGATCGATGATGTCGACGACAACGGCAATCGCAACGGGGTGGTTGACGAGCCCCGTGAGTTCGGCAACGGCTTGGACGACAACAACAACGGCTTGATTGATGAAGTCTCCGAGTTCTACGCGGCCCTCGGTGCGAATCCGCATCCGCTCGGTTGGAACGTCGACGCCTATCCCCAAGCCACCGCAGGCAACCTCGGATCCGCGGTACAGAACCGCTTTGGCGACCGCGTCCCCGACTACAACTTCGGCCTCCGCACCAACGATCTTTCTGCTTCCGGTCGTGAGTTGCTGGCACGCCACCTGTATGTCCTGATGATGGCGCTGATGGCGGAGCTGGATCAGGTCACCGGAGAGCGGTATGAGATTCCGTTGATCGACGAGACGACTGTCCCCAACCGCCAGCTTTACAACGCGCGTCGAATCGCCCAGTGGGCCGTGAACGTCGTCGATTATCGCGACCCCGACGCGACGGTGACCCGGTTCGTCTACGACCCGGATCCACTCAACGGTTGGGATCTGGCGATCGATGCCGATGGGGATGGAACGCCCGACATGGGAGTTGGTCGCTTCAATCAAAACCTTCCCGGCGCCGACCCGATGCCCAATACGCCCAGTCCGGTCGTGTGGGGTGTCGAGTCGCCCGAATTGATGTTCAGCGAAGGCCACGCGACTCATGACGTCCGTGTTCGCGACACTGCATTGGAAGGTGGCGGCGGCTCCGGGAATCGCAAAGGCCCCGATCCTCAAAACGATGACGAGCACACCGACCAGGTTCGGATTCCTCAAGGGTCGTTGTTCATGGAACTCTACTGCAACCGTGCCGTTCCCAACGGCGATGCGGAACACCTGCAGGGTGTCCCCCGGGAGCTGTACCAATTCAACGACACGGTCAACGAATTTGAACTGCAATTGGACAAGATTGCGCCGCCGAGGGACGGGGAGGATGTCGGGGCGCCGGTCTGGCGGATCGCGATCAGCGAGCCGCACTATCCCGGCTCGCCGAACGAAGACCGCAACCCGACGCTGCTGCGTGAGTCCCATCCCGATACCGCATCGTTCGACCCGGAGCGGATGGTCGAGCTGGACGACGGGAGCGACTTGTGGGACACGCCGCTGGAATACGATCGCTTCATCCTGTTCAACCACGTCGACACCCCGGCAGCACTGAACGATGTCGCCGCCGCGATGTCACCGCCGCCGGTCACAGGAAAGGCGCCGGTCGATCCAGAGGGAATCTTTTTCGCCCACAACGGCGACAATGTGCATCTGGGATCGAAGGGCGTCTTGCCGGGACAGTACCTGAGTCTCTCGCCACGTACCGAAACGAACTTCGGTTCGCAAATTTTTCTTGAAGGCGCGCTGCCAGAGGGTAGCAGCCCAATGCGGTATGAGCTGGAGCCGAACGAAGGGATGATCCAGTACGATCGCGAAGGAAACCGGATGACGTTGGATACCAGCGCGACCGGTCCGATCGCGCCGTCGGTGGCGATGATCATCAAGACCTTCCGCCCCGACGGCTGGGACGCAGCCGTTTTTGAAAGGGGCCGTGTCGGGTTGAATGTCTCCGAGCCGCTGCCACGCGGCGGGGCGTACTACCCCCAGCCATCGTTCCGTTATGACGGCGGAGACAACTACGTCTTGCAAGACGCCTACGTCGACTACAACGACACGGCGAACACCAGTCCGCTCGATGTGCCCCAAGATGTCGAAGTTGTCTCGCCGGTTGGTGAGTTGTCGGAGGTCATGGAGACGATGCCGGAACCGTTCATCGGTTTGCGAAACGATTTCTGCTCGGCGTTCCTGCAGCGGTTGGCGGACCCTCTCAAGCCTTACGATCCTGTCTTCAACCCCTACGTCACCGTCGACTGGATGACGATCGACCTGACGTCGTTCAGCGGTGAGGAAGATGGCGCCGATGACGAGCTGTTCCCGGCATCGCTCGGCGAGTACGCCATACAGACGCGGGAGAGGAACGGACGGGATGCCAATGATGAGCCAGCGTTGATCCTGTTTTCCTATCGCAGCGATGAACCAGATGGCCTGGCGCGGGATGGAGTCGATACGGGACCGACAGAGCTGGCGCCCATGCCGAGCGATCCGCCGGTTGATGGGGTACCGCCGCGAGAAAACTATTTCGAACTGATCACCGATAGCGGCGGTCTCGATTCCTCGTTCGGCTATCTGAACATCGGACCGAATCGCTTCGGGGCTACGCTGGGCAGTGCCGGTGGGGCGATGAACAGCCGCGATCGTGGGCAGCCGGGGTTACCGTTCGCCCTGCACCCCTGGCTCAACCGCCCCTACGCATCACACATGGAACTGGTGATGGTGCCCGCGACGTCGCCGGGACGTTTGTTTGAAGAGTTCACGCCCACGAACCCGGACGCGGCGGTGACATCACTTTATCATCCGCATACCGGTGAAGTTGAGCAGCCCACCAACCCACCGGCGTCCAACCCAGTTGACGATGATGAAGTCGGATTTTTCCACGGCCGGCATCGTCATCTGCTGAATTTCTTCCAAGGAACCGAGTTGGAAGTCGAGACGGCGCAGTTCCCGCGGCTACTGGACTATGTCACAACGTTGCCGCGGTTCCGCGGGGAGGTGGATGTGGTCAATCCACAGCGAGTGACGTTGCAAGGAGGAACAAGTCCCGCCGCGACCGGATCGCGGATCTTCGGCCGCACCTTGCAGCCGCCGTTCAACTTCTTCCATGACGGTCGCCGCCAGGGCCAGATCAACCTCAACACGCTCTCGGACTATCCCGTTTGGGTCGGACTGATGCATGGCCACCTGTTGCCGAATGAATTGGGCTCCGCGGAAGACGATACAGGGCGAGAAATTGCGTTCCAGAATTTCCAGCGTAGCCGACGGGGCTATCCAGTCGCGGAGGGGAATCCATATCGGCTCGTCGAAGGTGGTAACATCAACTCCAACGCGGGGCAGCGTTACAACTTTGCCCCCGAACAATTGGACGGGAATTTCCCGACCCAGTACGCGGGCATTTATCGCAACATCGCCGACGCGGATTTGGCGCCGGTGTTGCCAGATACCCACGACCCCACCCCGAAGCTGGGACGAGCCGGAGTCGCCGGGTCGCTGCTCCGCCAAGACGCGGACGCGACGGCGACGTGGGAGACACCACTGGAGGATACCCCCTTCTTCGTCCGGGACGAACAGAGCGACTCGCATCGCCATGTGCTGCGGAATCCGTTCGCCCACTACCAGACGCTGATGCGGATGCCGAATCTGGTGACCAAGGAGTCCCAGGTGTTCATCGTGCGGCTGACGATGGGGCTGTTCGAAGTCGATTCGGACACGCTCAGTCTGGGACGGGAGTACAAGGAAGACGTCGCCCAGAATCAACGGCACCAGATGCTGTACATCATCGACCGTTCAAAACCGGTCGGGTTCATTCCAGGACAAGACCTCAACGCCCGCGATGTCGTGATCTACGAGCGGCGGCTGCAATGAAATTGAGTGATAGAGAAATGATTTCCGCCACGCCGGAGCGAAGGATCCCGAAGGGATCAAAGCGAGTAGCCGTGGGTAAATGTCGCGCCACGGACGGTACCGATGCGCCTTGCAGGTCGTGCGGTTCGGGTACTTCGATATCGCCCTCCCACTTGCGGGAAGGCCGGCCGCTCAGGATCGTGGAGGGCGCGTTCGCACCCGCTCCGAGGCTGCGTGCTCAACTCTATCCCCGCCGCGCCTTCACGCTTCCCGAAATGTTGATCGCCATGGCGATCACGCTGTTGTTGATGGCGGCGCTGGCCAAGTCGTTTGGCTTGATCGGAGAATCGGTTCGCGACGGCCGGGCGAAAGTCGAATTGACTGCGGTCACCCGCGACGTGACGTTGCGGATCAACGACGAGCTGTCTCGCTGCACCGTCCCCCTGAGCCCACCGACAACGGAAAACAACGGCGCCGGCTATTTGGTCTACTTCGAAGGTCCCCTGACCGACACCACGGCCGCCATTTTGGGCCGGGGGCCAAGTGCGAACAACGAGCAGACATTCCAGGACTCAAAGTACGGTGACCTGGATGATTACCTCGCCTTCACCGCGGTGGCCGAAGAAGGGAATTGGTTCCGCGGCAAGGTCCCCCGCTTCGTGCTCGATCAAAAGACCGCGGAGCTGCGGGGTGACCCCTATGACCCGACGAATTTCCCGGGCAATCCAAGCGACCCGATCATGATCACGTCGAAGTACGCCGAGATCATTTACTTTGCGTCGCCGGAGTATCAACTGGAGGAGGATGAGACTGACGACAGCAAGCGGGTCTATGTTTATAACAACGACGCCGAGCGTAATCCGCTGCCGATCGACTTTGAAGACAATGGGCTACCGGATCGCGTTCGCCTGCACCGCCGCGTGCTGTTGATTCGTCCTGATTTGAACCTAAGTTCTGGCTTCATTCCCTCGCAGACGCTCGACGTCAACGGTCAGACGGTTGAGTATTTGGCTCCCGATCGCTGGCACTCCGACAATACCGGCGGGATTCCCAGTATCAAGACACCTGGCACTCATGGAATCAATCAGCAACAAGATACCAATGCGTGGCTGATCGGAATGGCACCGGTGCACCAGCAGTGCGATCTATCACTGCGGCGGGTGATGAACGCGGAGGGACGTCCGATGAATCAAGTCGCTGCCAATTCCTTGGCCGATCTGACAAAACCGGAGAACCGTTTCGCACACGTGCGGGTGCCGGGGGGGCGATTTGGCGGTGACGACTCCCACACGTCGATGCCGTTGTTGGCACTTGGAGGCAACCCGCGGGTTTTGGATCCTCAGACGGGCGTTGTTCCTCCGCCTAGTGGGCCTGTCGTCACGCCAAGCCGAATGAACGGCTTTCTGCGGCCCGAGTTTGTCCTCGGCCAGGACCACACCCATACCGACGTGCTCGGCGACGGCTGGGGCCTTGACCGTCAGGGGGAAGACATCTTGGCGACGAACGTCTTGGGCTTCGACGTGCAAGCGTTCGATCCGCGAGTGCGGTCGTATATCGCGCAAGGGGCGGATGGCAATTTTGGGGGTACAGGGGTGCCAGGCGAAGGCGCAACCGAATCGGATGACGTCTTGGTAACACCAAATGACATCGGGGTCCGAGAGGTTTTGGCGACGTGGGGCGATCCGGACCGCGCGATTGCGGGTCAGCGTGGTGGATTTGTGAACCTGTTCTATCCGTTTCTGGCAGGAGGCACGATTCGTGGTTTCGGTACGCGGGAATCGGACGTGCACGGGTCACCGGCAACAACAGTATCGCTTGGCAATTTTCGGACGCAACTCGACACCGCCATGTCCGGTTTGACGAATTCTTACCGGCTACCGGACAACGCCGCGGACCCGGGGCTCGATACGCTTTACACGCGTGGGCTGTACAAGTCGGGTCGAGTGATCACCGACACCGACGGGAACGTGGTTTTGATACAGCCGGCTTACGACACCTTCACCAACCATTATGAGCGGGATGGGTTTCTGCAGACATTTCCTTCGCGCAACGGGGGAGCGAATTTCGGCACGGTGTGGTACTTCAACGACACCGACGGTTCGCCGCCGAACGGATTCAATCTCGACCCCGACACGGGCAGCAACGGGCTCGACGACGGGGGATTGATGGGGATCGACGACATATTGGAGGAGGAGACACGACCGCCCTTTGACGCACCCTTGTCGGCGGTTCGAGTCTCGGTGCGTCTGGAGAACACGAACACCCGCCAGATCCAACAGATGTCGGCGGTGCGGGAGTTCGTCGAGTAGCCGTGGGACCCCGTTCGGGGTCGGCGGCGCGCGGGGCGCGCCGCATTCCGGCGGTGCGCTGCGCGACCGCCGGCTACCATCTTGAAACCCCTTCGGG
>CAYWXT010000196.1:0-11031 GCA_964462125.1 uncultured Pirellulaceae bacterium | reverse complement strand
TACCCCGAAGGGGTTTCAAGATGGTAGCCGGCGGTCGCGCAGCGCACCGCCGGAACGCGCCGCGCCCGCGCGCACCGCCGACCCCGAAGGGCGTCGCAGATCGGCGCTGCGGAGAACGTGTGGCGGCGCCAGATCGGTTGATGATGAGACCCGCCTCGGCGCCTCCATCTGTGATCCCTTCGGGATCAATGTATCGTGTGGTGGGGCCGTGTTCCGTGGGTGGCGCTGCGCTTACCCACGGCTACCATCTGTGATCCCTTTGGGATCGTGGCCGGCCGCGATTGCGCGAGGATCAGACGGTGACGTTCAGGGTGGGCCAGCTTAGAATCCTCTTCTCCCTGACACCCGGCTCTCCCCATGGAGAATGATGTAAATGTCTGCCAATTCATCACTCAAATACTGCACGAGCTCCTCGCGGGAGAGCCTCGGGAATCCGAAGTGGACCAATGACCTGAAAACTGCACGAACTTTCCCAACGGTAGCTCCCCGGCTGAGCGTGTTGTTGACCCTTGCGCTACTTGCTCTCTCGGCATGGAACTCGGCCACGGTGCACGCACAAGTGGGCCCATCCGGCAACGCTGAAGTAGCGTCGCCCGGTTTGGACCCGCCTGCTCCTGATCTCGTCGTTCGGGGCAGCGTTGAGCAGATCCATGTGATCAACGCCGAGCCGAATGTGGACGTTTCAGTTCAAGGGCCCAATCGATTCCGAACGAGCGCCTCTACGGACGAAGCAGGCGGGTTGGTCGTCCGAAATGTACCGGCGGGAAGTGGCTACAGCGTGACCGTCAATGGGAACGATCGCGATCGTCATGTGGTTCGGGTATTGAATCCGGTGCAGCATCCTGACGCAGGTTTCTACGCGGCGCAGGAGCTCGGTGCGACCAACGGGTATGTGGAGACCCGTGATGGCACCCTCCTTTCCTACCGAGTGGTCCTGCCGGATGCTGACCTCCACGGACAGGGACCCTACGATGTGATCATTACCTATTCGGGGTATCAACCGAGCCTGGAGACCAGCGATGGGTATCAAAACAAACCGTTCGATCAGTTTTCTGAAGCTGGGTACGCGGTGGTCGGTGTCAACATGCGGGGTAGCGGATGTTCGGGCGGAGCGTTCGACTTCATGGAGCCCCTTACCTGGCTCGATGGCTACGATGTTGTCGAGGCATTGGCGGCGCAGGAGTGGGTCGACGGGGTCGCACTTGGCGATCAATCGTGGCCGGGGTTGACCCAGCTGTTCGTTGCCTCGGCTCAGCCGCCATCGCTGGACGCGATCGTGTGCGGCTCGGTTGTGGGCGATTTTTACCGAGATGTATTTTTTCCCGGTGGCATTCCGAACATCGGTTTCGCTCATATCTGGGCGTCCGCGCGTGACGCCGAAAATGCTTATCCGAGCCGTCGCGACGTGCTGAATCGGCGAGCGGCGCGGGACTCGGTTTGCGCAGTGAATCAAAGACTCCGGGGCCAGAACGTGAGTCTGCTCGAGACGATCCAGGATCACCCCCACGACGGCGATTCCTGGCAGAGCCGATCCGCAGAGCCCTTGGTTGAAAAGATCACCGTGCCGGTCCTTCAGGTCGTCTCCTGGCAGGATCCCCAAGTGGGCAGTCGGCCGGCGATGCTCTATGAACGCTATGCGGCCGACACGCCGGTTCGGGTTGTCGGGGTTAACGGCTTCCACCAGTACTGGTCGGGGGCCGTTTGGGATGAGGTCGTCCAGTTTCTTCACACGTATCTGGGCGGCGCCAGCGAAGCAGCGATCAGCGAATATGAGACGCAGAATGACATCGTTGTCCTTTTGGAGTCCGACGAGACGGGTGATGTCCGAGGCCGCTGTACGCTCCCGAACTTTGGGGCTGGCGATGGCCAGCGGCTGAAGCTTGGCTCGGACCTCGCGTCTGACGAGCCAGGCTCGGTGAGCACCTTCAACTACGACCCCAACCCGCCCGGTAGCTGGACCGAACCGGTTCAGGATCAGGTGGCGTTCACCTCCGATGCCCTGCCGGAAGACACCATGATGGCGGGCCCTGGCTCGGCGGATCTTTGGATCGCGGCTGACGCTGAAGACGTCGATCTGCAAGTGACCCTCTCGGAGATCCGTCCTGACGGACAGGAGATGCTTGTGCAAAGTGGATGGTTGCGGGCAAGTCACCGCACTTTGGACGATGACGCGTCGACTCCGCTTCGACCGCGACAACTGCACACGGCGGAATCGCTTGTCGATCTCGTACCAGGCCAACTGACCTTGATGCGGATCGAGTTGTTTCCCTTCGCTCATGCGTTCAGAAAGGGATCTCAGATTCGGATGACCGTAAGCGGCCCAGGCGGTGCCAGTAACGCCTGGCCATGGGCCTTTGACGCCCTCCCCGGCAGCTTTCAGGTCAACGTGGCCCACGACATCGAGGGCCACGCGAGTTCGCTCGTGTTGCCAATCGTGCAACCGACGGATATGCGCCTGCCAGCATCGCTACCGAACTGCGACCGCGTGTGGCTGCAACCGTGCCGCCCGGAAGACTAGGCCTCACACCCATGCGCCCCCGATCTCCGTCCTTTCTGCCTTTTGAACGAGGGGGCGAGACCCAGCCAATCCGCCTCGCATTGAACCTTCCTGCACGGATTCCCATTCACCTCGAGTCTTCCCAAGCAACCGAACGGTTGACGTGCTCATTGAACTACGACAAGCAGGACGAGCGTTTCAAGGAACGTGGGCGCTCCACGCGCTGACTGAGAAGCTGCACTCGGGAACGATCTATGCACTGCTTGGCGCGAACGGCGCAGGAAAATCTACGCTCCTGCGCTTGCTGGCTGGTTGGTTGCCGCTGTCCGCCGGGCGAATCTTGATGGACGATTCCCCGATTCGGCCCACGGCGACGCACGTTCGGCGGCGAGTGATTCTACTGGAGGAGATATCGACCGGCTCCTCCCAGCGGCCGGTGGTGCCATTGCACCAGCTTTGTCGAATGATCGACGATTACCGAGCCGACCGCCCAGGCATCCAGGACGAGGTGGCAAGCTGGTTCGAGCGACTGGGCGTGATCTCGGTCTATCAATCCGACGCGCGCCAAATGTCAAAGGGGCAGGCATACAAGATCGCAATGATCGGCTTGTTTGTGATCAGACCTACCGTGTGGCTGCTTGACGAGAGCATTCTGGTTCCTTTGTTGACAACGGCGTTCTCCGTTGCCACGCTTTTTGCTCTACGAACTTTGTTGGTTGCCAGCGTCGTCAGCGCGACCTCTGGTACCTTCGTGGCGCTCTGGATTCGTGTGATCGGTGCGTGGGCCCAGGTCCTTCTCGCCATACCGCTGTTTTTTCTTGCCGTCATAGCGAGCCTGCCGTTCGAGCAGCGCGTCCTCCCTGTTCTGGTGAGCCAGGGCGTGTTGCAGGTCCTGAGCATGAGTTTGTTCGGAATCGCGATCGGATGTTGGTACTATGCCTCGCGCCTGCCGGACTCGGCTGGTTCCCGTTCAGTTCGTATCTCGCAGCACGAATCGGCCTCGCACCGTGTTGAATGAGTCGTTGTTTTTCCCGCGGCCGCCTCTGGTGAAGCTGAGCGTAAAGGCCTGCCCGTCCTCGCTGAGCCATTTCGGAGCAAAGGCGAGAAAAAAGACGTTGTACTCCCAATCCAAATCGCTGCCGGGGCGCGTCTCGCCGAAGCGGTTGTCACGGCCGAAGTTGAGAAATGTCGGGACGATCAGATTGTCCTCGATCTTCCATCGCCAATCCGCCTTCGTCCATGTGGCCCCATGATCGCGCGAACGTGCCAGTTCAATGTACCGATAGTGGTTCCCCGATCCCCGAGAAGGACGCAACTGGAGCGAGCGGTATAGGATTTGCTTCCCCTCAAGGCACAGACTTCCCCGTGCCTCCGGGAGGGGAAAAATGTCGTGTTGATTTAAGCGTGGCCTCCTCCCGTGAGCGGATCGAGCGAAGCCCACTGATTGATAACCCCCCTCTGCTTTCAAGTAGTGAAACCATGAACAGATTTCCTTCTCCCGCGTTATTCGGATTGGCGGTGCTCACAGCTTCCGTGCTTCTCGTTTCCCCGGTAGCGGCTCAGCGGTCGCAATCGCGGGAGGGGCAACGGGCTCCCGTTCGCTCAGCTGAGCAGTGGGTGCGGCAATTGGAGAATGAGTTGGACCATCTTGAGGAAGACATCTATTACGATCGAGGAAGCTACCCGGAAGGGCTTGCCGAGCAAGTTGCGCAGGCGTCACGGGCGGCCGCCCATTTTCGTCAGGTTCTGCGCCGCGATTCGACTCAGCGGCACCTCCTGCGAGACTTTCAGGAGATGGACCGGACCATTCACCAGTTGGTCAGCCGCCTCGAAGAAAGTGGTGATGGGTGGTTGCGCCGTCAAGCTTCCCGCATCCGCTACCCAGATGAGCAACTCCATTTTGTGCTGCGGAGAATGGTCGACGATCGCGCACCGGACGATCGAGAACCCGTCAATCGGGAACTGCTTGCGCGTCACGCTCACCTGCTGGAGAACGAAGCCAAAAATTTTCAGGCGCTCGCGGAGCGAGTGGTGAGCCGTCGAGATCCCGTGCGTCGAGCGGTTGGGGACTTTGCAGAAGTGGCGGAACATTTCCATCAGGTCGTCGAGCGAGGGGCCGATCCACGGCATCTGCGTGCGGACTTCCGAGACGTCGAAGAGCGGTGGCAGGTTGTGGTCGACCAGATCAACCAATCCGACTATGGCCTTTACCTGCGTCGCAACGCACAAAATGTCAACCGTGTTCACAATCAGATCCACGAGCTGTTGACGGCAGCGGAGCCACCGCAGCGGGAAGCGCCACCGCAGCGAGACGTACGCCGACGGGAGCGGCCGGCCATCGAATTCGAAATTCCAGGATTGGGACGCTTCCGCATCCCGCGTTGATCATGGGAGTGGTTTCTATCCGAGGTATTCGACTTGGCCGACACTGAAATGGAATTCCAGGGCCGTCAAGTCGTGGACTTACTCGGCGAATGGTCTCGCCGGCTCGGTCTTAAGCGGGTAAGCCGTAGGCCCATGCGATAGATTGCATCGATAGGCTTGAGGAGGAGCAGCAGTAGGACAAGCGTCCATGGCATGTAAATCGGTACCGTTTTCCAATGCTCGCGGACCGATGGATCGCGGTGCAAATAATGTAAGGTTGTGGCGGGAGCCAACTGCATGCGACACCACGTTCTCAGCGATCCTGCCGCGCGAATGGACGGATAGACGCCCATGCGTCGCGCCAGTTCGTCGCAGTAGGGAAACATCTCCACGGGGTAAACCCGCTGCAGATCCAGATTCCGGTAACGGCGCCGTTGCCTGGCGCGGTCCGCCTCATGCAACTCCCGAATGTTTTCGGGGCGGGAAACATCACCGCTGATCATGCTGCAGACATACCAAGCTTGGACCTCGCTGATTGTCGGCACATTTCCAATGATCGGCCGGGCGAATCCCACGGCAAACAGGTCTGGAAAGGAGACGTGGGAACAGCCCAGATAAAAGTCGGTAAGGCAAATGGTCCCGCCGGACAGCGTTTCTAGGTTGGAGGCGTATCCGATCGCCGGAACCAGCGTGTCGGGCGCCACGTCGACTGGATGCTGGGAGTCATACCCACGGTACACTCGGTATTTATCGTCCAGCGGTTGCCCGACGACGGTCAGCCGCCCTGCGGCGATCGAGTCGAGGAAATCGTCGCTCTTGTTGTGGAACATGTTAAACAGCTCGCCTTTCGCTCCTCGCATGAGCTTGCGGGCCCACTCCTTGCGAACGCGTGCGACCCGCAGCGGGTCGCCGGAGGCTGCCTGGGGCGTATCCGGCCTGCCCTCCATCGCAATTCGGGGCGGGAATAATCGCTCGAAATGCTCTTGATACCTGATCCGTAATTTCACAAAGAGCTCGCCGATCCGGTTGCGGAGATCCTCGTGGATCGACAACATCAAACGGTTGCGAAGAAAGTCGGACGGAACACCGCGAATCGGGTGGTACCGTGGGCTAACCCGGATCCCGGATCGCAAAGACAGGAAGACTTGATTTTCCGCTTCGGGCCGCGCCAAACGATGGGCGTAATCAACGGCGGATTCACCTCCCCCGATGACGACAATCCGCCGCTTGCGAATTTGCGATATACCTCCGCGTTGCTGCAGTTCCGCGGGCGACGCGACGGGTATTGCGCAGTCAATTCGCTTGGCCTCGACCGCCAATCCGGTGCAGAGAATGACTTGGTCGAAATGCTCGATCACATCCGAGTCGCCGGGAAGATCGGTTCGACTCAGCCACACGTTCCATCCGCCACCGCTCTCAGCGCGCCGGATGTGGCGGACGGTTCGGCAAAATTGAATGTGGCGGCGGAGGTGGAAGGCATCGGCAAACCGTTCGAGATACTTTCCATACTCATCATCGCAGAAAAACTCCTCCCGAACGCTTTTTCGCTCTCCGCCACTGCAGGCGTCGTAGTTTGGAAAGCAGGCGAACTGGGTGGTATATTTTGTCGAGGTGGATACGAATCCAGGATAAGGATCTCCCCAACAGCCGATGATTTGCTCTGATTTCTCGAAGCAGACGACTTCCCAGCCGGGAAGGACATCGAGGGCAGTTTTCAGGCAAATCAAGCCACTGCTGCCGACGCCTATGATCGCCAAACGACCAGCTGGCGGCTTCCGACCTGTCACCATTATCCCACCACCGCAGTCAAGCTGATCATCGCGAAATTGAATTGGCCGGACTCAGGGACAAACAGCAGTAATCGGTCGCCTTCCCGTAGAGTTTGCCGCCGCAAAAATTCATCGAGCATGATGTAAATGCTCGCTGCCCCGGTGTTACCAGCGGTCGCCAGATTGGTCCAGTACGGAACCTCCTGTGTCGGATCGCCGCAGAACTCGCGCATCACGCGCTCCATCTTGCGGCGAAAGAAAAATGAAGACATGTGTGGCAGGACGATCCGGTAGGAGTCGAGCGAATCACCGTGAGTCTGCATCGCGCTCGCCATAAACTGGCGGCCCATGGGAACGAGGTGCTGGGACAAAATGCCCACGTCTTGCGTCAACCGGGCACGCGAATTCTCCAGCTTCATGCACAGAGGGGCCTCGTGAGCAAACGACCTTGAGTGCGTCCAGTTGACCCGTAGCGACAGTTCGCCGCGCCGAGGCTGGTCTTGCAGTAACATCGCACCCGCCCCATCGGACAGCATGAAACGAAGAAAGACGGCCATGAACCACTGGGTTTTGCGGAGATCGTCATGCTCGTTGCGGTCGTCGATCGGTTGAATCACCGTCGACTTCAGAATTTCGGAGGCATGTTCTGCGCCCACGCTCAGTGCAGTGGTGTGGCTGCCGCATTCGATGGCCCGGATTGCTGCAGCCAACGCGGCCGCCGCAGAGGTGCAAATCCCGCCATGCGAACTGATTTCCACGGGATGCTGCATCTTTCCGGCGCGCATCAGCCGATGGTGCAGGATCGATGCGAAGCCAGGGCCGGACAGGGGCGCGTAGGTCGTTCCGGTGGCCAAGTAGCTCACCGCACCGGCCTCCCCCGAACCTTGTAGACAGGCTTCAACCGCGAGTAGCGCTAGCTGGTACACATCGTGGCTTGTCTTTTGCTCTTCGTTCTGAGCGTAGTGTCGTTGAACGATCCCGTTCATCGCTAGAACCTTATCCTTGACCGTCGATTCGCCCGGCAGCGAGCCGAGAAAACGGTCAATATCGTCGTTCGCGACCGGCGAGTTCGGCAAGAAGCTGCTGGTCTTCGTGATATAACATGCCACGGCCGTCACCGGTGTCGACAGGGATGGTTGAGCTACGGGAATGGACGATCTGGGATGGCGTGCAGGATCGCCTTATGACCCGGGCACCTCCGCTGGCGCGTGCGCGGGTGGATTTCGCAATAGATGATAGGCGATTTCGTCGAAGACGATGTGGTAATATAAGTACTGGCTCGGATTGGAGAAGAATGCGCTGTTATTGAAGTGTCCGCGGTTGCTGACTTCCTGCATGAAGAAATCGAGGTCGATCTGCACCGAGGCGTTTTCCGCATAGATGTGCTTCAGACACCATAGTAGCACGGAGTCCGAACGGAACGAATTGAGCGCATTGATCGTCGTTTGCAGGTCGCCGAACAGGGTGATCGAGGTCACGATCAAAAGCACAATATTCGTGGGGCCCAGAAGTTGGAACGAGTGCTTCCGGTTCTCCTCGAGCGCCGCCTTGCTCAGTCGGTGGTGGTCTTCCGGCTGGAGGCTGCGGATGAAGTTGAGGTTCTCCAAGAACATTTCCTTGTCGAATCGCTCCACCAATTCATAGGACAACTCGTCGTGACCGAGCGTCATGTTGTGTTGGGCGATCGTCTTCAAATCCTCGACGGCATAGTCGCCATCGATGCCATTCAGCTTGCGTCCGTTGGCGGGAGACGGCGAATTTTTGCGTGCCAAGATATGGCGGTAAAGTAAGGGCTCGATTTGAACGTGACGTAGCAGCAGTTCGGCCGCGTCGTAGGTGGCGAGATATTTCATCCCCAGAGCCATACTTCGATCGATCAGGTAGTGTTCGCATCCGTAAGGACGTCGATGAAAGAGAAATTGCAGAGGAAAGCTGATCGTCCGCAAGAAGAAATACATCACGAGGAGCATCGGGCGCAGCCAGATGAAGTCCCATCGGTTGCGCTCCCTGGAGAAAACGTCATTGACGTAGTCGGTGATGTGTGGAAATCGGCTCATGGCGTCGGAAGAGAGTTTCGGAAACCTCAATTAGCGATGGCGGGGTGCAGAACCGATGAAGATCCAGCTGATTGTACATGAACGGAGCGGGAGTACGCGATTGGCAAGCCGCCCCAATGAAGAAGCACCGACCCCGATCCCCCGCTCGAACACCAATCATGCCTTCGCCTCGAACACGAAGTTGGACGGTGATTTCGTCATCGATGAATCCTGCCTCCCATAGGTCAATCGTCGTCCCACTCAGCGGCATCTGCGATTGTCCGGTCACGCTTGCCGGATCGAAGGTGCCAGATCTCGTCGGCTTCGGAGCCAGATGAGCTCCGCCGTAATCGCACCCGATCCTGCACACGCCGCGCTTCGCCGGTCATTCGTGCAGTGGCAGCGAAGTTTGATTGGACAAGGCCGGTGGCGTGGGGAGTGGTGGGAGGGGCATCGCGCTGAGTTGTCGCAATCCCGCGCTGCGGTTGGGCTCTCGGATCAGTTGGCCGAGTTCTTCCAGTGTCAGCGGAGGGGAGAAGAGGTAGCCCTGGGCAAGGTCGCAGCCCCATTGGCGGAGCAACCGCACCTGTTCCTCGTCCTCAACGCCTTCACCGACGATGCGGGCGCTCAAGTGGTGCGCGAGCTCGATCATCGCTTGGGTGATCACCGAGTGGCTGTGGTCCCGGGCGATCGCCGCGGTGAAGGCCCGATCGATCTTTACCGTCTCGATCGGATAGGCTTGGAAACAGGTGAGGGAGGACTGGCCTTTTCCGAAGTCGTCGATATGGATCCCGATCCCGGAAGCCTGGAGCGCCCGCAGCGTTTGCAGCACCTGTTCGCCATGTCGGGGGTCCGCCGTCTCGGTCATCTCGAGTTTGAGCATCCGCCGTTGGAACGCGGTGCGTTCAAGGATCGCATCGAGGCGTTTGGGGAACAAGGGATCCCCCAGTTGTCGTTTGGAGACATTCACGCCGATGTAGAGGTCATGGCTGGCGCTGGGAGGGAGGGTATGGAGCAGTTCACCGAAATCTTTGGCGGCCCGCTCGAGCACCCACTCGCCGACTTGATTGATCAAGCCGATTTCTTCGACCACCGGGATGAACTCGTCCGGCGCAATGAAACGACCATCGTCTTGCTGCCAGCGGATCAGGACCTCGGCCCCGATGATGCATCCGCGCCGCAAGTCGATGATCGGCTGATACCGCAGGCTGAATGCTTCCTCGTGCACGGCCGCACGCAGTTGTTCCTCCAACTCCAGCCGTTGGCAGACCGCCTTGTGCATCGTGAAATCGAAAATCGCAATCCGTCCTTTGCCCGATTGTTTCGCGCGATACATGGCGGTGTCGGCGTTTCGCAGTGCCTCATTGCCGTCCCGCACATACTCATCGACGTAGGCCACGCCCACACTGGTACCGACGTTCACCAATCGATCGCCCAGTTCAAACGGTTCCGCGAGCCGCTTGACGATCCGCTTTGAGACTTGTAAAGCGTCGTTGGGATCGTGCAGTTGTTCGAGCAGAACCACGAATTCGTCGCCTCCGAGACGGACGGTCGTGTCATCGCTGCCGGTGCAGCGATCGGCAAAGTCTTGTTCGCGGACACACTCCTTGAGTCTCGCCGCCACCTGGTTGAGCAAGTCATCGCCGGCGTCGTGGCCCAGGCTATCATTGATGATCTTGAAGTTATCGAGATCCAGGAACAACAGCGCGTCGTGGCGCTGCGGACCGAATTGGCGTTGATCGACGATCGCCTGTAGGCGTTGTAGCAGGAACGAGCGGTTGGGGAGCGAGGTCAGCGTGTCACGAAGCGCCATCTCCCGCAGTTCCTCCTCGACCTGCTGGCGAAGCTCGACCTCGTGCTGCAACTCTTTCAGCTTCCGCCGTCGGATCAGCTCCAACTGACTTTTCTGACTGAGCGCCAAGGCCAACTGCCGCACCTCGTCCGACTCGAACGGCTTTTTGATCAGCAACAGCCGATCGCTCCACCCGAGGCGTTTCAGAACCTCGTCCCAGTGATGGTCGCTGTGGGCGGTGCAGATCACCACCTGGACCGCAGGATCGACCTGCCATAACCTTTCGGTCGTTTCCAGCCCGTCCCACCCGAGTGGCATCCGCATGTCGACGAAGGCGACCGAGTAGCGGTGGTCGGTATTCACCGCTTGGCGAACGAACTCGACTCCCTGCCGGCCGTTGTATGCATGGGTCAGTTCATATTCGGGGTGCGCTTGTCGCAATCCCACCGTTTCCAGCGGGTCGGCAATCGGCTCGCCCGACAGAAAACGGGATTCGAACGCGTCCAAGGCTTCATCCGGGGCGCTCGGAGGCTGAAAGACCCGCATGAACGTATCGTGGATCTCCTGTTGGTC
>CAYWXT010000195.1:0-11267 GCA_964462125.1 uncultured Pirellulaceae bacterium | reverse complement strand
GAAGCGACCGCGCTTCCTGCCCCTCCCCCCGACCAGGCTGGCGGAGATCGCTTGGCCAGCCGCGACGCGATGGCGCTGCCGGACGTCGAAGGGGCAGCGACCTCGGTGTCGATCGATCGAGACCGCCAATACCCTTCGACCGGCGGCGACTTCGACCTGCCCGATCCGCAGCAAGCGGCTGAGGAGGGCGATTTCGAGGGTGACCCTTCCGCAAGCTTCGACGAAGGCATCTCCGGCGACAGCAGCGCTGACTCTGAAAATGGCGACAGCGGCGGTGACTCTAGCAGCCGGTCGGGCCGCGGGTTGGACAACGCCATCCGGGTTGCGGACGAACAGTACCATGCGGGGAAGAAAAAGGAGGCATTGGCGACACTGAGCCTGTTTTACGACACGCCGGAGCTGACGGCCGAGCAGCGATCGGAGCTGCTCAGCCGGCTTGATCCGTTGGCTCGCGAGGTGATCTACAGCCGGTCGCACCTTTTGGAGCAGCCCCACCGGGTGCTGCAGAACGAGACATTGATGGAGATCGCGGCCGAGTACGAAGTTCCCTGGCAGTTGCTGGCCAACATCAACGGCATTGACGACCCGATCACGGTGTTGCCGGGAACCGATCTGAAAATTGTCCGCGGTCCGTTTCGCGCCGACGTGAGCCTGGGTGAGCAGGAGTTGACGCTGTTCGTGGGCGATTACTACGCCGGCCGGTTTCCGATTGGCATCGGCGAGGACCCTTCGCCGGAGCCGGGCAGCTACACGGTCCAGGACAAACAGGGGGCGAAGACGTACTACGACGCCTCGGGAAGCCCGGTGCCGCCGGAGAGTCCTGACAACCCGTACGGTTCGATGTGGCTCGATCTCGGCAGCCAGCTTTGCGTCCACGGCAGCCCGAGCCCGAGCGAACCGACCGACAAGGGTTGCATCAGCTTGGCCGGCGACCATGCCTCCGACTTGCAAGGGATCTTGTCGCAGGGTTCCGCTGTGGTGATTCGTCGTTAAATGTCCTCGAATCATTCGAGTCTCTTGCGAGGCAAACCGTTCGGCGATTTGGGTTTCGTCGTACGCTCTGGTCGACAGCCTCGCAGCCTGTGCTACGTTTCGCCGGTGAAATCGGCGTCCAGTCCGTCCGATGCGGACCGCGAGCACGAGCACGAGCCCGATTTGTTTTCATGCCAGTGCAGGGCATTCACCCGTTATCAAACAGCACTACAATGCCGGCGGTCCCATCCCCCCGTCCCGACCGCAGCGACGGCCGCCTGCGAAAGTCCGGCCGATGAGTGTTGCCGATGAGTGTTGCCGATGAGTGTTGCCGATGAGTGTTGATCGCCAAGCCTTGTTGGACCTGATCCGATCCGAGGCACTGCGACTGGGGGAGTTCAAACTCACCAGCGGCAAGACCGCTTCGTACTATCTCGATTGCCGCCGGGTAACGCTGCACCCGCGGGGGGCGAATCTGATCGCCGCTGCGATGTTGGAACGGATCGAGGCGTCTGGTCCGCTGCCGGCGGCGGTCGGTGGCATGGCGATCGGCGCCGACCCGATCACCGCGGCGATCGTGACCTTGGCCGGGCAACGCGATCTGCCTCTCAAGGGCTTCATGGTCCGCAAGGAGGCCAAGGAGCACGGCATGGGGCGACAGATCGAGGGTCCGGTCGAGCCGGGGCAACACGTCGTGATCGTGGAAGACGTGATCACCAGCGGCAGCAGCGCGCTGCAGGCGGTCGGGGCAGCGGAAGCGTTTGGGTTGAAGGTCGATTTCGTGATCGGTGTCGTCGATCGGTTGGCCGGCGGCGGCAAAGCTTTCGCCGCCAAGGGTCTGGAGCTGAAGACCCTGACCACGATTCGCGACTTCGGGCTCGAACCTGAATAGACGTGGCCAGAGAATCGGCCCCCAGCATCTCCGCTCCCTTCGTTAACCCAGCGGCGCGAGCCGTCCGGCCCAGGACGTCCGGGTTTTGCGACGAAGGCGAGCGGTCGGTTTGAGCCGCCCGGCGAAATCTGTTAGTCTCTTCCTTTTGGCGACAACTCTTCTCGGAGGGAGGAGCTTGGCTGGTTTCCGCTCACCGTTGGAGCTCGTTTGTTCTCCTGCCATCACGGCATGACGTTTCTCAGTAGCGTAAACCCGGGGAGCGGAATTCGGGTTTCGTTGGTCTTGTTACTGCTACAGGCTCCGTCTGTGACCGCTCAAGATCCGTCTTCGCCAGACGCGGGGTCTGACCAACTTCAGGTCGAGCCGGAAGTGGAACAAGCGTCCCCACAGCGCGGGGCAACGCCGAGCGACCGGTCGGTCGATCAAGGAGCGGACGCATTGGCGTTCGACGAGGCCCATCATGAGGCGCTGCGTGAAGGCGATCTCTTGCGTGAGGGTCATGTCAGCCTGAACTGGAATTCGATCGAGGGGGTCGAGGAGTACCGGTTGACCGATGAGACCGGAGCGGTGCTGTACCGCGGGGCATTCGAGCGTGCGTTCATGTCGGGATTGCCCGATGGACGGCACACGTTCACCCTGGAGGCGCTCGACGCCGAAGGCCAGGTTTTGGCAACCAGCGAACGGCCTGCGGTGGTACAGGTCGAGCACTGGCCTTTGGAGCAGGCGTTGGCATTGTTCGCGGTCGGGTTTGTCGTGGTCGTCGCCCTGGTCACAGTGATCATCACCGGCGCGGTTCGCTCGCGAGCTAGCGGCGCTTCCTCATCCGCTTCTTCGCCGCCGGAGGGCACCTGATGCTGCTGGTTGCTGCCGCGCCGGTGCTCAGCCCCACCGCTGGGTACGTGCTGCTCGTACTCTTTGGCGTCGCCTGGGTCGGGCTTGGAATCTGGTGGGGCCGGAAGGCCAAGACGTATGACGGGTTTGCCGTTGCCGGGCGGAATGTCGGGTTGGCGTTGGCCACTGCCACGGCGGTCGCCACCTGGATCACCTCGAACACCACGATGCTGGCCCCGCAATTCGCGTTGGAGCTGGGGGTTTGGGGAGCGCTGGCCTACTCGACCGCGAGTTTTGGGCTGTTCGCGTTCGCCCCGATGAGTGGCCGGATCCGGGAACTGATGCCCCATGGGTACACGGCGGTCGAATTCGTGCGCCGCCGCTATGGATCGCTGGGGGCGGGGCCGTTTTTGCTGATTTCCTTGTTCTATGCGATCACCTGGTTGATCTCGATGTCGATGGCGGGCGGAAAGTTGCTGAACGTCTTGTCGGGCATTCCCTATCCGGTCGGGATGACGGTGGTGGTCCTTGTGTGTGTGCTGTACACGTTATTCGGCGGCATGTACGCGGTGATCGGGACCGACTTCATCCAGAGCGTGATCATCTTGAGCGGCTTGGTGGTGGTGGCGATCGCGGTGTTGACTCAGGTCGACATCGGGGACGTCCACGAACAACTCAGCGCGAACCGCCCGATGTTGCTTTCCGTGGTCTTTCCCGCCGCCTTGATGGCGTTGTTCAATAACATGCTGTTTGGGTTTGGGGAGATCTTTCACAGCAACGTCTGGTGGAGCCGGGCGTTTGCGATGCGCGAGGGAGTCGGCCCCAAGGCCTACATGTTGGGCGGCGTGTTGTGGCTGCCGGTTCCGATCGTGGCCGGCTTCCTGGGCTTGGCGGCCCCGGCACTGGGGATTGGGGTGAGCGAGCCTGACACGGTCGGCCCGCTGGTCGCCGCGACGCTGCTCGGCTCAGCCGGAGCCTTCCTGGTGTTCATCGTCGTCTTTTGTTCGCTCGCCTCCAGCATCGATAGTTTGCTGGCAGCCACCTCCGACCTATTGGTCACCGACATCATCGAGCCGCTTGTCCCGGGCGACATGAGCGATGGGCAGAAGCGTCGCTGGGCGGCCTACAGTATCATTGCGCTTGGGGCATTGGCCTGGGCCGTTGCCTTGCCGAACGTCGGAACGTTGGCGACGGTCTTATTTTTTGCCGGGCCGTTGGTCGGCAGCTGCGTTTGGCCGATCGTGGGGGGACTTTATTGGCGGCGGGCGAGTCCAGTCGCGGCCGGGGCGGCGATGGTCGCCGGCAGCCTACTCGGGTTGCTGGCCTACTTCACCATCGGCTGGTTTGTGGGTTCGCTGGTCGGGGCGGCCGTCTCCGGCGTGGTGTTCGGGTTGTTGACCTGGCTCGTCCCCGACCGGTTTGACTTTGCGGCCCTCTCGGTCGTGCCCGACCGGGGGGCGAATGTGCGGGACAGCCTGATCGAGGAGTCCGGCGGATGATGTTTCCTCTATGGTTTTTGCAAACGCTTGTCATCGGCGGGCTGACGCTGTGCAGTCTCGGCGTGATTGCGCTCATCGTGTTTTTGATCGTTGACTCCAAAGACAAACAGATCTGGTAACCCGTGGACACGCTCACTGACCAACAAGTCGCCCGTGCTCTGACGAACACGGCCACGAACTCCAAGGGCCAAAAACTACGGCCCGAACGGCTCCTGGAAGCATTTTCCGGGCGCATCGACCGGGAGGCGCTGGAAGGGCTGGCCGGTCAATCAATCGTCAACCCGCGGCAATTCGATCGCCGCACGGTATTGGCGCTCGCCCAACTGACGGCGCTGTTGGAAACGCGGAACGTCGAGATGGACAAACCGCTCGATGGCAAGATCGCGATCACGGCGTTTTTCGAAGCCAGCACCCGCACGCGGCTGTCGTTCGAGAGCGCCGTGCAGCGGCTCGACGGCAAGGTGCTTTCGGTCCCCGACGGACAGGTCACCGGGATCGCCAAGGGCGAATCGCTCGCCGATATCGGCGAGATGTTCAACACCTACGGCGACGTCGTGATCATGCGACACCCCGACACCGACAGCATCGATGAGATCCGCCGCAACCTGCAGCGCCCCCTGATCAATGCCGGCAACGGCTCGGGACACCACCCGACCCAGGCGTTGATCGATTGGTACACGCTGTTGAAGTGGCGGCCGGAACTCAGCATGGACAAATGTCCGACCGACCGCCGCGTGCATCTCGGCATCATCGGGACCCCCGGCTCGATGCGGGCGGTGAAAAGCTTTCTGCGGCTGGCTTTGCTGTTCATCGGTTCGGTCGAAAAGATCACGCTCGTTTCCGAGATGGCCGACCCAGTGGGGCTCGATCTGACCGGGCCGATCGAGCAGTCGCCGATCCCGATCAATGTCACCAACGATGTCCGTGAAGTGTTGCCGAAGTTGGACGTCGTGTACGTTAATTCCATTGCGTTTTTGGGAGACAGCTATCGGAACCTCGACCGCCGTTACAAGTTGGACCAGAACAGCAATCTCAAGCCGGAGGCGGTGATCCTGCACCCCTTGGCCCGCAACGACGAGCTGTCCGAAGACCTGGACGAGACCGATCACAATCTCTACTTCGCCCAGGCGGCCGGCGCGGTATTCGTCCGCCAAGCATTGTTGACCGCGGTCCTGGACCGGCTCGATCGCATCAGCGGGATTTGAAGCTCGACCCCTGTTGCTCGTTCATATCCTTCTTGAGAGACACCGATGTGTGGCATTACCGGATTTTGGAACCCCTCACGCACCAACGAGCGGCAACTGCGGTTTGCGCTCGACCAGATGCTCGACGTTCTCGACCATCGCGGCCCCGATGATCGCGGCAGCCGGCTGTTCGTCGACCAGGGCATGGCGATGGGGCACACGCGGCTCTCGATCGTCGGGCTCGACCACGGACATCAACCGATTGAATCGGCCGAGGGTGACTATGCGGTGACCGTCAACGGCGAATTGTATGACTACAAGCGGATCCGCACCCGGCTCGCCTGCCAGGGACTGAGCTCCAGCGGCAAGAGTGACAGCGCGATCACGCTGCCGCTCTACCTCCGCGACGGACTGGCGTTCGTCGAACAGCTGCGCGGTGAGTTCGCGATCGTTCTTTACGACAATCGCGCCAAACGGTTGATCCTGGTTCGTGACCGCTTCGGAATCAAACCACTGTATTACGCGGTCAACGACCAGGGTGTGATCTGGGGCTCGGAAGTCAAATCGATCCTCCGCCACCCCGATATCCAACCCCGGCTGTGCCCCAAGGCGGCGGTGCATCAGATGATGCAAGTGATGGTGCCGGGGACGACCGCCTTCGAAGGGGTGCACGGACTCAAGCCGGGACATATGTTGATCGTCGAACAGCGCCAGGGGCGACTGGAAACACGGACCCAACGATGGTGGGACTTGGAGTTCCCCGAATCCCACGAAACGAATGCCGACCCGGATGAATATGTCCGCGGGGTCCAGGAACGTTTGATCGATGCGGTTGCGACCCGGTTGGAAGCCGACGTTCCAGTCGGCTGTTACCTTTCCGGCGGCATCGACAGTTGTTCGATTCTAGGGCTGGCCACCACGCTCCAGCAGGCCCCGGTGAAAGCCTTCACGATTGCCTTTGACAGCGACCAGTACGATGAGTCTGACATCGCCACGTTGATGGCTGAGCGGACCGGCGCCGAGCAAGAACTGCTGCGGCTGACGGAGAAGGAGCTCTACGGTCCAGCGTTCGAGCGGGCGACGTGGCACGCCGAACGAACCTTTTACAATACACTGGCGGTGGCCAAATGGCACATGAGCCACCGCGTCCGGGCCTGCAACTACAAAGCGGTGGTCACCGGCGAGGGATCGGACGAGCTGTTCGGCGGCTATCCCTTCTTTCGCCGCGACTGGCTCGGCGTCGAAAAGGAAGAAGGGATTTTCTCGGGCGCGATTCTTGCCGAGGAAGAACAGACGCACCCGGCGTGGCAGGACCTGTGCGGCTTCACCCCGTCCTGGATCCAGCCCTGGATGATGACCCTGCAGCGGATCCGACCGCTGTTGTCGACCGAGCTGACCGACCTGCTGGAGCACTACGATCCCGTCGCGGAAGTCGCCGAGGCGATTGATCCGGCGATGGTGCGTGGCCGGCATCCGCTCGACATCACCCAGTACACCTGGAGCAAGACGATGCTGGAGGGACAGATCTTGACCTGGGGGGGGGACCGGATGGACATGGCCAACAGCATGGAGGCGCGACCAGCGTTTCTGGACCACCACCTCGCCGAGTACGCCGTCACCATTCCGCCCGATGTGCGGATTCGTGACGGGATCGAAAAATGGGTATTGCGGGAAGCGATGGTCAACGTCTTGCCGAAGGAACTTTACGAACGCAAGAAGTTCGCCTTCATGGCACCGCCGGCTCACACCGATCCGGTGAAACGGGCTGCTGTCCAGGAGATGATCGACCACTGGCTGACCGCCGAGCGGATCGGCAACGCGGGGCTGGTCAATGCCGCGCCGGTCAGCGAATTCATCGACGCGGCTTGGAAGGAGACCGATGTCACCCAAGCCCGCCGAAACGACATTGTGATGAACCACCTGCTGCAGTTGCACATGCTCCATGGACAATACATTGAAGGCGAACCGCTTCCAGCGGTCGATTGAGGGCATGTTCGTGAATCGGTTGTAACCAGGAGCCTTGGATGTCCACCGCCAGTACCCAACTCGCCGCCGACCTGCGTGTCGACCTGGAGCGGATCAAGTCCGACATTTTGGCGCTCGCCGAGATCGGCCGTGATGAGGAGGACCGGGGGATCTACCGGATGGCCTTCACCGACGCCGACATGAAAGCGAGGCGTTGGCTTGTCGACCAGATTGAGCAGGCAGGACTGGAGTCGCGCATTGACGGGGCGGCGAACGTTTCGGGCGTGCTGGGGGGAAAGTCCGACGGGCCGACCATCATGGTCGGTTCGCACATCGATACCGTCCCGTGCGCCGGGGCGCTCGATGGGACGCTGGGGGTCATCGCCGGTTTGGAAAGTCTGCGGCGGATCCGTGAAGCGGGGATCGAACCGTTACGTCCACTGGAACTGATCGCCTTCACAGACGAGGAGGGGCGTTTCGGCGGGATGTTCGGCTCGCAGGCGGTGTGCGGGCAGATCACCCCCGACATGCTGGCGACGCTGAAGGACCTGGACGGCGTTTTGCTTCAAGACGAGATGCAGCGTCAAGGCTTTGAACCGTTGGCGGCCCTGGACGCAGCCCGCGATCCGGAGACGATCGCCAGCTTCTTGGAACTGCACATCGAACAGGGACCGGTCCTCGATCGATTGCACAAACCGGTCGGCGTGGTCGACGAGATCACCGGGTTGTTCAAATGGGTGGCTTGGTTTCGGGGGGAGGCAAATCATGCCGGAACGACACCGATGGAGATGCGAAATGACGCCTTCATGGGACTGGCCGAGTTCGCCCACGAGATCCCAAGGATCCTCGAGGAGAACGGTGGGGAGCGGAGCCGCGCCACAATCGGTCGCGCCCAGATCTTACCGGGGGCAGCGAACACGGTGCCCGGGTTGGTCGAATTCTCGCTCGACGTCCGTGACACCTCGGAGTCGATGTTGGAGGAACTCTCCTCGGCCTTTCGCAAGGCGCTCTCCGCCATTGCCCGGCGGCGAGGGCTGATGTTTGAGTTCGAGCAACAGAGTTTCATCCAGCCGACCGCCTGCAGCCGCCAAGTGGTGGAGGCGGTTGGGCACCAAGCGAGACGACTGGAGCTCGAGTTCCAACAGATGCCCAGCGGCGCCGCCCACGATGCCCAGATCATGGCGAGCATCGTTCCGGTGGGGATGGTATTTGTCCCCAGCAAGAGCGGGCAGAGCCATTCGCCGGCGGAGTGGACCGCATGGTCGGACATTGAGGCGGGAGCTAACGTCGTGCTGCAGACGCTGTTACAGTTGGCTGATGCGAACGCGCTGTGAGGATTTGACACTCGACCCCCGACCAACCGCATGAACCGTATCCCGTCTGACCCCTCCGATCTGGCCTCCCACCTCGATCCGCTGAAGGACGCGTACCACGATTCCTTCATCGACATCCCGGACCACCTCGATATCCTGGCCCATCGGAACACGGCGCTGCTGTGCATCGATCTGCAGTATCTCGACGCCTCTCCAGGGCATGGTGTTTTCGACGAGTCGGAAACCAGCGGGGTCTCTCCGGAGGCGCAGCGATACTATTTTGATCGACTTGAATCGTTGGTGTTGCCCAACGTTCGGCGGTTGCAAGATTCCTTCCGCTCGCACGGGCTGGAGGTGATCCACACGCGGATCCAAGCCTTGACCCAGGACGGCCGGGACCGCGGCAAGGGGCACAAGCGACTGGGGCTGCTGGCTCCCCCCGGGTCCCGTGAAGCCGATTTCTTGGAAGCGGTTGCCCCCGACAACAAGCGGGATGAGATCGTGATCAACAAGACGGCCAGCGGCGTCTTCTCGTCAACCAATTTGCACTACGTGCTGAACAACCTGGAGATCGAATCGCTGTTTATCGTTGGCGTTTACACCAACGAGTGCGTGGAGACAACGGTTCGCGATGCCTGCGACCTGGGCTATCTGGTCACCGTCATCGAGGACTGCTGTGCGACGGTCACGCCCGAATTGCACCAAGCATCCCTGGCGACGCTGCGGGACCGATACGCGCGCGTGATCAGCCTCGAAGAGGCGATCCGCAGCATCAACCGGCTGATCCCGGTCGTCCGCCCGACCTCGGCCGATGGGACAAGGCCAATCTCCACTCAGCCTCAGCGTTAGGCTCTGAGAGCCTCTCGGGAACCCCTCATCACGCTCCCGCAGAATCGGTTTGCCGCCTTTGGTCATTCCGGACAATGGTTTGTGTTACGCTGATGGGTCAGTCGCCCCCAGCCTCGATTTCATAGGGAAATGTCTGCTATGCGAACCCTCTCGGTCCACTCGCTCGCTATCGTCCTGCTCATCGTTGGCTTGGCCATCTCCGGCGTCGCGGCGTCATGGAATCGCGCGCATGCCGATGACGGGCGCCCGAACCTGTTGGTCATCATGGCGGATGATATCGGGATGGAGAATTTTTCCTGCTACGGCAGCCGCGTCTATTCGACCCCCCACATCGATCGCCTCGCCGCCAGCGGGATTCGGTTCGATCATGCCCACTCGCAACCGATCTGCACACCGTCGCGCGTCCAGATCATGACGGGGATCTACAACAACCGGAACTACATCCGTTTCGGTTTGCTCGATCCTGAAGCGGTAACGTTCGGCAACCTGCTCCGCGACGACGGATACCGGACCGCGGTCGCGGGCAAGTGGCAGTTGAAAGGTGGTTTCGAAGCGCCCCGGAACTTTGGGTTCGACCGCCATTGCCTGTGGCAATTGGTCCGCCGACCGAGTCGCTATCCCAACCCGGGGCTGGAAATCGACGGGAAGAAACAAGACTTCAAAAATGGTGAGTTTGGTCCCGACGTGGTGACGGACTACTTGTGCGATTTTCTGGAGTCCCAGCAAGACCGTGAGGAACCGTTTCTGGCCTACTACCCGATGATCTTGCCCCATTGGCCCTTCGTCCCGACCCCGGATCATCCCGACTGGGACCCGGAAATGTGGCGTGAGGCGACCAACGAGCCGGGTGGCTATCGGAGCCAGAAATACTGGGAGGCGTTCGTTCGCTATACGGACAAGATGGTCGGCAAAGTGGTGGACAAGCTGGAGGAGACGGGGCTCCGCGAGAACACGCTTGTCATCTTCACCGGCGACAACGGCACCTTCACCGACATCGTCTCCGAGTTCAACGGTCGCCGCTTCCGCGGAGGCAAGGGAAGCCCGAAGGACAACGGCACCCATGTCCCCTTCGTTGCCAGCTGGCCAGCGGTGATAGAGCCGGGCCAGGTCAGTGACGCCTTGGTCGACTTCAGCGACGTCCTTCCGACACTCACCGAGGCGGCTGGCACGACGACGCCGGAGGGGCTGGACGGGGTCAGTTTGGTTCCCGTCTTGGAAGGGCGCCCGGAGGAGCGAACGAAGGAGGCCATTTACTGCTGGTATCACCGCAATGGCGTGCGTGAGAAGGCCTCGCAGCACGTCCGCGACCAACGGCACAAGCTGTACGCCAACGGCCAATTTTTCGACACCCGCGCCGACCCCGATGAGCAGCACGATTTGATGTCGGCCGATCGATCCGAAGCACAACAGGCGGCGCATGCCAAACTAACACCAATTCTGGCCGAGCACCTGGCGGTGACGGAGCAGGCCGATCCGATCCTGAACGAGAAACGCAATCGTTAACTCCCCGTACACAGTAGCAGTTGGCCGAAACGCTAACCCCGTAAGCGTCCCATCTGATCATCTCGGCCAGCGTGCCGGGTACGGTAAATCGCCATGAATGAAATCGCCATGAATGCATTCACAACTCATTGTCACCACCGCTGGCTCGGTCTCGGCCTCGTCATGCTCACCGCCGTTGCGACGTTGGGGGGATCGGGGATTGCCGCCGAGCCGCCGCCGAATGTTGTCTTTGTTTTGGCGGATGATTTGGGCTACGCCG